>JAGBYN010000048.1 GCA_017628775.1 Bacteroidaceae bacterium | reverse complement strand
CATTAATGGGATAAAATGACAGAATTAAGCTTAAAGTGGCCAAGTATGAGCATATATCAAGGTTAGATTGTCCTTCATAGTATGGTTTCTTTAGCAAACACCCGATCGACCTCTTTTCATGGAGGCTTGTCTTACTTAAAATCGAGTAAAAATAGACACTTACGTATGTTTAGCGGACAGTAATAATTATTAAAAGGGCGTTTAATAGTATCTACTAAAATCTAAGGCATCTATTAATTCAAAAAATCTACAAATCCCCTCTGTGTATAACTCGGTGGAAAAGTCGTGGAAAACACGTGGAAACACCTGTGAAAAGGTGTGTGTATAAGTTTTCATTCAGACCTCGCTCGTGAGAATTTCATTATCCACTTATCCTCCACTGTTTTTTGACATATTCCACAGGTTTTTGCGCCATTTATCAACATTTTTTGAGTTTCCGTAACATTCAATAAATCAATTGTTAAAAAGCTAATAAAAACCATTATCCACCATATCCACAGCCATTATTATTCATCTTATTTTTCTAACTAATTAAACATCAATAATAACCCATAAATAATTAGAAAATAGAAAAAATTAAAAGTCTTTGCGCTATATGGGATAGTGTGGTTGAAAATTAATTAGTACTTTTGCTTTAAAATATATTAAATTCGCTAACAGATATTATGATAACTTCTTTTCAAGAACTTATTGATCATCTTTCTTCACAACGCACCACTAAGCGCTTGGTGGTGGTGTATCCTCATGACGAACATACGATGGAAGCTGTTTTTCGGGCTTTGCGCGAAGGATGGGTTCATCTGCTTCTTGTAGGCGATCGTGAAAAAATGCCACTTCCTGCCGATTGGGAAAACTATAAGGATAAAATAGAATTTGAGCATGCCGATAGTGCTGCCGAAGCTGCACGCTTATCTGTGCTTGCTGTGCGCAACGGACGCGCCAATGCCATGATGAAGGCATTAATTAATACTGACGTACTTTTGCGTGCTGTACTCAATAAAGAAGAAGGTATTTTGAAGCAAGGACGTGTGATGTCGCACGTGGCGGTTATTGAAGTACCGCTTCTTAAGCGCTTCTTATTGATGAGCGATGCTGCCGTGTTGCCTTATCCCACCGAAGTACAACGCGCAGCACAAATAACTTACTTATCTGAGATGTGCCGCAAATTGCAAATCCAGCAACCACGCATTGCGATGTTGCACTGCACTGAATTTGCAAGCGAAAAATTCCCGCATACCATGACCTATGCGCCACTTATAGAACGGGCGCAGGCAGGCGAATGGGGAAATATTCTTCTGGATGGTCCGCTCGACCTTCGTTGTGCCATTGATCAGGAAGCGCTTGAAATAAAAGGCATCAAGAGTACGCTTGAAGGAAAGGCCGACGCTTTACTCTTCCCAGATATTGAAGGCGCTAATGCCTTTTATAAAACGATGCCTTTCTTTGCACAAGCTGAAATAGCAGGTGTGTTGCAAGGCACTGATTGCCCCGTTGTGCTTTCATCGCGTGGCGATAGTGTGCTCACGAAGTATTATAGTATTGCTGTGGCACTGTGTTAATGGTTTAGTTGATTTATCTATTCAAATAAAATGAAAATACTTGCTATCAATCCAGGATCTACAACCACTAAAATCGCTGTTTATAAAGATGGCGAAAAGGTGTTTGTGGAAAATATCAATCATACGGAAGAAGAACTTTCAAAGTTCGTGCGTGTCACCGATCAGTATGATTACCGCAAACAACTTATTTTAAATTGTCTTTCAAACCATGGTTTACCTTTGGAGTTTGATGCTGTTATCGGTCGCGGTGGTCTTGGTAAACCCACTCAAGGTGGTGTTTATGAAGTTAATGCGCAATTGCGCTTAGATATGATTAATGCTCAGCGTAAGCACCCTTGCAATTTAGGTTGCTTGATTGCTTATGAATTGGCTCATATCATTCCAGGGTGCCGTGCTTTCACTGCCGACCCTGTGACGGTGGATGAACTTTGTGAAGAGGCTCGCCTTACGGGTTCAACCATCATGCCTCGTCGTTCTATTTGGCATGCCCTTAATCAGCGTGCCATTGCCTTCCGTTATGCCAAGGAAATCGGTAAGGGCTATCATGAATTGAATCTTATTGTAGCCCATCTTGGCGGTGGTATTTCGGTGGCTGCGCATGAGCAAGGAAAGGCTGTAGATGTTAATAATGCCTTGGATGGCGAAGGACCGTTCTCGCCTGAACGTGCTGGTACACTCCCTACCTCCGACCTTATTTCATTGTGCTATAGCGGACTTTACACCAAAAATGAAATGATGAAACGTATTGTGGGAAAGGCGGGTGTTGCAGCCCATCTTGGCACAAGCGATGTGCGCAAGGTGATGGAGCGCGTTGAGGCTGGCGATGATCACGCACGTTTGGTGATTGATGCGATGTGCTACCAAGTGGCAAAAAGTATTGGGGCGCAAGCAGCAGTGATGTATGGTAAGGTCGATGCTATTCTGCTTACGGGCGGTTTGGCTTACTCTTCGTACATTACCGATAAAATCAAAGAGCGCGTTTCTTTCTTAGCGCCCATCCACGTTTATCCTGGTGAAGATGAAATGCTGGCAATGGCTGAAAATGCTTTCGCTGCACTTAAGGGCGAACGTGAAATATTGGTTTATAAATAAGGTGGGGCAACCTATTTTCATAGATTGTAAATAATAGAGATACAACCCATAAGTAAAAAAATGAGCAGATATTGACGTCTGCTCATTTTTTTTGCTTAACTTCGCAAGCATAATAACCGAGAAGGTGTTGCCTGGCAAGCGTCAGGCAATTAAAAGGGAAACAGGTGAGAATCCTGTACAGTCCCGCTGCTGTATGTTCTATTGTAGCAAGGTGCGTGGATACCATTGGAAAAAGTTATTTTTTTTCTGAGAAGGTGCACTTTGAAAGAACGAGTCAGAAGACCTGCCTTCTTGCATGTTTAACCGTTGGATGGAGTTCGAGGAAACTTTAAGCCAGCAATAAGTAGCATATAATGAATACGCATTGATGGGTATATTTTCGTTATACACATCACTCTATTTTTTATACCCTACTTATGTGATTCCCTTAAATAATATGTTTACGTATGTTGGTCGATTTTGGGCAACGTGTATCTGTGCATTATCAAGCATATACACGCTTTGTGCTCAAAACTCAACGGAGTATGTGTTGAATGAAGCGGTAACGGTGGCCTCGAAGCGAGATGCGGCTTACACGGCTTCAAGTCCTTCTTTTCGTTTAGACACTGCCGCCTTGCGACGCACGGCAGCCACAGACCTTGCTACGGCCTTACGCCATGTGGCAGGGATAAACGTGCGCGACTATGGCGGTGCTGGTGGATTAAAAACCATAAGCGTGCGTGGTATTGGTGCTGCCCATACCACAGTGTGCTATGATGGACTTCCCATGGCAAACACACAAAATGGAGCTGTCGATGTCGGAGCTTTTGCCTTTGAACAGATAACGGCGCTACGCTTAGATATTGGCGACACTGCACCTTTACTCACACCCGTACGCACGCTCTCGGCTGCTACATTATTCATACAAACCCAAAATAAAAGCATTTCAAACCTAAAAGCTGAAATAAAAACAGGCTCCTGGGAATTGATTAACCCCTCGGTGACGTTCAATAAACTCCTCTCTTCAAAAACTCAAATAGGCGGGCACGCTCGTTTTTATTTCAGAAACAACAACTATAAGTTTCGAATCAATAATGGCGCCTTGTCCACTACTGAACGAAGGAATAACTCACGCACCAAAAGTGGTATTGCTGAGGTGTGGCTGAATCATGCATTGAGCAATAATCAAAAATGGCTGACAAAAGTTTATTATTCTTTATCCGACAATAAACTTCCTGGTGCCGTGGTGCTTTATAATAACGATAATCATGAAGTGATGAAGGATGCTTTGTGGTTTGTGCAGTCAAAGTATGACTCACGTTGGGGTAAAACGCGTACCTCTGTCGCCGTGAAATATCAAGGACAACTCACCCGCTACGACGATGATAATCCTCAATATCCTAAGGATGCATTACGCCAAAAATACAATCAGCAGGAATTTTACACTACGATAGGCGCTGAACATCAATTGGCGAAGCAGTGGCATATGGCTTATGCTGCCGATTATTTTTACAACTCGCTTTCAAGTTATTTATCAGATGCTGATGGCGCTTCGCGACACACGCTTCAACACGCATTTTCGGTGCGTTACAAACCTAAAAATCTATCCATCACAGCACGTGCTGTAGCCCACCATGTGTGGAACAGAGCGCCAAAGGCTAAAGAAAAGGCGCCACGCAACATGAGTAAATGGCAAACGTCGTTAGCGGCAGCTTATATCTTTGAACCAATAGGACTGACCACCCGTTTGTTTTACAAAGATTATTACCGGCAGCCCACCTTTGCTGAATATTATTTTTATCATTTGGGAACGGCGGAACTAAAACCCGAACGCACCCAGCAAATCGGCATTGGGGCGGCATGGTTGAAGCACACGTCATGGGGCGGTGTCCGACTCTCATTGGATGGTTATTATAACAATATTACCGATCGCATCACCTCTGTGCCCTATAACCTTTTTATCTGGCGCACTGAAAATAGAGGCAAGGTAACCATAGCCGGATTAGACGTTAATACCAACATAACGTTTAAAGCCAATAAGAACCATGAGTTTTGTCTGGCCATAAACTATTCATTGCAAGAAGGTCAGGATAAGACGGATCCATCCGATTTAACGTATAAAAAACAACCACCTTATTTGCCACAACACAGCGGTGCAGCAAGCCTTTCATGGGAAAACCCATGGCTGAATGTTAACGTAGGCGTCAGTGCGGCATCCCACAGGTGGGCAACAGCACAGCACGCGGTGCAAACCAAATTACCAGGTTATGCAGAAGTCAATTTAAGTGTGGCGCGCACATTTAACGTGTCAAATTTAAAACTAACCACAGCGTTGCACGTGAACAATGCTTTGGATAAATCCTATGAAATTGTGCGCCGTTATCCCATGCCGCTTAGAAATATGATGGCTTCAATATGTATTGAGAGATGAGAGTTGAGAGTTGAGAGGTAGGGCTTGGCGATAAGGCCATTAAGGTCGCAAAGCATGCATTTATTCTTGAATATCTAGATCATTTGGAAAATCTATTGTTCCTATAACTTCTATAATCTCTATAAAAAGTGCCTAGTCCCAGAATTATTTCATGGCACTAAGATGTAAAAGAAATTTGGTGCGTGACTATATCCCGTTTACTTTAAATTACCTGCCGTTTAATTTTAACTATATCCCGTTTAATTTTTACGATTTGCTATTCTTAAAAAATAATTATGAAAAAACTTCTTCCCCTTTTATTGCTTTTTGTGGCATGTTCTGAAAATGATGATGTTCAGGAACCTTCAGTTGATAATCCCGAAACACCGGTTGCTACAAGTATCGTTGTCGTTAATCAAGGATCATACTACGATGGTATAGACGGATCTTTAAGTTTAATTGATGTAGTATCAGGCACCGTGCAAAACAATGTATTTGCTGCGGCTAATAATCAGGTAAGTCTTGGCGCTACGCCACAGGCGGCAACTCAGGCTGATGGAAAAATTTACGTGCCAGTGTTTGAAAGTAATGTGGTGTGGGTGATGGATGCCAAAACTTTAAAAGCTGAACACATGTTAATGGTTAATGCACCCCAGTCGGTAAGCGTTGAAGCCGGTAAAATATTCGTGTGCGGCAATGATGGTTATGTTAACGTGTACGACGTTGATACCTACGAAAGTTTAAAGCGCATTGAAGTAGGTCCCAATCCTTGTAACCTCGTGGTGGTGGGCGATGCGCTTTACGTCAGCATTTCTGATGGTTATAACTATCCCACGTACGAAAATGGTTTTCGTTTGGCCACAATCAACACAAAAACGCTGGAAAAGGCTAACGATATTGATGTAGAAATAAACCCCGGACAAATTGCCGTGAGTCAGCAAGGTGATTTATATGTGGTGTGTCGAGGCGATTACGCCACCATCAGTTCAAAGGTGCTTAAGGTTGATCCCAAGCAAGGCCAATATACCTATGTTTGCGAAGGTTCTTACATCACTGTTTCAAATGATAAATTGTTGGTTATTAATTCTGTAACCGATTGGACCACTTATGAAAACATAACCACCTATCACGCATACAACACTGAAACCAACGAATTAACCGACGAAAATTTATTGAAATCGGAAGTATTGCCCGCCATGCCAAATGCCATTCAAACCGATAGTAACGGCGATATCTTCATCCCGTCGAACGCATCAGCATACGATTATACCTCACCAGGATATGTCTATCATTACACGTCTGCCGGTGAATATATCGCCACTTATTCCGTTGGGGTAGCACCATGTGGCGTGGTGTTTGTTGATTAAAAGCAACTAAAATATTAAAGATTAGAATAATTAACCCCCTTTGTCGGTTGATGAGTAATCAAAAGACAAAGGGGAATTTTGTAACCTCAATATTTTAGAATAGCATGTAATTCCACGCATTTTTAGAACAAATAGTAAAAAAAGAACAGAAAGTGGTAGATAATTATCTTTTTTTGTGGTGGAAAATACAGAAAAACGTAATTTTGTAATGCGTTAAAACAAGAGTTAAATCTATTTTTTATTCACGGAGATTCTTCGTGCATCGTTTTGTGTGTGATGAAGAATCAACAAGTCAGAAATTTTTAACTAACTTTATTTTAATATGAAATTATCTAATTGCGTAGAATCTTTCGAAGGTTTTATTTGGAAGCGCGAAATCAACGTGCGCGACTTTATTCAACATAACTACACACCTTATGAAGGTGATGAAAGCTTCCTCGTAGGTCCTACTGAACGTACACTTAAGATTTGGGCTCAGCTCAGCGAAATGTTCAAGGTAGAACGCGAAAAGGGTGTTTACGATGCTGAAACAAAGTATCCACAAAGCATCGATACTTATGGTGCTGGTTACATCGATAAGGAAAACGAAGTTATCGTAGGTCTTCAAACTGATGCGCCTTTGAAGCGCGGTATTTTCCCAAAGGGTGGTATCCGTATGGTAGAAAGCGCACTCAAGGCTTATGGCTACGAACTCGATCCCGAAACTAAGCACATCTTTACACGCTACCGCAAGACACACAACGAAGGTGTGTTCTCAGCTTATACAGCCGACATCCGCGCTGCACGCCACTCACACGTTATCACAGGTTTGCCCGACGCTTATGGTCGTGGTCGTATCATCGGTGACTACCGCCGTGTAGCACTCTATGGTACAAACAACCTTATTGAAGAAAAGAAGCGCTTCCTCGAACGCCTCGAAATTCAGGAAATGACTGAAGAGTGCATCCAAAAGCGTGAAGAAACTACTGAACAAATCAATGCACTCAAGTCGTTCGTGACAATGTGTCAGTCATACGGCTTCGACGTAACTCGTCCTGCACAAGATGCTCGCGAAGCAGTTCAGTTCGTTTACTTCGCTTACCTCGCAGCGGTTAAGGACCAAGACGGTGCTGCAATGTCACTCGGTCGTGTATCTACATTCCTCGATATCTTCATTGAAAAGGATCTTAAGGAATGTAAGCTCACTGAAGAAGAAGCACAAGAACTTATTGACCAACTCATCATT
>JAGBYN010000047.1 GCA_017628775.1 Bacteroidaceae bacterium | reverse complement strand
GAAATCAACACCAACGAGCATGCCGTGGTACACACCGATTCCCTCATGAGCGTTGAAGCCTTTCCGCTTGCACACCGCATGCCAACGTGTGGCTTTCTCTTTAAAGAACACCAAGCCTTGCCAAACATCAGGCGCGACATGATCGACTATCTCAATATTCCACACTACGATATTCCGCTCATCAAGCAAGGCGCCGATTGGATAGCACCCGACGGCCGATGCCACCCCCACCACACGCTGGTTACGCCACCAAAACCCGCAAGAACCTACGCTTACTGCTCCGACACGATGCTTTGTAAGCGCAACGTGCCGCTCCTGACGGGTGTTGACCTGCTCTATCACGAAGCAACGTTCCTGAAAACCGACGCTTCAAGAGCGGCTGCCACTTGCCACTCTACAGCACACGATGCAGCAACCTTTGCCTCTGCCGCACAAGTGAAAAAGCTCCTCATCGGCCATTACTCAGCACGATATCACGACGAGCAACCTTTCCTTGACGAGGCAAAACCTATTTTTGAAAACACCATCCTTGCGCAAGAAATGCTTGAAATTAATATATAGCCTTAACGTTTTCTTGATTATCGCATGACGGAAATCAAATCTTTAAGGTTTTTAAAGAAAAACAAAGGCACAACACTTCTTTTGTAAGGTTTTAAACACTAATTTTGCGTTGCATTTCAAGGGAAACACTTGATGTGCCGGAAGGAAGTTTGGGTGAGTGGCTGAAACCACCAGTTTGCTAAACTGACGTACGGGCAACCGTACCGGGGGTTCGAATCCCCCAGCTTCCGCTGATTTGTTAAAACATAAGTTTTGATGTGTTAACCTCTATCGGGGAGGTTAGCACATTTTTTTTGTATCTTCTTTTTTTATCCTACTAATTCTAATTGGCGCATGGCCTTATTGCTCTCTCTCTCACTTCCGCAAAGTTATCTCCCGGTCTATTATTCGGCATTTCATTTCTGTTTGAAGGCCACCGCTAAATATCTTTGTTTATCTCCCGACACATAAACTGAAAGCTGATAGCTGTAAGCATTGAAAAAAATAACCGACTTGCTGATGGGCAAATCGGCTATACTTGATTTTTCTAAAGTCATTTCGGAGATAATGGCGCTCGGGACCATTCAACCTGCTATTCATGAGCGAGCGTCAGTACTTCTATTTCATGGCTCGTAACACCAGATAATTTGAGGCGCAGAGTGTGGTAGGCTGATGGGTGAGCCAAAATCTTGTGGAGCTTTGTTTTTTGCAAAGCATCACGCATTTCCTCGGAAGTCTGAACTTGATCGGTTTGCGATTGCGTTTTCAACGCCATAAATGCTTCCTCGGGCAGGGTGATTGCTAAATGAAGCGTGTCTGCCATGAGTGCAATATCGGTGAGTACAACGCCCTCACTGAGCTCAAGCGGCGTTTGATAGAGCAAATTGCGCACGTGGCTTTCAACCGTAGGGGTGGGCGTGTCTTCAAGAATCCCTACTTCACAGAAGTTTAAGATGTCGGTAGGGGTGAAGGTAATCACGATTTCCTTTCTGGCATCGGCTTTAGATTGATAGAGGAATTGTGCACCCTTTTTCGATTCAAGCATAAGGTCAAGCAATTCCTGCATCTCAGGCAGGGAAGACGTGAGCGTGCTCTTTACCTCAGCTCTGAGCGCGGCGTAATCGTTTTTCCAATCCACTTCATGATCTGCCATGGTGTAGGTAAAGACGAGCAGAGAGTCGCGTATAGAAATGCCTCGAAACTCTGAATCTGAATGGGCTGAGATAGGCATGGGGCACACTTCGTTGGTTTGCTCAATATAAAGCTCAAGCGGCGTCAGCTTTTTCTTGCATGAGGTGACCAACGCCCCAATAACGGCTAAGAGGCATACCCTAAAGAGGAGCTTGATGTTCATGGCTCAAGGATTACTTTCACAATGAGTTTGCGCAAGGTGCCATTGCCAATGATGGGGGCATGGGCATCTTCGGGGTAAACGATAAGGGCCTGTCCTGGAAGAACGTTAAAGTAAGTTGTGGCGCGCTCAGGATACAGGGCAAAATCATCTGTTTCATTAAAGGGATTTTCACTTTCGCCAAGGGCGCTTATAGGAGCCCAACCGATAGTTTCGGGCGCCGAAAGGGGCAGGTGAATGTCAATGTACTTACGGTGCACCTCGAGCTTTTGGTCTTCAAGGGCAATGAGCTTTGCGTCGCTCACGTTGATAAAGAGTTTTTCGGGAATGAGCGTGATGCGTCCGGGTTCAACGGCCGAGAGGTCGTTGTCCTTGACATAGTCAAACACTTGCTTGAAGTAGGGGTGGAGCGAATTCAAGCGATCGCTATCGTTTAATGAACAAAGTATCATAGGTGTATATCATTTGTTATGTGAGTAATGCATCAATAACAAGGCAGAAGCATGGCTTTACGGAAGTGAATGAAATACCATTTCAGGCTCATGCTATTGCCGAAAAAGGCTATGAGGAATCTTCATACATGGGCGATGTGTGCATGCCCGTATTAATCCCTCATAACCTTTGCATGAATCAATATGATTATTTTCTATTTGCAATTTCTTCAAGGATCGTCCAGCATTGGAAGAGGCCGCGTGGCACGTGGAAGCAGCCTTTCCACTTTCCGCCCTTGAGTGTGAGCAACACTTCGCCCTGACGGTTTAGATAACCAAACCATTCGGGGTATTGCGCATCAGCAAAGTGGCTCCAGGTGTAGTCGTGAACCTTTTCAAACCAAGCGAGGCACTTTTCATTGCCCGTGAGTTGATAACCCTTAATCATGGTGATGAGCGTTTCGATGTGTACCCACCAAAGCTTTTGATCCCATTCCAATTGTTGAAGGGGGTGACCTAAGCGATCCATGAAGTAGAAGATGCCATCGTATTGGTTGTCCCAACCGTATTCCACTTCCTTAAGTGCAATGTCAACCGCCTTTTCAATAAGGGCTTGGTCGCCGAGGCGCTTGCCGAGGTCCATGATGAACCACATGGCTTCAATGGCGTGGCCGGGATTAAGCAAACGACCGTCCATGCAATCCACGAGTTCGTTGTTCACGCCCAAATGCTCTACGATAAGTCCGAGTTCGGGGCGATAGAACACGTCCATCACTTCGTGCACGCATTCCTTAATCTTTTCTTCAAGGAAGGCGGGTTCAAGGAGGGGTTCAATTTCAAGCGCTACGTTGCAAAGGATCATGGGAAGGGCAAAGCTCTTGAGCGCGCGTGCGCCAGGCGATGCTTTCGACCACTTACCCTTGGGGTTGTCCACCTTTGAGAGCACGATGTCGAAGGTGCGCTTAGCGATATCAGCATATTCTTCATTGCCAGTAGCAATGGCGAGCTGACCAAAGGCGATAACGGCAAACGTGTATGAGAAGATGTTGTAGGGCTCAACGAGCGGATGACCTTCACGATCAAGGGCAAAGTACCAGTTGAGGTTGCCATCGTGGCCATACTTCTTGAGGAATTCTGCACCTTGGATAGCGGCGTCAAGCCACTCCTGCTTCTTTTCTACTTTATTATAGAGCGTGGCAAACATCCATACTTCGCGGCCTTGAAGCCAAATGAATTTATCGGTGTCGAATACTGAGCCATCGCGTTCAAGGCAAGTGAAGAATCCACCAAATTCCTTATCCTGCGATTTGTCAAGCCAGAAGGGAATAACCTTATCGAGCAATTCTGATTTATATTGCTCAGCTAATTTCTTAAAGTCCATGATTTTCTATGTATTTTTTGATGTCACTATTTTATACTTGCTTCTTAGCTTGCAATCCTGGGATAAACGATAGGGCTAACGCAACGACGATGCACACCGCCATACCGATAAATCCGTAGAGCAAGAAGCTTGTGGGGGTGAAGGCGTTCATCCAGAACACTACGGCTTCGCCAACGATAAAGCCTGTCATAGCGGCAATACCGCCCACACGCTTACAGAAGATACCCACGAAGAACAAACCACCCAAACCACTTGAGAGGAGTCCTAAGATGGTGTTGAAGTAATCCAAAAGCGAGAGGATTTCCCACGTAGCCATCAACAGGGCAATCGCCACGCCAATAAGTCCTGAAATCATACAAGCCCAACGAGCCACCTTAAGCATGCTATGATCGGATGCTGAGGGCACAAAGCGCTTGTAGAAGTCAACGCTGAATGCCGTTGAGATGGAGTTGATGTTCGACGAAATCGTTGACATGGTTGCGGCAAAGATGGCAGCAATCAAGAGTCCCGCCAAACCAGCAGGCATTTGGCTGGTCATGAAGAAGGGGAAGATGGCGTCGGACTTTGCCATGGTGTAATCCAACTCAGCTGGGTGGGTCTTGAAGAAGGTGTAAAGACCGGTACCAATCAAGTAGAACGACACGCTGATGAACACCGACATAACACCATTGAGCATGATGCCGCGTCCGGCTCCCTTTTCATCCTTCGTGGTCATGTAGCGCTGAATCACGGTTTGATCGGAAGTGTAGGAGATAAGGTTATTGGCCAAACCACCCAAGATAATTACCCAGATCGTGGCGCTGGTGAAGTCGAATGTGTAGTCGAACAAACGGAATTTATCGTTGTCGATAGCTAAATCCATAAAGCCTGTAAAACCGCCTTCGGTATTGACGATGAGGTAAACAGCAGCAAGAATAGCGCCACCTACAAGGATTATACCCTGTACGACGTCGCCCCACACTACGGCTTCCACACCACCCATCGTACAATAAATGATGGTGATAACACCCATGAGGATGATGCAGAGGTAGATGTCGATACCCGTCACGGCGGTCAGAGCCAACGAGGGCAGGTAGAGCACCAAGGCCGTACGTGCCACCATGAAGGTGATAAAGAGTGCACTAGCGGTGATGCGGGTAGCGGCATTGAAGCGCACTTCAAGATACTCGTATGCACTCGTCAAATTAAGCTTGCGGAAGTAGGGCAAATAGTACTTCACCACGGGGAACGACACGATGAGAATCGTGATGAGCATGGGGTAGTAGGTCCAATCCGTGGCATAAGCTTTGGCGGGAATGGCCATATATGTGATGGCGCTGAGCATGGTGGCATAGATGGAGATACCTGCTGCCCACCAAGGAATGCGTCCGCCACCCTTAAAGAAGTCCTCTGAAGAGCTTTCGCGAAGCATAAAGAAATAACCCAAACCGAGCATACCAACGAGGTAGATGCCAAGCACCAGCCAGTTGAGCCATCCGAAGGCCACACGCGAGTTGAGCTTCACCTCGGTCACTTCTGTTGAGCGAATACCGGGTTTGCTTTCGCCGTTAATCACGATCCAACCGCCATCTTGAGCCACTACAGCGGCACCAGCACGCGCAAGAGCAGGGTTTTGAGCCTCTGTCACCCATGCGTCGGTGATGGTTTGATATATAAGCAATTCGTCATTGAATTGATACCACTCTGCGGGGTGCGTGAGGTAGTCGGCTTCGGGACGGTTGAGCGCGTTGAGGAACACTTGCTTATTCACACCACCAAGAATCGCTACGTGGGCCACACCTGAGGGCACGGCCGAAGCACCTACGATTGCGCGACTTTCGCCATCTATAATTACTTGATTTGTAGGAATCCACGCGTTTTTCTTAGAGTCGAAGTAAACGCCATCGGAATGCACAAACGCTGTGTCGGTTTCGGTGCGTGGCGCAAAACCGCCAAACACGTAGAAGTTCTTACCAATGGCAGCACTCTGAACCACACCAGCTGGCTGAACGCGCGAACGTCCGGGGATGCTGGGCAATTCTTCCCATCCCGTGGCAGCTGGATAAGCCATGCGATAGGCTACATTGTTTTCGCCACCAGCCACATAGATGTGCGTGCCGTCAAAGCCACCTGCGGCGCTATGAATGGCCACGGGGAGTGCTGGCAATTCAGAAGCTACGAGTTGCCCGTCCTTAAACGTAATTAAGTGTACGGTAGCAACGGCGGGCGAAAGGCTATCAGGTGTAAGACCGCCAATGCACACAAGACCATCGGGCACTTGCACGCTCACGCCATAAGCCGTTGGGGGAATCTGAAGTGAATCCTTCGTCCAACCGTCGGCTGAAAGGCGATACACGGTGCCGTAATATTGTTTTTGACCACCTTCGGCAGCTGGCGTGTCGGGGAAGTTGCAACCACCAGCTACGATGGTCGCACCGCCAACAACGCCCGCAAAGGGGGCTGAAACACCTTGACCTTTACTTACACAAAGTTCAGGTAAATTATTGAATACCACCTCGTTGAATTTGTTGTCGTTTTGCCCAAAAGCATGAAGCACACAACATAAAGCAATCGAGGCGAGGATTGATATTTTTCGAATAAACATAGGCATCAAATGCTTTGGCGATTTACTTATTGCAACGTTCAAAGAAATTGATGGCTTCAAGTTCTTGCTTCATGGCTGCTTCTTCCTCATCGGTCATGTTTTGGAAAGGCACGCGGTTAGGACCGAGGTCAAGACCAATAAGCTTCATGATGCGCTTACCGCCAACGATATTACCACGATAATGGCAAATCACGTCGATAACGTCTTGTGAGAATTCTTGCAATTCGCGAGCACGTTCAAGGTCGCCTTCCTGCCATGCGGTAATAATTTCAGAGAGGCACTTGCCATTGTAGTTCGTTGTGCCACCAATACCGCCTTGAGCGCCGCCCATGGCTAAGCAAGGAAGAATGGTTTCGTCCTGACCGTGGAGCATGTCAAACTTGCCGTTGGCATATCTGCGACAACGGTTGTACTCATAAAGGCTTTCAAATGTGTACTTGATTCCGGCAAAGTTTGGAATACGTCCGTCAACGGCCTTGAGGAAGTCGAGCATTGAAAGGAAAGCGCCATTAAAGGCAGGGATGTGATAATAATAGAATGGAAGATTTGGTGCGCCTGAAGCGATTTCTTCGCAATACTTAACCACTTCTTCGATGCGTCCGATTTTGGGGAAGGGCGTTGCCATCGCACCGATACCCCAAGCTCCGATTTTCTGAGCGTGTGCTGCAAGGCGCTTGCTGCTCATCACGCATGTGCTACCCACGTGAACAATCACCTTGAAACCTTCGGGCACGGCTTTTACCCATGCTTCGGCAAGTTGCATGCGTTCTTCTTCAGTGAGCATATAGCCTTCGCCTGATGACCCGTTAATAAACACACCCTTCATGCCATTGCGTGCCAAAAGAGCAGCATATGCGGGGATGGATTCAAGGTTAACTTCGCCAGTAGCGGTGAAAGGCGTGAAGGGAGCGTCGATAAGACCAATAATCTTTTCCATAATGATATTAAATGTTTAGAGTTATGTATGCAAATGAATGAGATTAATAAAGCGAGAGGTGGAAAATCGTGGTTAGGGCGTAGAGCACACTAACAACCACCACGATGGTTCCGATGGTTTGATTGAGGCGCAAAATGCCGCGCACCCCGAAGTTGTTCTTCATGTGGGATATGAGCCACGTTAAGCCTAACCACCACAACATCGCTCCAGCAATGATGGAGAGATAGCCCACCGTTTGTCCGAAAAGATTTGAGGGGATAACAAACGTGAGCATGTTGTAGAGCGCAATAAAGAGGAAAATGATGAGCGGATTGCTGAAGGTGAGGCCAAAACCTGAGATAAAATTATAAAATAGGGTGCCTTTGCGCTTCATTTGCGGGCGCATGCATTTTCGCGGATCCTGGCGGTAGGTGTGTAAGCCAAAAATAAAAAGCATCACACTACCGATGAGCTTGAGCCAAAATAAGGTCTGACCTTGTTCAATAAGATCAATAACAAACGACATTCCCAAACCTGTAGATAAGGCATATATAAAGTCGCTCAAAGCAGCGCCGGCACCAGTAACTAAACCGTAAATACGGCCCTTTTGCATGGTGCGCTGAATGCAAAGAATACCAACAGGTCCCATTGGGGCGGAGATGACGATACCGACAATTAAGCCTTTCAGAACCAATTGAAGGGTCGAACTAAATTCTATCCAAATTTGTAGGGGGTCCATAAGTAGTGGGTCCATAATAAGAGCAAATATCGTATTTATTTGCGAATACGTCAAAAAGTTTTAATAAAAAATGTTTTAGGCAGGCTTAGGCTTGCTCAATAAAACTTTTGATAATCTTCAGGGCTTCGGCTTGAGCGGTGGCCAAATCATCGTTGATCACGATATGATCGAATTCATTGGCTTTTGACAATTCAAAGGTGGCGCGCGCAATGCGGTCTTCAATCACTTCGGGGGCGTCGGTAGCGCGAAGTGTTAGGCGTTGGCGCAAAGCTTCAATTGAAGGAGGCTGGATGAACACGCTTAAAGCGCGGTCGCCGTAATGCTTCTTGATGTTTATGCCGCCAAGCACATCTACATCGCACACCACGTTTTCGCCACGCTCCAGTTGTTGGTCAACCTGAGTCTTTAGCGTGCCGTAGAAGCGGTCTTTGTAAACCTCTTCATATTCAAGGAAATCACCATTAGCAATGTGCTGGCGGAAGGCGTCGGGCGTCAGGAAGAAATATTCCACACCGTGCTGCTCCTGTCCGCGAGGGGGGCGTGAGGTGGCACTGATTGAGAAATGAAGATTTAACCCTTGTGCCATCAAATAATTGATGATGGTGCTTTTGCCGCTACCCGATGGCGCTGAAAAAATTATAATTTTTGACATATTGAAAGCTTTTTATTTTCATTGATGATGGGGTGAACTAAAAGGGCGATATATCAAGGAGGGCGATAGGGCTTACATAACGTTCAGCACCTGCTCCTTTATTTGTTCTAACTCGTCCTTCATCATCACCACGATGTTTTGCATCTCGGCTTGATTGCTTTTTGAGCCTGTCGTGTTGATTTCACGCCCCATTTCCTGCGCGATAAAGCCCAGTTTCTTGCCTTGTCCGCATCCCTCTTTCATCGTTGTTCGGAAGTATTCAAGGTGGTTTGAGAGGCGTTGTTTTTCTTCGTTGATGTCGAGCTTCTCAATATAATAAATGAGTTCCTGCTCGAGGCGATTCTTATCGTAATCTACGCCCGTGAGTTCGTTAAGGCGGTCGTAGAGGCGTTGGCGAATCTTTTCCACTCTCGACGTTTCGAAGGGTTCAATATCCTTCATGAGTTGCTCGATGGTGTTAAGGTTTTTGGTAAACTTCTCATAAAGTGCCAAGCCTTCTTGCTTTCTAAATTCAATCAATTGCGTTATGGCATTTTCAATGAGTTGCGCCACAAGGCTCCATTCTTCGTCGGTTAATTCCTCAACCACGCCTGTTTGCATGATTTCAGGCATTCTGACCAAGGCATCCCAAATATTGGTGGCGTCGAAACTTAAGCCGCAAGCGTCGCTGATTTGGCGCATTTGCTGAATGTAGCTGGTGGCCACT
>JAGBYN010000046.1 GCA_017628775.1 Bacteroidaceae bacterium | reverse complement strand
TCAGCGGGATCAGCGCCGAGATTCTTTACTGTATTAATATATGCGTCGCCACCGAGGGGAGCACCGTGAGTAGCGCAATTGCATTCGTATGAACTATTGTCTGCCTTGCGTGCACCCTTACCCATTACGCAATGACCGATGATGAGGGTGGGGCGCTTTTCTTCTTCGTTAGCGGCCTTGAGAGCAGCACGAATTTGGTCGGCATCATTACCGTCAATTTCGAGTACGTTCCAACCCCAAGCCTTATACTTCGCGCCTGTGTCTTCCGTGATGACGTCGGCGGTAGGTGTAGAAAGCTGGATGTCGTTAGCGTCGAAGAACATGATGAGGTTGTCCAAACCTAAGTGACCTGCCACGCGACCTGCGCCCTGGCTTACTTCTTCCTGAACGCCACCGTCAGAAATGTAAGCGTAAATCTTTTCCTTCTTAAATCCGGGGTTGCCAGTGCGTGCATAAAGCGCCTTAGCGGCAATAGCAGCACCTACGGCATACGTATGACCTTGACCCAAGGGACCGCTGGTGTTTTCAATACCTCTGCTGAAGTTCTTTTCAGGGTGACCAGGAGTGGGAGAACCCCATTGACGGAAACTCTTCAATTCATCGATTGAGAAGTTGCCAATCATCGCCAACTGAGCGTAGAGCATGGGCGACATGTGACCGGGATCGAGGAAGAAGCGGTCGCGACATTCCCAAGTGGGGCACTCGGGGTCGAAGGTGAGAAACTCAGAGTAAAGAACATTGATGAAATCAGCTCCACCCATAGCACCACCGGGGTGACCAGATTTTGCCTTTTCTACCATTGATACCGCCAACACTCTGATATTGTCGGCTACGCGGTTCATGAGTTCTTTTGAATGTTCCATTTTGTAAAGTTGGAAATTTTGATAAATGCCCAAGGGCTGTTAGTTCATATTTTCGGCAAAAGTACGCTTTTATTTTAAGATGGCAAAGATAAAATCTGTAAGAAGTTAAGCAATCCTAAAAAATATAGTGCTTGTGGGACTCCAAAACCTCTTGATTGAGAGGTATAGTATCTAAAACGAAAGATAGCCTTTTCCCATGTGGATGGAGGGGCTTACATACAGAACATGTGAGGTGTAATCTGTAAAAAGTGGTTCGTTTTAGTAGAGCAGATTTTGACGGCGAAATTCTTGTTTGTTGTGCTATTCGCTTCAAAAATAGCGTGTTATTGGGTCGTTCCGAGCCGTTGCTTTTCTAAAGTCTCAACAATAAATTCCTCTAATGACAGGTCGGTGGTCATACCAATCTTTTGGCGGAAGCGGTGGCGAAGCATGAGGACGCTTCGTGGAGCAATCGCTAAGAGCTCGGCAATTTGCTTGTTGTCTTGCTTGAGGATGATGAGCATGGAGAGCAGTTCTTCACGTCGCGTGATGGAGGGCACTCTTTCGCGTAGGCGGGGGAGAAAGAGCGGGTGAAGAAGTTCAAAGCATTGGCGGAATTTAGTCTCACCGCTCGTTTGGAGCACAGAGGGAGTGAGGGATTCCAGTTCTTGGCGTTTGTCCTTATCATCGAGTAACTCTTTGACTTCCTGCGCTCTGATGCTATTTTCTGCATTCGATTGATGGAGTTGCTCCACGAGCGAAGTGAGTTTCTCGTCGGCTTCTTTCATCTGTATCTCATGTGCTTTTCGTTGTTTCCTGAAGCGGAGGGTGATTACTGCAATGATGATAATGGTGATGGCAATGCAGCAAAGGAACAGGAGAAGTTGGTTGGTTTGACGGAGCTGTGTGAGTTCTAACTCTTGCTGTTTCTGAGCCGTTTGTAAATTAACGATGCTCTCAACGATGTTGAAGTTTAGCTTCTTTACCCTGAAGGCTTGACGCTCTTGAAGCATCAGTTGGGTGTAGTGCTCCACCTTCTTATGGTTCTTATTTTTAAGGTAATGGTTAAGGATGGGTTGGTAGTCGATACGGATATACGTAGTAGCATCGTCAGGGGTGAGCAGTACGTACATGCTGTCAAGCATTGCTTCAGCCATGCTCGGCTTTTGGAGTTTCAAATACGTCAACCCTAACTGATGATATGCCTTTGCACGGTTGGTGGCCGTGGCTTGCTGAGCAACGCATTGCAATTCTTGAATGCCCAGTTGAAGCGAATCACCGCCACGTTCCGTGAGGTAAGTGCCGTGCAATAAGTTGATGTCTACCATTCCGCTGTTGTAGGGTAGGGTGTGGCAAAGTTGTCGGGCGCGTTCGGTGTATGCTGCTACAGAATCCATTACGCCCAACTGGTGCATCACCTTACCTTTATTAATATATGTCTGTGCCGATACCATGGGATTCTTTTCCGTCATGGCATTCTCCACACGCAGGGCTTCGGAAGCATAGATATCGGCATATTCTGGTGTCTGCCAATACAGGAATAGGTCAACCAAGGCGTGAAGGCTATTGAGTACTCCCAATTGGTCTCCCTTGTGCTCGGCTTCCACTTTGCTTTGTTGAAAGAGCGCTAAGGCTTTATTGAAATGCCCGTTTCGTTTGTAGAGTGCCCCCAACATGGCTGTTACCCATTGTTTACCCGAAGTGTTCTTGCACAAATCTGCTTGGCGCAAAGCCTCTTCGCACCAGTTGATTACTTCATTATGATATTTCGGATTGCTGTAAAATACCGCCGCTGCATAGGCATAATCGCGGAAGTAGCGCTCGGGCGTTGCGTGGTTAAGGGGAAGGGTTAAGGCTTTTAGTATGGTCGCTTCCGCCTCCTTCATGTTTTCTGTGCGCGATAAGGCATACCCCAGGATGGAGTAGTAGTCTCTCAAGCATTGGTGCTGTAGGATAGGTGATGCCTTGAATACCTCTCGCAAGGCAACGACGCACGCTTCTGGGGCTCCCTTGCTTTGATAGGTGTTCATCAGTTGCATTAAAGCCTCAGTGTGAAGCACGTGTTGCTGCTTATTGAAGTCCTCCTCATTTGCGGGGTGCATCAAGAAGTTCTTAAAGGAGGTGATGGCTTCGTCAAGCTTGCCTTCGCGTTGCAAGGTCCTTGCGTGTTGGTAAGGTCTTTCGTCTGCAAAACAGGTGCAGCACGACCATACCGCCACAAGGAATAAAACGACTCTTTTGCTCCAGAAATGAATGCTCATATCTTGTGTGGTCAATATAATATGGGTGTGAATTTATCCTATGGTTATCAATTTAGGGTAGATACTGGTGGGTGGAATGTGTAAACACGCTGCCTATAATGGTCTACCTTTTGTGTTACATAATGCAAATTTATGTAAATTCCATGTAGCAAACAAGGATTTTGCTGTTTACATCTGTGTTTACAATCTCTATTTTTTTAGTTTGAAATCTGCGGTGTAGAATAAAATGTAGGATTTTGATTTTTTAAGAGGTCAAAATATCAAAGTATTTTTGTAAAAAATATAAAAGTTGGCGGTGGGGAGTTGTGGCATTTAATACGGGACGATTTGCTGATTCCGCCCTTATAGGGACTCGGAAAGTCCAGATGAAGCATATCCAACATCTAATAAATTGAACCGTTTCGCTGATGCGAAAACCAAGGTTACTGATACTAAAAAATATTTGGGACCTAAGAAAAATTATTAGGCACTTAAGAAAAATTATTAGGCACTTAATTTTTTCTAAATCTCATATCGTTGACCTGTACTGAATTTAGTTGACAGTTTTGTTTGTTAAAACTGTTTGGTTTTATATTCTTTGATGACCTCGTTGAAGTAAAGACAAACCGCTCACGCATTATTGAAGCAACCATAGGCAAAGATGTCTATGACAACTTTATGTTGGAGAGCATGTATGATGTTGAAGGTGATGCCCTAAATTCAAGTTTTGCAGGATACTCCCCCGAGGCCAATGCTTTGGTAATTTATCCCTCATATTTGATAGAACCTGAATATTCTCCAGATATGGAGGTTGGCAAGATGTATGCGCTTTTCTATGTATTTGGTCATGAAATGACGCACGGTTTTGATATTGAAGGCT
>JAGBYN010000045.1 GCA_017628775.1 Bacteroidaceae bacterium | reverse complement strand
CCTGGCATGCGAAGCCCAACGGTTGTGCCTTTAGCAGCTGAAGGCTGGTGCTCCTTACACGTGGTGATTCCCGAACGCGAAATCTGGGAACGCATTGAACAATTAAAGGCATTAGGGGCAGAGGGCATTTTGGTTGTAGCCCTTGAAAACATGATCCGATAAACGGCTGCGCCATAGTTCCACCTTTAGTAACGGTAAAATATAAGTTAGGACAGTTTTAATTGTATTTTTAGTTGATTTCGTTTTTATGAAGAAGGAGCATAGCGGGCTATGTGACTGATGAATAAAGACGAAAGCGACAAAAAGACAACGCTTTAAATGCCTCCATAAAACATTATTACTATAAAAAGTCCCAAGTTATTTTTTAGCGTTACTTAAATAATGATGATTTATGCAAACCCTATATAACCCCACCCCAGAAATGTGGGAAGAAATTTGTGAACGTAATACACCTAACGACGATGCGATTGCTGACCGTGTGATGGACATCGTGAACCATGTTCGCGAAAAAGGAGATGATGCATTACGTCACTACGCTCAATTATTCGATGGTACGACTTTAACGTCACTGATGCTTTCAGACGCTGAAATCCAAGACGCTGAAGCTTGCGTCAGTGCAGAGGTTAAACAAGCCATTGAAGTAGCCATTCAAAACATCACCAAATTCCACAGTGCCCAGCGAACTGAGGGCGTTGATATTTACACTCAGGAAGGTGTGCGATGCATGCAGCGTTGCGTGCCCATCCAGCGTGTAGGGTTGTATATTCCTGGCGGTGGTGCCCCACTTTTTTCAACGGTATTAATGTTAGCGCTTCCCGCACAGATTGCGGGTTGCCAGGAGATCGTGATGTGCACCCCGCAAGGCAAGGACGGCAAGATTGCCCCCGAGATTGTATATGCAGCCCAGCGATGTGGCGTGAAATCCATTTTCCGCGTTGGCGGTGCACAAGCCATTGCTGCCATGGCCTATGGCACAGATAGTGTGCCTAAGGTGGATAAGATCTTTGGCCCCGGCAATCGATATGTGACTAAAGCCAAGCAATTTGTCACCAACAACGTGGCGATCGACATGCCTGCAGGACCAAGCGAAGTGCTGGTAATGGCAGATGCCACAGCACATGCTGAGTTTGTGGCTGCCGACATGCTTTCACAAGCTGAGCACGGAGCCGACAGTCAAGCCATGTTGGTGTGTGATTCTGCCGACTTTGCAAAGACTGTAGAGCAAGCCATTGCGCAGCAAGCCAAGCTCTTATCGCGAACCGCTTCGGTTGAGCAATCGCTCTCACACAGCCGAATCATCGTGTTGCCAACCCGCCAGGAGATGATTAGCTTTGCCAATTGCTATGCGGCTGAGCACTTGATTATTTCCATGAAAAATCCCTGGGACATCGCGAAGCAAATCACAGCAGCCGGCAGTGTGTTTATTGGCAATTACTCGCCCGAAAGTGCTGGCGACTATGCCTCTGGCACCAACCACACCCTGCCCACATCAAGATGGGCACGCTCATTCAGCGGTGTGAACCTCGACAGTTACATGCGTAAGATAACCTATCAAGAACTGACAGAAGAAGGTCTAAAAACCCTTGCACCCACCATCACAGCTATGGCTATTGCCGAAGGCTTGGATGCCCACGCTGCAGCTGTCACCATACGCCTTAGGTAAGTTCTAAAAATTATTTGAACAAAGTTCTCATCTACTCATCGCTTTGTCAGAAATTTTCCCATTCCGCCACAAGACGCAACCGAAGATTTTGAGGATATTTTTGAAGTAATTTTCAAAAGAAAGAGGCAAATGGGAGAATTTTACCAATGTCATCAACAAGGCTAAAACAGCTTGTGAAAACGTAGGAAATATCGTTGCAGACCATTTTCCTGACGTCAGGAAAATGGTTACCTTAGGTAGTGGCTCTGAGCGTGAAATTGAAGACATGATGCTTACTCGTTATGCCTGCTATCTAATAGCCCAGAACGGCGACCCTCGTAAAGAGCAGATAGCCTTTGCGCAGACATATTTTGCAGTACAAACTCGCAAGGCAGAACTGATAGAAAAGCGGTTATTGGAAGTAGAACGCGTAAAGGCTCGCACCAAGTTGCAAGAGACTGAAAGGATTCTCTCTGGTGTTCTGTACGAACGTGGTGTCAACGATAAAAGTTTTGCTATAATTCGCTCAAAAGGCGACCAAGCTTTATTCCGCTTAAATACTGCCACTCTCAAACGTAAGATGGGAATACCAGCAAATCGCCCTTTAGCAGATTTTCTACCTACCATCAGCATTAAGGCCAAGGATCTTGCAGCAGAGATGACCAGTGTAAATGTTCAGAGCAAGGATCTACAAAGCGAAACAAATATAACCAAAGAACATATTGATAATAATGTAGCGGTTCGCCGTATGCTTTTGGAACGCGGCATTATACCCGAAGAACTACCAGCGGCGGAGGATGTTAAAAAGGTGGAACGCAGATTGGTTAGTGAAGGGAAAAAAGCTATTGAGAACAAAAAGAAAAAGTAATTTCTCATTTATGACGCTACACAAAAGACACATATCACATTGCCAGTCGACAGAGGAAGTGTAGCGGACTACACGACCGACACGAATGGAGAAAAGAACCAGATAAGACCTGTTCTCAACAAAAGGTACAGGCACTCACCGCCATTAGAAATCTGTGGAATTTATAAACCAACATTAAAAAAATAAACCTCTGCGTCAGTCTTTATCTCATAAGACACAGACCTTCCCTTCGAATATCACTTATGACTTCCCCATTACAATACGTACGTCCCAACATACTTGCACTCACCCCCTACTCTACCGCAAGAGATGAGTTTAAAGGTGGCGATATCTCGGTGTGGCTCGACGCCAATGAAAGTCCTTACGACAACGGCGTGAACCGCTACCCCGACCCCCATCAAAAACAACTCAAGCAACACATCAGCGCACTGAAGGGTATTCCCGCAAATCAAATCTTTGTGGGCGGTGCAGGAAGCGATGAAGCCATCGACCTCGTGTTTAGAATTTTTTGCGAACCCGGCGTTGATCATGTCTTAACCATTGCCCCCACTTACGGTGTTTACAAGGTGGCTGCAGCCACAAATAACATAGCCTTGCGCGAAGTGATGTTGGGCGAAAACTATGAACTGCCGATTCCCGAACTTATTGGCGCTGCCGACGCCCACACCAAGGTGATTTGGGTTTGTTCACCCAACAACCCCACGGGCAATGCCTTTGCGCTTGCCGATCTTGAACGCTTGGCTGATTCTTTTAAGGGCATCGTTGTCGTTGACGAGGCATACGTTGATTTTTCACCGAAAGGCAGTATGTTGTCGGTTTTAGACAAGCACCCCAACGTCATTGTGCTTCAAACCTTCTCCAAGGCGTGGGGCATGGCGGGTTTGCGCTTAGGCATGGCATTCTGCGCCCCCGAAATTGCGGAGTGCTTTAGCAAGGTGAAATACCCTTACAATGTTAACGGTCCTACGCAAGCCGAAGTCATCAGGCGCATTGAGCAAGGCGTCAAGGCTCAGGTGGAAGAACTTTGCGCCCAACGCCAATGGCTCATGACGCAATTTGCCACGCTGAGTTGCGTGAAGCGCGTTTATCCCTCCGATGCCAATTTCTTTTTGGTTCAAGTCACCGATCCCGATGCCATTTACGACTATTTAGTGCATCACGGCGTGATCGTTAGAAACAGAAACCGCATTGCAGGATGCGAAGGATGCCTCAGAATCACGATTGGCACACCTCAAGAAAATCAAAGGGTTATTAACCTACTTAAAGAATATCAATAACAACACAAAAACACCATGTGTCTCAAAAAAGCCATATTTATTGACCGCGACGGCACAATCATCAAGGAACCCGAAGACGAACAAATCGACTCTCTCGAGAAGTTAGAGTTCCTGCCAGGCGTCATCTCCGCCTTGCGTTCCATGACTTCTTTGGATTATGAACTGGTCATGGTGAGCAATCAGGATGGACTGGGAACAGATAGCTTTCCTGAACACACCTTCTACCCCGCTCACAATAAGATGCTTTCCACTTTAGCTGGCGAAGGCATCACATTTGATGACGAACTCATTGACCGCACCTTCCCCCACGAGAATGCACCAACCCGAAAGCCTGGCACAGGCATGCTCAGCAAATACCTCAGTGGAGATTATGATTTGGCGGCATGTTTTGTCATTGGCGACCGCTTCACAGATATCCAACTCGCCAAAAACCTTGGTGCTAAAGGCATTCTCATCCAGCCTCAAACAACGGTCGTGCCCGCTGATTTAGAGTCACACGTGGCACTTAAGACCAACGACTGGCAGGCGATTGCTGAATTCTTGCGTGCCACAGAGCGCAGAGCGATTGTGGCACGAAAAACGGCAGAAACCAACATCTACATTGACTTGGACTTGGATGGACGTGGCGAAAATAACATTTCAACCGGTTTGAAATTCTTCGACCACATGCTCACGCAAATTCCACATCACTCGGGCGTATCACTTACCGCCACTTGCAATGGCGATTTGGAAGTTGACGAGCACCACACCATGGAGGACGTGGCATTGGCTCTCGGCGAAGCGCTCCGAAAAGCCCTGGGTGCAAAAAGAGGTATTGACCGTTATGGCTTCGTATTGCCTATGGACGAATGCGATGCCATGGTACTGATGGATCTTGGCGGACGCATTGACTTTAAATGGGACGTCAACTTCACCCGCGAATACGTGGGCGACACGCCCACCGAGATGTTCAAGCATTTCTTCCAATCTCTGTGCGCCACCATGCAGTGCAACATGCACATCGTCGCTAAGGGCGAAAACAACCACCACCTGGCTGAAAGCATCTTCAAAGCGTTCGCACGCGCACTCCGCATGGCGATCCGACGCAATGTTTTTACCTATGAACTCCCCTCAAGTAAAGGAATCTTATGATCGCAATAATTGATTACAAAATGGGCAACCTGCGCTCTGTTGAAAACGCACTTAAACGATTAGGTGCCGAATTCTGCGTCACCGCCGACCCCGAAATCATTCGACGCGCCGACCGCGTTTTGCTACCTGGTGTGGGCAATGCCGCTGAAGCCATGCACAACCTGCACCAAGCCCAACTCACCGAGGTCATTAAAAATCTGCGCCAGCCCGTTCTCGGCATTTGTGTCGGCATGCAGGTGATGTGTCTGCATTCAGAAGAAGGCGACGTCGATTGCCTGGGCATTTTCGACACCAACGTGCGCCGTTTTCCCAGCAACAGCACCGAGAAAGTGCCCCACATGGGTTGGAACAGCATCCACAACCTGGAATCAAAACTCATGAAGGATATTCGTGGCGGCGAACATGTTTACTACGTTCACTCATACTATCCTGAATTGTGTCAAGACACGATTGCCACCACCCAACATGGATTAATGTTCAGTGGCGCCTTGAAATACGAAAATTTCTACGGCACACAATTCCACCCCGAGAAAAGTGGCGACACAGGCGAACGCATTCTCAAAAACTTTCTGCGCATTTAACTTTTTTAGTAGAGAGGAGAGTTGAGAGAGGAGAGTTTAGAGAAGAGCCTTCGGCTCGTTAAGAGAGACCTAAAGGTCCGTTAAGAGGTTAAGAGGAGGCTACGCCTCGTTAAGAGGTTAGGAGAATTGAGAGTTGAGAGTACAGAGCACAACTACCATGCTGTTTGAAGGTTCATTACTTTCAGCGCATTTGCTATTACACAGAATTTCTTTTTTAATTGACTATGATTGAAATCATTCCTGCCATCGACATTATAGAAGGGCGCTGCGTGCGTCTCTCACAAGGCGACTACGCTTGCCAAACCACATACGAAGCCAACCCTGCCGATATGGTCAAGCGGTTTATAGATGCTGGCGTGAAGCGCATTCATGTGGTTGACCTGGATGGAGCCAAAGCTTCACAACCCAAGAACCTGGCGACCCTTGAACAAATAGCCAACATCGGTGGGGCAACGATTGAATGGGGCGGCGGACTCAAAAGCGAAGCGTCGGTCAAGCAAGTGTTCGACAGCGGAGCGTCATACGCCATTGTGGGCAGCATTGCAGCCAAGCAACCTGAACTCTTTGCCGAATGGATTCACCAGTTCAGCCCCGAGCGCATGATTCTTGGCGCCGATGCCTTGAACGGCAAAATTGCGGTCAACGGATGGCAAGAAAGCACTGAAATATCAATCCAGGCACTCATTGATTATTTCGTGCCTCACAAACTGAATCAAGTGATCTGCACCGACATCTCACGCGATGGTATGCTTGAAGGACCTTCGTTCGACCTTTACACGCAACTTCAGGGCCAATACCCCGACATTGACTTCACCGTTTCTGGAGGCTTATCGTCAATGGACGACGTCAAGAAGCTGAACGACCTCAACCTGCGTAAAGTCATCATCGGAAAAGCCATTTATGAAGGAAAGATTAGCTTGAAGGACATTGAGAAATTTATAGCATCATCAAGAAATTAATGATGTGACCCTGAATTTCATACATTCTTATACGACTAAGGAGGATGTGCAAAAAAAATGCATTTTGACACACCCTCTTCAGAATTTCAAACAAACATGCTTACAAAACGAATCATACTCTGCTTGGACGTAAAGGACGGGCGCACCGTGAAAGGCATCAATTTTGAACACCTCACCGACGTGGGCGATGCCGTCAGTTTAGGCAAATACTATGCAGAGGCAGGTGCCGACGAGTTGGTTTACCTGGATATTAGTGCTACGCAAGAGGCACGCACCACATTCACACACCTTGTTGAACGCATCTCCGACAACATCAACATACCGTTCACCGTGGGCGGAGGTATCACAACAATCGACGATGCCGCACGATTGCTCGACGCTGGTGCCGACAAAATCAGCATCAACAGTGCAGCGATACGCAATCCAGAACTCATCAATCAAATTGCCTCACGCTATGGCAGCCAATTTGTGGTTGTAGCAATCGATGCTCGCTTGTCAGAAAAGGACGGACTTTGGCATGCCACCACGCATGGCGGTAAATGCGAAACCGATCGCGAACTCTTCTCATGGGCCAAGGAGGCTGAGAACAGAGGCGCCGGCGAAATTCTGTTCACATCCATGAACCACGATGGCACGAAGGCGGGCTACCCCTGCGACACCTATGCCGCACTTGCCGCATCCCTTCAGATACCCATCATCGCCAGCGGCGGAGCAGGCCATGCGCAACACATTGCCGATGTGCTTTCAAAAGGTCGTGCCGATGCAGCGCTTGCAGCAAGCATCTTCCACTACAACGAAATCACCATCGCTCAACTTAAAGCACAACTCCAGCAACAGGGCATTGCCGTAAGAATTTAGCGAGCATTGCCCCGAATGCTACCAGCACACACAAACGACTTTTTTATAGAGCCATTATTCTTATATGCTTTTTTCAGATTTCAATTTATCCAAATGCCCCGACGGACTGCTGCCTGTAATCATTCAGCACGCCACAACACTTAAAGTGTTAATGCTGGGCTATATGAACGAAGAAGCCTTTCAGCGCACCCAGGCAGAAAAACGCGTCACCTTCTACAGCCGTACGCGTCAATGCCTTTGGACCAAAGGCGAGACTTCAGGTCATTTCCTTGAAGTGGTAGATATGTACGTGGATTGCGATGCCGACACCCTTCTCATCAAAGCAAACCCCATTGGCCCCACGTGCCACAGAGGCACCCCCTCTTGCTTTGATACGCCTGAGGAAGAAGGATTCATACGTAACTTAGCAGCATTCATCCATAAGCGTCACGACACCATGCCCGACGATTCATACACCACCCGCCTATTCATCAAGGGTGTGAAAACCATCGCGCAGAAAGTGGGCGAAGAGGCCGTCGAAGCAGCCGTGGAAGCCGTGAGCGGAAACAAACGCCGATTCACCTATGAGGCGTGCGACCTTATCTACCACTTCATCGTGCTCTGCGAGCAGATGGGCATATCCATCGAAGACTTAGAAAAAGAATTGAGCTACAGACATAAATAACGGTGAAATAATCAGTTGAGCGATGTAGTGACCGATCCCCGTGTCGGCCCGTCGTCAATCAACACACCTGCCTCATATACAATTAACAAGTAGGGACGCAAATTGATTGCGTCCCTACTTGCTTTTCATACAGAACAAAGTACTTTTTGAAAGTTGAGAGTTGAGAGTTGAGAGTTTAGAGTTTAGAGGGGTTAGAGGCTTTGCCTCTTTGGGGAGAGGATAGCACAGAGTACAGCGAACAACTGCCGTCCCGTGAACCCATTCCGCACGGCAAGATGCCGAAGGTATCTCCGCTCTGTAACCGGGGAGTTTGAGCGCAGCGAATACCCCCGGCTCCATCACCACCCCATTGATGCACCCCGAAGGGCGTGCCCCAACAACAGGACAGGGCCCTCTAAACTCTCAACTCTAAACTCTAAACTCTCCTAACCTCTTAACGAGCCGAAGGCTCTTCTCCCCATTTTGTCACAAAATCTGACCGTTTTTCGCCAAAATTCAACTTTTTTTAAAAAAGTGAAAAATATCATTTTGTCACATTGTTAAAGATTATGTAAAAAAGTTAAACGCGCTTCGAGGGGGTAAAATCGGACCTTCGGCGAACGACTCGGCGGGAAATTTTTCCTAAGTCGGACCAAATTTTTACTACATCAAACCAAATTTTAACGACATCAAACCAAATTTCGCAATAT
>JAGBYN010000044.1 GCA_017628775.1 Bacteroidaceae bacterium | reverse complement strand
CTCTTTCCGTAAAGACAGGAGACATCCTTGTGCTCAGATGCAACAAGACAATACAGATGTTCCGCCTATACGACACGTCAATAACAGCGTATAACATAGAGGAGAAAACCAAGAAGAGTTGGTTCTAAACTTTGCTCTGTAAGACAACTCTCCTCAATACGCACGCTGTACTATGTATATCACTTTTCCTCTTAACCGTTCAAACAAAACATGCCCCACCTCAACGAAAAAAATAACGTAGGTTGGATAGACGCCCTCCGCGTCATCGCTTGCCTAATGGTTGTATTCTCCCATTGTTGTGACCCCTTTGTAGCCCACTTTGACGCCAACCGCGAAATGTTTCTCACGGGTGTCTTCAGCGGTAGCCTCGTACGCCCCTGCGTTCCTCTTTTTGCGATGATGACCGCAGTGTTGCTGTTGCCCATTAAGTCGGGTACAACCATCAACCAATTCTACCGCAAGCGTATAGGGCGCATCGTTCCCCCACTGGTATTTTGGTCTATTGCGTTGCCCTTGATGGCGTTCTTCTACTTCACCGTAGTGAGTCCCAACACCCCCAACCCTCAACTTTCGGTAAGCGATTACACGACGGGCACACTGTTGCAACGACTGTACACCTTCGTCTTTAACTTCAACTTCGACACTACGCCACTTTGGTACCTCTACATGCTCATAGGGCTGTATATCATCATGCCCATCCTGAGCAGTTGGCTCGTGCAAGCGACGCAAAAGGAGATTAAAACATTGCTTTACATCTGGGGCATCACCCTTGTTCTGCCCTATGTCAAAATGGTGGCACCTCTCTTGGGATATACAGGAAATTACGGACACATGGGACTCTTCGGCGAATGCGACTGGAACGTCTATGGCACCTTCTATTACATTTCAGGGTTTATTGGCTACCTCATTCTTGCTTACTACCTCAAGAATTATCCGCTCAACTGGAGTTGGAAGAAAATGGCACTCATCTGCATCCCCATGTTTGCCGTAGGATACGCCATCACCTCCGTAGGGTATGTCATAACCAACGCGTACTTCCCAGGAAATTATGCCTATCTGGAGATTCTTTGGTACTTCGCTGGTATCAACGTATTCATGATGACCTTCCCCGTCTTCATCGCGATACAAAAACTCAACACGAGGTCTCGCAAATGGTTGTCACACGCCGCCAAACTCACCTTCGGCATCTACCTCTGCCACTTTACCTTCACCTTCTTGAGTTACGATCTGTATAACATCCCCACACTCCCCTACATACTGCGCATCATCCTTGCAGCTGTGACAACTGCCACCATCAGTGCGCTACTCACTTGGGGACTTTATACATTCAAACCCACCAGAAAATTTGTGAGTTAAGAAAATATTACAGTCGGTAAAAGTGTCCCACGCAGAACGCAGTGCTTTTGTCCCTCTGTTTAGGGGGTGCGCAAAGAAATTGCGAAGGGTATATCAGGAGGTTGGTTCCAATATTATTTCCACGCCTGGTAATTTTATTTCCAACCCTGGTAATTTTATTTCCAAGGCGTGGAAATAAAAATACCAAGGCATAGTATTTTATTTTCTTGGCATGACCGCGAAAGTTCGTTGGTTTTATTTGGAACTATTGCTGTCCGGTAAACTTTTTACTATGACGTAAAAAGTTTACCGGACAGCAATAATTTCCTTTCTTTTTTAAGTCTACGAGTGTTTTGAAGTCTCGTTGACTTTAAAAGCCTCAAGTGTATCTGGCGTCACGGATTGTGGTTGAGAAGTAGGTTGTGTGGTACACATTGTGAAGTTCCCCACTACAATAGTCAAGGCAGTTAAACCAATAACTGCTTGTTTTTTCATAATCGTTTTATAATTATGTCATCTTTAATCTGCCTTTGTAAAATACTCCGACGCATAGTTAAAGAAGATATTCCCGAAGTTCTCAAGGTTGTACAGCGTGACATGCGAACCCATGGTTTTCGAGAAACTTTCTGAATACAGGTCTCTAAGGGACAGGGTGAATAAATTCTCGTCCTGCAACGTTTGCAGCATGGACATGTTGAAACTGTTTGTCAGATATGTTTGCCACAGAGAAGCGTATAATTCAGCCTTTGATGTTTCCTTGTTGTTGGCAGATGTCATTAGCAACACATTAGGCAAGCCCTGGCATTTCTCCGCCACACTGCCAGCATAACAGGCTTCTATCACGCCGAATAACTTTCGGTACTTCCCTGCTGAATACATTTCGTTGAATAGATTCGACATGAACTCGCCAGTAATCGTCTTCTGGTTTTCGTCCCACAACAGTACGCCTGGAGCTCCATGTCCCGCCCAAATAAAGAGCAGGTTGTCGTGTTGTTCACTGTTCAGGACCACTGGCAACTTTTCAGAGGATTGTCCCAGCAGAATATTTTTCAAATCGAATGGCGTGAGCTTACCAAGTTCGTAGTCAATGCATACATCAGTATAAAGGTCGTTTTGTAGCTTCGTGTCGCTAAAGATTTGACCAGGATATGGATTTTTCGGATTTTGGGCAAGGTCGTCAGCCATAATCAGAATAATGTCATCGTCGGTAAAGCCATTGTTCTTCAACTGTTGGTAGTAAGCCAATATATCTGCTTGATGGCGGTAATTGTCCCACCCTGAAGAAGTGGCTATCAACACAGCTTTATTGCCTTTGCAAGGTTCCAGGTTAGGATCTTCCTGCGTCTCGCTGAAGTCTTGGTCGTATATTTTGTTCCACATCCATGCACCATGTGTCGACGAACCTACGTGGCCACCTCGGGTGACGAAGTCTGTTTGGTAGAATTTAAAATTGGTTAAATATTGCACCGCATACGTAGAATAATTGATGATGGTGTGCTGCTTTGGCGTAAATGTAAACTTACCGATTGCACCGCTTATGGCTGGTACGGTGTGGCTACCGACAATTTGATTAAAAGCCATCTGAATTCCATCGCGTGTCCATCCGCCCAACGGACCGTTTCCTATGGAAAACAAGTCATACACCGCCTGGTTCAAGGAGGTGTTACGCTCGGCTGCCAAGGCGTATGCCAGGCAGGTTACCATGATGGCGTCGTAGAGTTGTGCCTCGCCAAATATGGGTTTCTGACCAAATCTTACTTCATAGATATCCTGGAAACCGCTCGAGGGATCAGGTACCATGGTTACACCATACATGGTATAAAAGTTGTCGGGTCCGGTTTGTTTGAGGAGTTCAAGGGTCTGTGTGCTGAATGCTTTGTGCGAGAAGTATCCATAGTAGGTATGCTTGAGCATCTCAACAGCCTCAACGGGTGAATTAGGCACGCAAACAACCGAATATAAGGGTGTTGAAAATTTCTCCATAATGGGAGCAATTTCGCTGATATCATTGTAAGTATAGATGCCCACGGGAGTAAGCCCTAATTCTGTTGTTTGAAAGGCAAACCAATCTACAAAGGTTTGGCCGTAGGATGAGTTGCTGGCTACCAATGCCACTTCGCGACTGCCAATTTTGGCTGCTATTTGTGATAAAATGATTTCGCTTTGGGTGATGTCGCTTTCGGAAAAGCCCCACATAAATCCCATTCTGGCGTATTTCCGGATAATCTCTTGCGATGTATTGTAGGTAAACATGGGTTTGGCCTTCTTCAGTCGGGACATCTGATAGGCCAATGCCTCAGTATTTGCCTCGCCCTCACAACCGATAACACTTGCAATCGACGTGTCGTTGGCAAGTTGATAAGCAAGCGTCATCATGTTGTGGCTGTCCTCGTCGTAAAATTCAAAAACGGGGCAGATATCAGTGGCTTCACTGATATTCTTCTTGGCCATATCCATGATTCGTTGCCACCTGTTGTGGTCCTTTTCAGGCAAGACCACAGCAATTCTGACTTTCCTCACCACTTGTTCCGACACCATATCGGGGTCGTCACAACCGAGCATTGTAGTCAAAACAGCAATTAAAAACAATATTTTATATATACGGTTCATTTACCGTGTAGTTTGTTTAAGGTTTTGAGATTATGCGGTTAATTGTTGTCAGCACCTTGTTAGTTGTAGTCCGTACTATTTTCTAAATATTCTTTTTCTTTAATGATGGCTTGTTTAAGCAAAGTGTCAAATATGTTGTGTTCTTCGGTTAGGTAAGATTGCCATTCAACAACCACTCGTCCGGATTCTAAGGTATATAATCTGTGTTGTGGAATTTCTTCGCCCTTGATCCACGACTGAAGAAAATCGTTCAACGCCAAATCCATTTTCTTATTCATGCATAAATAGGTCAAAAAGAATGATTCGGGGTCTACACAATCCACACCGACGGTGATGCTGTGATTGATTTGTGAAAAACGATAAACTCCTAAATTACTTGCACCTGCATAAGGTATGAATATGTGCATTTCGTCGGGAATCAAATATTCGGCAACTCGACATACTGCATACGCACCATCATCATCGTCCAATCCTCCATCAGGAGACTCATCGAGATAATTGATATGAACATTGCCATGCGTACAGTCAACAGTCGCATCCGTAAACCCATCGATAACATCTTGCAAACCAACTAAATAAGGATTTGCGGCAATGATTAGAAAATTTATAGGTGTGTCATAAAGGTACAAGTAAAAGCTGCCAATCATATATGAGGCTCCATAATAGGTTATGTCGAACGTATAAGCATACGGCAATTCTTCCTCTACTTCAAAAATAAGGATGTCCTTACGAGAATCGGTCGGGTGGGGAACATTGGCCAATGGCTCATTATACAAGTTGGATGCGAATATGAACAGGGAACGGGTGCCATCATTGAGCTTGGATTCATACCAGTTTTGGTAATAATCCATACCATCCTCCATTGTTTCGGGCACGCAGAATGAGTACTCATACCCATATTGCTGAGCGTAGGTTTCTATGGCTTTCAGAGTGATGTCGTTATACCCCACTTCGCAGAAACCGTCCGGCGTAAAGAGTACATGTACAGAAACTCTTTCCGGCGTACACGAATCTTCATGATCCGAGCACGCCGAGAAGAATATTACAGTCAATAAGATGTTTACTGTTGTATAAAAGAGTTGACGCATGGTTTCTGATTAGAAATTCATACTGCGTTCCTCAGGGTGAGCATAGGGAATGACTGTTCTTGATTCCTTCCAGTCCCATTCTTCAGAACCTTGGTTCATGACATGATTCCATTCTGCTTCCAATTCATTCCATTTTTCTTCAGTAAAGTACCATGTAAGATTTCCTTCAAACAAGGTGAGCTTGAATACGTCAAAGCTTGTTTCCCACTTCGCCAAGTTATAACCCAACAACTTAATCTTGGCACCAATTTCTCCTGAAAGTCCGGCATATGCACCAACTCCAGCTTCTACTTTGATACCTTCATTGGGGTCTGCTGAGGCTGCTACTTCGGCTTCAGCACTGATGGAAGGACCAAAAGAAAATTCTGGACCTATACTACCACCAAGATAGATTCCCATTTCATAGAAGATACCGGTCATGGCTTCCAATTTTGCAGAACCCCTTATACCGTCAAAATTAAAGGACTTTGACGACTTGGTTTCCTTGGATACATTCTTCCAACCCTTGTCATGTTCGTACAAGCAGCCTTGTTCAAAAGAAAGTTTGTATTTGGCAGAAGCAAGAAGTTCTACCGTTGCGTTGGCAGAAGCTTTGGTCTTGTGGTTGATTGAGCTTTCGTAAACAAGAGGAACTGGAACAAAACCAACCCAGAACACCATCACGTGTCCGCCAACAGGCATGATTTCAGTTTCCCATTTTTTCTCAATTTCCTTTTGTAAAGCCACACTTAATTTGGCAGATACTCCGGCCTCACCCTTCACACCTGCTTCAAACTTCTTGAGTTTGAACCAACCTACATTGACATTGGCATAAGCCGAAAGTTTGGCTGAAACACCCACTTTTCCTTTGAGGTGGATTGATGAACCCGTGTTGTCCACTTCATCATCCTCTTTGGGATATTGATGGTCAAACTTGAAATCCGACTGGATGTTCAAGATATCAAAAGTAGCATTCTGCTCAACGAGTTCCTCAGCGGTATAGTAATTCTTGGTCGATCCTGTTCTGCGTTGCATCTCTTTTGCAAGGGGTGTACCTTCCTTCATGATGACTACCGCAGGGTGATAAACACCTTCTTCATCCTGATATTTGCCTGAAACATCGGTATAGGTTTCACCCGATCCTGCTCTGATTGTTCTGCTCGCCACATGATCGTGGTCAACGTAGATGTCCGAAACAAGTGACATTTCCACGTTTTCAAACATATCGCTGAACTCACCTCTTTTTGTGGTCAGGATGATTTCGCCATTGCTTTCCTGTGCATCAGTAATGATACGGATGAATGGAACGGTTCCGATAGAGCGCCAGATGGTAACCGCTCTGTTCTTGAAATGCTTAATGCCCATCTTGCTGGCAAATGCAGAGCTTACCGAAATGCGGGTCGTATCCGCAGAAAGAATCTGGATGTCCTCAGGCGTGATGAAGTCCACGTAAGTCATGGCAAAAGGAACTAACTCTTCTGGCTTTGGTTCAGGAACAACTGTGTTGTTGTCGTCATCTTCACAAGCTGACATGAGCACTACAGCCATGGCCATCATGAAGAAATTGATGAATTTAAATTTCATAGTTCTTTAATGGTTTTGTATTTAACTTTTATAAAAATTCGTTGTACCGGGAAACCCCTCCACCATGTTGGTTTACCAGATGGTCACGCGGTTTTCCTCCGGTAAGTAAAGTTTCCTGTCAGCGGTCACCTGAAACAGGTCATACCAGCAGTTCATGTGCTGCACGATACCGTTAACGCGGATGTGTCCGGCAGAGTGTACATCGTCCAACACGTAGGGAATCATGGGTTCACCATAGGCTACGCGGTAACGGTAAGCATAGTACTTGAAGAAGTCTCTCTGCACTTCAAGCAGTTCGTTGCCTGAAATGCCCTGCTCTTTCAAATAATCGTTCAAGGCATCGTAGGCGATGTTCATACCTCCCAGGTCGGCAACGTCCTCAATCTTGGTTCTGTTGCCATCCGTCAAAAGACCTGGCACGATTTCAAAGTTGCTGATTTGATTGGCTAAAATCTGATTGAGGGCCAGGAATTTCTCCTTGTCAGCAGGTTCCCACCAATTGTTCAGGTTTCCGTTGGCATCGTACTCGCAGCCTAACATATCGAAGGCATGGGTCATTTCGTGACCGATGACAACGAGCGAGGCATACTTCTGTGCGATAGGCATGTCCGAGGTGTACTCGGGCGCCATCATAAAGGCGGGAAGGATGAGCATGGCATTGGCTTCAACATAGTGGCCTGCATTGTAAATAAAGGGCGCCATGCCATCAAAAGCCAACGCACATACAGCCATCGCCTCCTCGTGCTTATTCTTGCCCAACAGGGTAATGATGGTACGGTTGCGGCTCTGCTTGACTGTAAGAACATCTTCAACGAACAATTCACCCTTCAATTGGGGGAATGTTTCGGTGTACCACGTGTCGGGTTCACCAATGAAGAATCTCATGCTGGTCAACTTGTTAAGCGCCTGCTGCCTGGTGGGTTCTGAAAGCCATTCATTGTTTTCAATGCGCTTTCTGAACACCTCACGCAATGTCTCTGCATGCTCTGTGTACTCAACCTTTACGGCATCGTCAACATACTTTTCGCAATAGTAATATGACAAGGGATAAACCAACAATTTGGACAGGTACTTCTGCAAATAGTCGTAGGTTGTGCTAAAGGCATTATTGGTGATCATCTGCGTATTTGCATCGCCGCAATACACATAAAGTTCTGCCTGAATACTGTTGAGTATCGTTTCCTTCAATTCCTCAAGTGAAGCTACGTTGTAATTGTCGTAGGTTCCCTTCAGGTTTTTTTCCACATAGAAGAGGTCCAAATCAAGACCAAGGCCTTCAGTCACACTGGTCATGAAATCTTTTTCACCACTTCTGCTCATCTTGCTGCTGTACTTCTCGTAAGTGCCGAAATTGAAATGCCTGAGGTGTTTGGTTTCGGTTGGTTCCTGCTGTTGCGTTGCAACCTTGATTGGTTCAGGCGAAAGCGTATAGCAAACCTGACTATCGTTGTTCGGAGCGGCAGCAAACAGTTTCAGCATACAGTCGGCATACCCCTTTGCAATACATTCGCCCAGAATACGGCCCAGCTCTTCCTTGGTTTCTGCAAGCTCAATGCGCGCGCTGTAAGTCTGAACAATAGAATCGGTGTACGCAAGATTGGTAGCCAACCCCTCATCCATAAGTTGCTTACAGGAATTGCGAATAATGCGCACCTCATCCATCTCATCAAGCACAGCGTTGGTGTTTGCATCCGCAGCATCCATGGCATCATAAACGAAACCCTCAACAACATCAACCTCACCAATGGTATTATGCCATCCTTCATTGACAAACATATAGAAGTCATCGCCAGCCTTGGCATCGGCCTCATCACCTACCGATGGATGGTCACCGCCCCAATCTTTATCGTCGTCACTACATGAGGGCATTGCCAATACCGACACAAGCATCAGTAATGCAAAAAAACACTTGGTTAATTTCATATCATTTAATATTACTATTTTCTGAAGTCTACAAGTTTTTTTTGAAGTCTACAAGTCAACAAGACAACGAGTCAGCGAGCTGTCTTGTTGACTTTCTCTTTAATCCGACTTCGTCGTCTTGAATCTGCTCACGCTCGGCAATTGAAGTGTGACTTCATTGCGCTCGCTTACTCGCAGATTTAATCTGACTTCGTCGTCTTGAATCTGCTCATGCTCGGCAATTGAAGTGAACTTCATTGCGCTCGCTTACTCGCAGATTTGCTCTTTCCTCTATATCAAGTCCGCACGGCCAACAGAACTCATATCTCAGACTATCGATTGCGGATGATTTGGAGAATGAGATCTATGACTTCTTGAGTTAACCCTTCTTCATGCTCATCTTCACCTTCATCATCAGACTCATCGCCTTCTTCGTCATCAAAATCATCGCCATCTTCTTCATCAGATTCATCTCCACCTTCTTCATCTCCACCTTCTGACTCATCTTCATCACTAATGAAGCTGTCGGGGTTTGGATTACCTGTAGGATAGTAAGGATTGATAGAGATCCAGTCGCCCCAACCTGTTGCTTGCTGGAACTTCAAACCTGGGTATGCAGCTTCATATCCCAATTGATCCCAAACGAGGGTATTAACAATAGTTACACCTAACGAAAGGTTCAAGTCTTTGAGAGCTGTTTTATTGACTTGTTTGCAAAGAACCGCTTCATTTAACGCACGATTGAGGCGACTTGAGATGTCTACCAATTGAGGAGTGTAACTGGAGAAGCCACCATTCACGAGAATTTCAGAGAAATGACGAATATCGTAGAAGGGGAAACCTGAGTCATACTGGTAGCAATTATTCAAAGCAGTAAGTAACGTAGAGTAGATGCCTGCTTCATCAGTTGTCATGCTTTCAGGATCTTCATTGTACTTTGCGGCAATCTGAACCATCTCTTCCAAATAGCTTGAAAATACGTTGATTTCTCCCAACAGATTATCCATCTTGCTAAGATTGACAAATGTAAGATCTAAGGGGTAACTTAACACACCCCAATGTGATACGGTCTCATAACAATAATCCTTAATGGCTTGCTCGAAGTTTGTAGAGTTGTTCAAATGGTACATGAGCGAGTTATAATCGCCACCAATACCTGGAGTAATATGACTTGCTGCTAAAGCATAATCGGCACACTCCGTAAGACCAGATAAAACCTCAACCATACCCATCAGGCAAGCATCGTAATAGATCATCTTCATCTTCGTGCCTGAGTCCTTGATGCCCTTTACCAAGTCATCAAGTGTCAAACCCTCTTTATTCAAGACATCATCGTAGACGACAGCACGGTTGGTTGGGGCATCATGACTTGGCACCCATGCGCCACCATGATTCCAAAGCAACAGGATATATTCATCTGCGGGGCATTGTTCCTTACTCCAATTGATGAAGTCTGTCAAGTTCTGAGGATCGTAAAGTTTGAGGTCCGTATCAAGAACTTCAACAGGCGTATACCAATTTTCAGGAGTTGCGCCAACAATAAAGCGTTGTGTGCCAGCGGTCTCTTCGTATTCCTGAAGTTTACTTGAGAACTTAATCTGTCCGGTAAACTTCACACGATCGGAAGCACCAGCAAGCAGCGCTTCACGAATATTTGTCACCATGGGTAAATCCAAGTTTCCACCACCACAACCATACATCATAATGGTGTACGTACTTTTGTCCTTGGGTTCCTCAGGAACCTCGGGCGCCTCAATTGTATAGTAGTCCTTATCGACACATGACGCAAAGAGGGCCACGAAGAACAGGAGAGCAAGATTAAATACATTCTTTCTCATAGTTTTTAATTTTTAGTTTTTAGAAAAATTCTTATTTGCAATATTTTCAGAGAGTTAATTTTTACGCGTCAAATCTTATTGATACATATTTACTGCTTGGGCTTCATCGCATTGATGATATCCTTTTGATCAAAGCGGAGATTCATATCCCACAAATCCTTTGAAGCGATCTTGTAAGGAATCTTCGCCTTGCCGAGGTCAAACTTCCAAATCTTGATAGCAGCACCCACTTCTCCACCTACCGAAACGTTGCCGTTGGTGTTGAAAATCACTTCGTTGCCCGAAAGACCGGCATTGGCTGATACCGATGCCTGAGGACCGAGTTCAAAGTATGGGCCAAAGGCTCCACCGAGGTAGGCACCTGTGTGGAAATAGAAGCCTGCACCTGCTGCGAGCGAGAGGTTGGCAGCGGGAAGTACGGAGAATTTATCATAGTTGATGCCTGCGTGCCAATCATAACCTTTGAAGCTTGACCAACGTCCATTTTCATACTTCGGACCCGTTTCGAAAGTGGCGTTGTAGTAGAAGGGAAGCATCATTGAGATATTGGCATTGATGGAGCATGAATACTTGAAGATAAAGCCGTTACGGAAAACAACAGGCACCACGAAAGGACCTACAGCGAAGGCCGTAAATACGGGTGTGAACTCAAACACTGGGACTTCCGTTTCCTTCTTCAACTGACTGCCCTTCAAGCGCAGGTGAATGGGGGCGTCAATGTTGAAACCGCCGCTCAGCTTGGCCCAGAAACGATTGCTCTCAAAGACATTTAATTCAAAGAAAAATTCAAGGTCGGCCTTGATCTCAAAACTCGCATCAGCAACGAAGATGCCACAGGGCGCGCTGTTTTCATCAAGCTGAGGATAGATGTTGATGCGTTCTATTTTCTTGTTGATGATGTGCCAGGTCTTTTCCCACGACGCCAAGCGCGTTAGAAGCATGGAGTCAACCATGGCATCGTATTTAAACTCTGCGAGGTCATAATCAAACTCCTGAGGATTATCTTCATTCTGTGAATAGATGATGAAGGGGTGAACCTTGCCATCTTCGTCAACAAACTGCTCAAAGTCCTCTTCGTCGTCAACGAACTGATAGTCATCACCAGTGCGACCTGTGCGCGAAGCGAGACGTACAGGGCGTTCGGAGATATCACTGAACAACTCCGTGCTGAGACAACCCTCAAGGGTGTGGAAAAGGTCGCCAATGCTACCTTCGTGCGTCGTAACGATATAGCCAGAAGCTGAGCGTTCAACGGCATCTACCACACGGATATAGGGAGGACGGTCGATATTCTCCCAGATGTTCAAGGCATCGCCCACCTTAAGTTCTGAAATCTGGAGGTAGGTGAGCAACCCTTCATTGATTTCAATGCGGATGGTGTCGGCGTCTAGGCGCTTCACATTGGGTTCACCACCGATGTAATCGTAGAACTTAAGCGCGAAAGCGCGCGGATTTTCGGTGTATTCCAAATTCACCTGCTCGTCAGCAGGGGGTGTATCGTCGGATGTTGAAGCTACGGGAGCTTCATCGTCATCGCTACATGCAGCGAATGCGAATACAGATGTGCACACCAATAGTGCAAGGTAAAATTTATGTCTGAACATTGTTTGTTTGTTGTATAAAAATCAAGTCAAAGTCAATGCCGCCACAATGCGACACCATTACATCAAGTCGTTAACGCTCTGCTTTTTCTTGCCCTTGGCATCGCGTTTGGCTTTCTTCGCCGCTTGCTTTTCAAGGTATTCCGACCAGGGTTCTACGTCGGTCTTGATGGTAAAGTCATATTTGTTGTACGACACATCCTTGGTCTTCTTAGCCTTGCTGTCAATGTAGCGCGTTGCGGTGTGCGACGATGTGCGGGTCACGTTATTCTGCTCCATATTAAGTTCAAGCGCATAATCACCATGGAAGGCTTGATGCTTGATGAGT
>JAGBYN010000043.1 GCA_017628775.1 Bacteroidaceae bacterium | reverse complement strand
TATCAAATATAAACAAGTCGAGTTTATGGCAGAGCGCTTGGGCAAGGAATTTGCAGGCACAATCTCTGGCGTGACGGAATTTGGTATTTACGTTGAGGTGGATGAAAACAAGTGCGAAGGCATGGTGCCCCTGCGTGAACTTACGGGCGATTACTATGAATTTGATGAGCGTAATAACCAGCTAGTTGGTCGTCGCACACGACGCACCTACGCCCTTGGCGATAAAGTAACGATCCGAGTGGAGCGCGCCAACCTTGAACGCAAGCAGTTGGACTTCGCGCTTGTAGGCGAGGATGTAGAAGTCTTCTCTACCCCAGCGCCCAATGTTCTTGCGCTGAAGGGAAAGAAGAGTAAGAAGAAAAAAAGAAGATAGTCCTATGATAGTATATGTTATGTCGGGGTGCCCCGATTGTACCCAAGTTAAAGAACTCGCAAAGACCGATGCGCGCTTCACGCTTATAGATATCGCTGAAAGTCCTCGCAACCTTAAGGAGTTTTTGCGTTTGCTCGACACTCATCCTGCTTTTGATCGTGTAAAGGAGCGTGGAACGATTGGTATTCCCTGCTTCGTTCAGGAGGATGGTGACATTGTATTCTCTTTAAACCGTTTGAAAAATCACCCCGTGCTTGATGCTACAACCGATGATGTTCCTACAGGAGCAACATGTAGTTTGGACGGAAAGGGGTGTTAAGTAACAGTAAAAAATAACTTACGCCAGTTTTTGATATTCAGAAATCCTTAAGTAGCGTCAGCAGTGGCGTAGCATTTTGAAACTCATACGATCCCGGATTTTTCGTTTACATTTGTAGCGTGAACTCTAAACAATGTCTATTATGAAACTCACAAAAAAATTATTTTCCAAAATGGGTGATGTCAAGGCACACTTGTACAAGTGCAGCATCTTGTTTGTTCTCGCTGTATTGGTGGTGGTGCCTCCAATGTTCTTTCAGGACCATGACTTACCCAACAATCCCGCGACGTACACTGCTGAGAAGGCATTGAAAATATACTCAAACCTGGGCAGTGACACGGTAGTGACACGCGTCAAGAAGGGCGAAGTGCTCACTGTATATGCCTATCGGCCAGCAAGCGAAAGTCACATGCAACCCTCGCTTTGGGTGCAAACCGCAAATGGCGTCCGCGGATTTCTTTACATCGTGGACACAGACATACCCGTGGTGGCGTGGAATGAAAGTTCCGAAACATTAGACACCATAAAGGTAACAGGCTTTGATGACTCAGGGGTGTACGACAAATACATCTGCAAATTTTCAGACGGCACGAAGGCTGAAGTTAAATTAGATGATATACGCCCCCTATTGCCCGACTCATTTACAAGGAAAGTACTTGCCAACAACAATAACGTATACATCTCCCTCCAAAAGTTTGAGCGCGAGTATATCGGCAGCACATATGCTGAAAATGATGAGAAGTTTCGCCCTGCCCTTCACACAGCAATAAGCAAGGGAAACATGTGTGCCACCTACCCCATTACCGTCATTGATACAAAGACAGGACTTCGCCACAAACCTGTTGTGACATACGACATCACAGGCAAGGCTGTGTCTTACGAATGGGCATCAAAGAATTCAAACACACAATGGATTACCAAGAACTTTCCAGGCCTGCGCTACATCGTGGACAATCCTGTCGTGGGCAGAGTCATCAACAGTTCCATGTTTGACTACTTCTCATGGATGTCAATGGATGATATAGGCGACGATACGATTGATTCAGCACTTAAATTTGTTTTGGCGATACTGATTCTGATACCCTGTTTGATGTGGTTCTTCTTACCGCCTTTAATTCCAACAGTGCTGATAGGCATCCTTCTCCATAAGCGTCAGGTGTTTAAAGGAATTGGAAACAGGAATATGATACTCATCCTGTTTGTGATAACTCTTGCATCTTTGTATCTATGGTTGGGAATTATGTATGCATGGGGTATGTTTGACTTTGTGGGACTGGTTAATTTATACATTGTGGTCAAAACATTCTTTATGGTCTTCAGGATATTCAGTTTCCGCTGCTATGTGTGTGGCGGTTTGGAAACCATGGATTATAAAGGCAAGGAAGTTTTGAAACAGTACAAGCAATGGCGCCCATATGCCAAGATGAGCAAGGTGTTGAGCGAGTCAAAAAACAAATGGAGAAGCTGGACCCGAACCACACGCACCTACAGCGATGGACATAAGGAAGTCAGTGACCATGACTATCAAACACATGTTGATACGACAACGACAGCATTGTATGACGATTACGAAATCCTGTTCTTGATCACCGAAGAAAGACATTGGCATAAGTGTAACATCTGTGGAGAGGAAAAATACTACGATTTTACAGATTTCAAGGAACTTGACCGCAGAAACACAGGACAACATGTTGAGACTCGTACAACCACGACGTAGCATAAAAAGAAGAGGGGCGTCAATTTTGACACCCCTCTTCTTTTTATACAATGTTTTAGAAATTATAATACAAACCAAACATAAGATTTGATGAGTTGACGTCTAATCCAAATCCATTGTCGCCAAAGTAGCCATTTTCGTCAGAGTCACGATAACCCAAGAAACCAGCGTGTGCAATGAAGTCCAACTTATCGGTGAGGCAAACCTTTACACCTGGGCGAATACCTGCTTGCCAGCACGTATTATCGTCTTGTCCCTTTGTCTTGCTATAGGCAATGCCACCCGTAGCATCTGCAAATAAGCTTACGTTACCCATCTTGGCAAAGGTATAGCGCATGTAAGGCGAAACGGCAAACGCATTGTTCTTAGCTCCAGCCTTGTAGGTGTATTGGTAGTCTAAGTTTAAGCCGACAGCCACTTGGTCTGACACTTTATATCCGATTTCTGGACTTAAACCTAATGTGGTTTTGTTGGCATCGGCATCGCGCCATGCCTTGGCGCCTGCTCCCACATAAACCTGTGCACTAGCTGTCAATGTCATGATTGCAACAACCATCATAGTAAAAATCTTTTTCATAGTCTTTTCGTTTTAAAGTTAGTAAGAATTGTTGTTGTTGAGCGCTCACGGAGCAAAAGTAGATACAAATAACAACCTAACAACAACTTGACTATTAATTAGTGTTAACATCTCCCTTTTTGACTATCGTTAACGTAAAATGGTAGATAGACATGCAATCTCAACCCCATTTTTTGCGCCAATATCCTTTGTTTGTGTTTGCCATCCGGATGGTTTCCGCAATTTTCGCATATTCTGCGTGAAAAAACAAAACAGGACTTTATAAGTTTAACTCCGGCGGATCACGAGGATCTACGCGTATCTTATAATGTCGTAAATATGGTTCTTAAATACTCGTGATACGTGGAGATTTGTACGTTTAGCATGACTACATATCTGGAGCATTTAAGGTGGTTACCGGATACTAAAAATATGAACCAAGTACACATCTAAGCACATAGGGTAAAAGTGCTTCTTTCAGACTTTTCTCAACAGCAATTCATAAACACATTGAGAGCGGTTACCTTGGGCAACCGCTCTCAATATTTTTTTATCTGGTGGTGATTACTTAATCATCACCTTTTTGTTGTTGATGATGTAAATACCTGTTTTGAGGTTTGTGCGAATCCATGTTGCATCCACGCCCTTGGCGATTAATCGTCCGGTGAGTGAATAAACGTCAGACAATGCGTTGGTACCATTGACTGCTGTGATGCTTGACACGGTTGTTGTGCCGTACACCACCACGTCGTTAGCTGGCATGGTTTCGGGTACTTCCTGCCATCCCTCAAAGGTCTTGCCTTCTTCAAGTTCTACTTCAATGGGGTTAATGCTTGTGCCATATTCCACCATTTGTTCTTCATAGACTTCGCCGTCGAGTATGTAAGTCAACTTGTACTTGTTCACTTCATAAACCCCATTTGCAGTAACGTCGGCAGCAGGTACGGTTTCAGGCATGCCTTCCCATCCCTTGAATGTGTGACCTTCCTTTGCTGGTGCATTGGGGGCTACAATGGTAGAACCGTATGTTAATGAGTCAGCCTGGATGACCTCTTCACCAATCTTGAAGGTTACGAGATATTTATTGACGGTGAATGAACCTGTAATGGTTACGTCTTCGGCAGGCATCGTTCCTGGAATCTCACTCCATCCGCTAAAGGTGTGTCCTTCCTTTTGTGGGGCTTGCTCAGGCGTGATGGTTGAGCCGTATTCGTAAGCGTAAGTGCGGTACACTTCGCCATCCACCACGTAAGTCAAGGTGTAGCCATTCATAATAAAGTTAGCGGTTACCGTTACATCCTCTGCAGGCATTGTGTTGGGTAAGCCTTGCCATCCGCTAAAGGTGTATCCTTCCTTCGTTGGATTCTCAGGCGCATTGACCACTGCACCATATTCAACAGAATCGGTGTGGATCACTTCGTCGTCAACCTTAAACGTGATGAGGTATTTATTCTTGGTGTATGCCCCTGTTACGGTCACGTTCTCAGCTGGCATGGTCGTGGGTACGTTAGTCCATCCCTTGAAGGTGTGACCTTCCTTTTCTGGTGCAGCAGGTGCCGTAATGCTTGCACCGTATTCCACAGTTTGCTCGCTTACGACAGCGCCATCAATGGTGAATGTTAAGGTGTATTTGTTTACCTCGTATGCCCCTGTTACGGTTACGTTTTCAGCAGGCATGGTTGTAGGTACGTTGGTCCAACCCTTGAAGGTGTGGCCCGTCTTTTCGGGTGCAGCTGGTGCCGTAACGCTTGCACCGTATTCCACAGTTTGCTCGCTTACGATAGCGCCATCAATGGTGAAGGTTAAGGTATATTTGTTTACCTCGTATGCCCCCGTTCCGGTTACGTTTTCAGCAGGCATGGTTGTGG
>JAGBYN010000042.1 GCA_017628775.1 Bacteroidaceae bacterium | reverse complement strand
CCCCAGCAGAGCTCCGCTATGCTTCAGATTGCATCACAAAATTAAAAAATCATCAAAACATATACCTGAAATTCCATCCTGCAATTTGACCCATAGAACCATACTATGTGAATTTTATCCTGCAATTTGACCTATACGCCAAAAATTTTCGATTCTTGCTCGTTCAATGATGTGTAAATAATAAGCTGCAGATCGGAAACTGGGTTCTTGTTGATTTTTGGGGCTCAGAAAACAAGTACGATATCAAACAAAAAAAGTAGACGAGTAAACGAGAAGCTGAGAGGGGGTGGGACCGCTCAAAACGTCTCGTTTGCTCGTCTTCTTGTTTTTTATTTTCCAGGCAAGTTGAGATGCACTTGCTCTTGGCTTGTTATGCCAACGTAGGTCACACGGATGGTGCTTAGGTGGGCATCTGTTGTTAAGAGTTCGTTAATTGCCGTTTTTCCGAGTGCCTCGCGCATTTCTGCAATGGCGAGCGGGGTGTCGTCGGTCGATTGTGTGTTGAGTGCCATAAATACCTCTTCGGGCAGAGTGATGCTGAGTAGGAGTGTGTCGGCATTGATGGCAATGTCGGTAAGCACACAACCCTCATTGAGCTCCATGGGCGTATGCTTTGCAAATGAATCGACCATGTGTTTCAAGCAATCATCTTCTTGCGGTTGTGGTTTTGGGGCGTGGGGGCGCATCATGTTAACAATCTCGGTGGGCGTAAAGGTGATGATGATTTCTTTTGTGGCCTCGGTGCGGGATTGATAATGGAAGTGTGCGCCTACTTTGGCGTCGAGCATGAGCTTGACGAGCTGTTGCATTTCGGGCAGCGTGGAGGTGAGCGTGTTGACAACCTGTTTTCTCAACGTGCGGCGTGCATCGTTCCAGTCGACTTCGTTTTCAGCTATGACGTATGAAAATTTGAGCATTGAATCTTTCAATTCTATACCTCGAAATTCAGAGTCGGAATGTGCTGAAAGGGGCATGGGGCATTGTGCATTGGTTTGCTCAATGTATTGCTCAAGTGGCGTTTCTCGTTTGCTGCATGCTATCGCTAAAAGGCCCATCATCCCCATTAAAATGTGCTGAGCGATGCGGTGTGCTTTCATGCTTCAAGAATCACTTTAACGATGAGTTTACGCAAAGTTCCTTGACCGATGATTGGCGCATGAGCGTCTTCAGGATAAACGATAAGCGCTTGACCTGGCAATACGGTAAAGTAGATTGTTGCTTCCTCGGGATAAAGTGCGAAATCATCGGTTTCGTTGAATGGATTTTCGCTTTCGCCAAGTGCGTTGAGCGGTGCCCAGCCTATTGTTTCGGGCGCGGATAATGGGAGGTGGATATCGATGTATTTGCGGTGCACTTCGAGTTTTTGATTTTCGCGCTCAATGAGTTTGGCATCGCATACATTGATAAAGAGTTTTTCAGGGATTAATGTGATGCGTCCGGGTTCTACATTCGCAAGATCGTTTTGCTTGATGTAATCAAATACTTGCTTGAAGTAGGGATGGAGCGAATTGTATCGGTCGCTATCTTTAAGTGTTGTGAGGATCATAGGATTTGCGGTTTTTTAGGTTTAACGAAGTGTACAGCTCATTTGTTTGCTTAAAAAAGGGTTATGAGGCATGAGGTGGATGATGTATTTATCGCACTCATGAAACCTCATAACCCTTTTATTTCTGTTGCTTATTTTCTGTTTGCAATTTCTTCAAGAATTCTCCAGCATTGGAAAAGACCGCGTGGCACGTGGAAACAGCCCTTCCATTTACCGCCCTTGAGCGTGAGCAATACTTCGCCTTGACGGTTGAGGTAACCAAACCATTCGGGATGTTCTGCATCAGCAAAGTGCGACCATGTGTAGTTGTGAATGCGTTCAAACCATTCGAGGCACTTTTCATTGCCGGTGAGCTGGTAACCCTTGATCATGGTGATGAGCGTTTCGATGTGTACCCACCAAAGTTTTTGGTCCCATTCAAGTTGTTGGAGTGGATGACCCAAGCGATCCATGAAGTAGAAGATGCCGCCGTATTGCTTGTCCCAGCCATATTCAGCTTCCTTCAAGGCAATGTCAACGGCCTTTTCAATGAGTGCCTGGTCGCCAAGACGCTTGCCGAGGTCCATGATGAACCACATTGCTTCAATGGCATGTCCGGGGTTGAGCAAACGGCCATCCATGCAATCAACAAGTTCGTTGTTTACACCAAGATGCTCTACGATAAGTCCAAGTTCGGGGCGGTAGAACACGTCCATCACTTCGTGAACGCATTCCTTGATTTTTTCTTCAAGGAAAGTAGGTTCAAGCAATGGTTCGATTTCGAGCGCTACGTTGCAAAGGATCATTGGGAGGGCAAAGCTCTTGAGCGCACGTGCGCCTGGAGATGCTTTTGACCATTTTCCCTTAGGATTGTCGACTTTAGAGAGTACGATGTCGAATGTTTTCTTTGCGATTTCGGCATATTCTTCATTGCCGGTAGCAATGGCCAATTGACCGAAAGCAATGACCGCAAAGGTATATGAGAAAATGTTGTAAGGTTCAACAAGTGGGTGACCTTCGCGGTTGAGTGCAAAGTACCAGTTGAGGTTGCCGTCATGGCCATACTTCTTCAAGAATTCTGCACCTTGGATGGCAGCATCGAGCCATTCCTGCTTCTTTTCCACCTTGTTGTAGAGTGTGGCAAACATCCACACTTCTCGACCTTGAAGCCAAATGAATTTGTCGGTGTCGAACACCGAACCATCACGCTCTAAGCAAGTGAAGAAACCACCAAATTCTTTGTCCTGTGATTTTTCAAGCCAAAAGGGAATAACCTTGTCAAGCAGTTCTGATTTATACTGCTCAGCTAATTTCTTAAAGTCCATGATAAGTGTTTATTTGTTATATGTGTTTCGAGCGGCTCCCACGATGATGTGGGAGCATGGCTCGATGACCATTAATTTTGAATATTATTTTTGTTTGGCTTGCAAGCCTGGGATAAACGAAAGGATGTTTGCAACAACGATGCAGACCGCCATACCGATAAATCCGTAGAGCAAGAAACTTGTTGGGGTGTAGGCATTCATCCAGAACACAACGGCTTCGCCAACAATAAAACCAGTCATGGCAGCTATGCCGCCAACACGCTTGCAGAAGATGCCGATGAAGAAGAGACCTCCCAAACCGCTTGACAACAAACCAAGAATGGTGTTGAAGTAATCAAGCAACGAGAGAATTTCCCATGTGGCCATGAGCAATGCAATGACAACACCAATCAAACCTGAAATCATACATGCCCAACGTGCAACGGAGAGCATCTTATGATCAGACGCCGTAGGTACGAAGCGCTTGTAGAAGTCAACACTAAATGCGGTTGAAATAGAGTTGATGTTTGAAGATATTGTTGACATGGTTGCCGCAAAAATCGCCGCAATGAGCAAACCTGCAAGGCCGGCCGGCATTTGGCTTGTCATAAAGAAGGGGAAGATTGCGTCAGACTTTGCCATGGTGTAATCGAGCTCGGCAGGGTGAGTCTTGAAGAATGTGTAAAGACCAGTACCGATGAGGTAGAACGATACACTGATGAATACCGACATCACACCATTGAGCATAATGCCACGTCCGGCTCCCTTTTCATCCTTTGTTGTCATGTAGCGTTGAATAACGGTTTGGTCGGATGTGTAAGAGATAAGGTTGTTGGCCAAACCACCGAGGATGATTACCCAAATGGTTGCGCTTGTGAAGTCGAAGGTGTAGTCAAAGAGGCGGAACTTATCGTTTTCGATGGCCAAATCAACAAAGCCGGTAAAACCGCCCTCGGTGTTGAGCATCAAGTAAACCGCCGCAAGAATTGCACCTCCAACGAGGATAATACCTTGTACGACGTCGCCCCACACTACGGCTTCAACACCACCCATTGTGCAATAAATAATGGTGATGACACCCATCAAAATGATGCACAAGTAGATGTCGATACCCGTAACGGCGGTCAATGCCAACGAGGGGAGATAAAGCACTAAAGCTGTACGTGCCACCATGAAGATGATGAACAATGCACTTGCGGTGAAGCGTGTGGGCGCATTGAATCGCACTTCAAGATATTCGTAAGCGCTGGTCAAGTTTAGCTTGCGGAAGTAAGGCAGGTAATACTTGACAACGGGGAACGACACAATCAGGATGGTGATGAGCATGGGGTAGTAGGTCCAATCCGTAGCATAAGCCTTGGCTGGAATGGCCATGTATGTGATGGCGCTAAGCATTGTGGCGTAGATTGAAATACCTGCCGCCCACCAGGGAATACGGCCGCCACCCTTGAAGAAGTCTTCTGATGAACTTTCACGAAGCATGAAGAAATAACCAAGACCAAGCATGCCGATCAAGTATATGGCAAGCACCAACCAGTTGAGCCAACCGAAGGCAACGCGCGAGCCAAGTTTTACGGATGTCACTTCGGCCGAGCGAACACCCGGCTTTGATTCGCCATTGATTACGACCCACTCGCCATTGTAGGGCACCACCGCCGCACCTGCTCGAGCAAGGGCGGGATTCTTTGCTTCAGTTACCCACGCATCGGTGATGGTTTGGTAAATGAGCAATTCATCGTTAAATTGATACCATTCAACGGGATGTGTGAGGTAGTCGGCTTCAGGACGATTGAGCGCATTGAGGAACACCTCCTTGTTCACACCACCAATGATTACGATGTGTGCCACACCCGAAGCTATCGCCGAAGCGCCAACAATTGCTCTTTGCGAATCGTTAATAATGGCTTGAGTTGTAGGAATCCACTCGTTCTTCTTTGAGTCGTAAAACAAACCGTCTGAATGAACAAAAGCGGTGTCACTTTCAGTGCGTGGCGCGAAACCTCCGAATACGTAGAAGTTTTTGCCGATGGCGGCACTTTGCACCACACCGGCAGGTTGCACTCTTGGGCGTCCGGGGAGCGATGGCAACGTTTCCCATTCTGTTCCACCAGGATAAGCCAAACGATATGCGGCATTGCGTTCACCACCCGCTACATAAATGTGCGTGCCGTCGAAACCTGCACCTGCACTATGAATGGCTTCGGGCAAGGAAGGAAGCGCAACGGTTGATAGTTGACCATTCTGCTTGGTAATGAGGGTTACGGTTGCAAGGGTGGGGTTGAGCGTATCGGGCGTTTGACCACCGATGCAAACAAGACCTTCGGGTACTTGAACACTCATGCCATAGGCTACAGGCGATAGCGTGAGCGCTTCTTTCACCCATTCATCGTTGGCAAGGCGGTAAACGTTGCCATAATAAACCTTCTGGCCACCTTCAGCCGCTGGCGTGTTGGGGAAATTGCACCCGCCAACCACGATTAAATCACCATCAACAACTCCGGCAAATGGGGCAGATACACCTTGACTTTCACTTGCGCAAAGTTCGGGTAATTTGTTGAAATTTACTTCGTTAAATTTGTTGTCGTTTTGCCCAACCATGTTTGTGGCAAAAGCAATCATCAAAGCAACGAAGACGGATAGTTTTTTAAGAATCATACTAAATCTTCTTTGATGATGTTTTTTTTACTTGTTGCAACGTTCAAAGAAGTTAATAGCTTCGAGTTCTTTCTTCATTGCCGCTTCTTCCTCATCGGTCATGTTTTGGAAAGGTACACGATTAGGACCGAGGTCAAGGCCGATAAGCTTCATGATTCGCTTTCCGCCCACGATATTACCACGATAATGGCAGATAACATCGATCACGTCTTGTGAGAATTCTTGCAATTCACGTGCGCGTTCAAGGTCGCCTTCTTGCCATGCCGTAATGATTTCAGAGAGGCACTTGCCGTTGTAGTTGGTTGTACCACCAATACCGCCTTGTGCGCCACCCATTGCCAAGCATGGAAGGATGGTTTCGTCCTGTCCGTGGAGCATGTCAAACTTGCCGTTGGCATATCTGCGACAACGGTTGTACTCATAAAGGCTTTCAAATGTGTACTTGATTCCCGCAAAGTTAGGAATACGTCCGTCAACGGCTTTGAGGAAATCAAGCATAGAAAGGAATGCGCCATTAAATGCGGGAATGTGGTAGTAATAGAAAGGAAGGTTTGGTGCGCCTGAAGCGATTTCTTCGCAATACTTCACCAATTCTTCAATGCGTCCGATCTTTGGGAAAGGAGTGGCCATTGCACCAATACCCCATGCACCGATTTTCTGAGCATGTGCCGCAAGGCGCTTGCTACTCATCACGCATGTGCTACCCACGTGAACGATAACCTTGAAACCTTCGGGTACGGCTTTTACCCATGCTTCAGCAAGTTGCATGCGTTCTTCTTCGGTGAGCATATAACCTTCGCCAGATGAACCGTTGATGAAAACACCCTTCATGCCGTTTCGTGCCAAAAGAGCAGCATAGGCGGGAATGGGGTCAAGGTTTACTGTTCCATCTTGATTGAAGGGAGTGAAAGGGGCGTCAATAAGACCGATGATTTTTTCCATAGTAAAATATGTTTTATGAAATGATTAGTGTTTCAAATTAATAAAGGGATAAGTGGAATATGGTTGTGAGTGCGTAAACAACACTTGAAACAACCACAATGGTACCAATGGTTTGGTTAAGGCGCAGGATACCTCTAATGCCAAAATTGTTTTTCATGTGTGATATTAGCCAGGTTAATCCCAACCACCACAACATTGCTCCGGCAATGATAGAGAGGTAACCAATGGCTTGCCCGGCAATGTTTGAAGGAATCACAAACGTCAGCATGTTGTAGAGCGCAATTAACAAGAAAATAATGAGCGGATTGCTAAATGTGAGTCCGAAACCCGAAATGAAATTGTAAAACAATGTGCCTTTGCGCTTCATGTGCGTGCGCATGCACTTTCTGGGGTCTTGTCGGTAGGTGTGTAAACCAAAAATAAAAAGCATGACGCTTCCAATGAGCTTTAGCCAAAACAATGTTTGTCCGCGTTCAATGAAATCGATGACAAACGACATACCAAAACCCGTAATTAATGCGTACATAAAGTCGCTCAAGGCAGCTCCGGCACCAGTAGCTAAACCATATATTCGCCCCTTTTGCATGGTGCGTTGTATGCATAGAATACCTACCGGCCCCATTGGCGCAGAGATAACGATACCTACAATTAATCCTTTAAGAACTAATTGTAGGGTTGAACTAAATTCTATCCAAAATTGTAGTGGGTCCATAATAAATGCAAATGTCGTATTTATTTGCGAGAATATCAAAAAGTTTTAACACAAAATTTGAATGCCTCATCAGAAGGATTATTTTGCATTATTCTTGCTCAATAAAACTCTTGATGATGCTTAGTGCTTCGTTTTGTGCCGTTTCCAAATCGTCGTTCACCACAATATGGTCAAATTCGTTGGCTTTTGATAATTCAAACGTAGCGCGGGCAATGCGATCTTCAATCACTTCGGGCGCATCCGTAGCTCTTTGTGTTAATCGATTGCGCAATTCTTCAATTGAGGGTGGCTGGATAAACAAGCTCAATGCTCGTTTGCCATAATGTTTTTTGATGTTGATGCCACCTAAAACATCAACGTCGCACACCACGTTTTCGCCTCGTTCAAGTTGTTTGTCAACCTGTGTTTTAAGCGTGCCGTAAAAGCGATCTTTGTAAACCTCTTCGTATTCAAGGAAGTCGCCATTAGCAATGTGTTGGCGAAACTCATCAGGAGTGAGGAAAAAGTATTCCACACCATGTTGTTCTTGTCCGCGCGGTGGTCTTGATGTTGCACTGATTGAGAAATGAAGGTTCAAACCTTGTGTCATCAAATAGTTGATTATCGTGCTTTTGCCGCTACCCGATGGTGCTGAAAAAATTATAATTTTTGACATTGTGTTATAGCGTTTTTGTTGGTGGATAAAGAACTTTCTGTTTTTTGTGATGTGTCATCATCATTGATTACATCACATTCAATACCTGTTCTTTGATTTGTTCTAACTCATCCTTCATCATGACAACGATGTTTTGCATTTCCGCTTGGTTGCTCTTTGAGCCGGTTGTGTTGATTTCGCGTCCCATTTCCTGGGCAATGAAACCAAGTTTTTTGCCTTGTCCGCAACCTTCTTTCATTGTTGTTCGGAAGTATTCAAGATGGTTTGAAAGACGTTGTTTTTCTTCGTTGATGTCAAGCTTTTCTATGTAGTAGATGAGTTCTTGCTCCAAGCGGTTTTTGTCGTAGTCAACACCTGTAAGTTCATTCAGGCGGTCGTAAAGTCGTTGGCGTATCTTTTCCACTCTTGATGCCTCGAAGGGTTCGATATCCTTCATGAGTTGCTCAATGGTGTTGAGGTTCTTGCAGAACTTTTCGTAAAGCGCCATGCCTTCTTGCTTTCTGAAGTCAATGAGTTGAGCGATGGCGTTTTCAATGAGTTGCGCCACAAGGCTCCATTCCTCGTCGGTTAATTCCTCAACCACGCCTGTTTGCATGATTTCAGGCATTCTGACCAAGGCATCCCAAATATTGGTGGCGTCGAAACTTAAGCCGCAAGCGTCGCTGATTTGGCGCATTTGCTGAATGTAGCTGGTGGCCACT
>JAGBYN010000041.1 GCA_017628775.1 Bacteroidaceae bacterium | reverse complement strand
TGTAAATATATAATTTAAATTGTAATCTGATTTTATGACTCAAGTATCCAACATCTATTAAGTAAAGAATTAACGGTACAATAATTATTACCCGAACACGACTTAATAATAAGCATGTTCATCTCTTGTACTTCTCTACTAAAAAGTTTATGAAAATCTTTCAATGTTCGTGCGCCAACCGTGTTACTTGCGGTTAGCGAGTGCAAAATTACGACAGATTCACAATATGGCAAATAGTTACCAAGAAAAAAGTGAAAGATTTTAATGGAATTGATATTTGTCAAGAAAAATAAATCAAGAAAATTTACTTCAATTAACATTTAAGGCAAAAACAAGCATTTTTCGCCCTCAAAAGCGAACATATAACGTTTGTTTACTTTACGCACCCTCTTCCACTTCCCCAAAAAAACATAAATAAGGCATCGGAATAAACGAATACATCTCAACGGATCCATAAGCGCAGTAATACACAAATCGATTAGACTACTTATAAAACCACCCCCTTTCATGAATAACACCGAATTGCCACGAGCCAAAATAAGATTAAAATAACAAAAAAGATTTTTGTTGTATAGAAGAAAGTTCCGCCGTTTAAAAGAATATACGTAACTTTGCAAGGAGAATCACTAATACAATAATAATATATTATGAAGAAAATTCTTTTTTCTATCTTGTTGTTTTGCATCTCCTTGCTTGTAACATCACAATCAGTTCTACCACTGATTCCCCAACCTCAGAATCTAACCGTAAAGGCAGGGACATTCAAAATGCCTAAGAAACTTTTGGTTTATTGTCCAGAATACGAAGGCGACAGCATCAAAAACATTGCACAGCTTTTTGCAACACAGCTCAAAGAAGCATGTGGCACCAAAATCAAATACACCAAATATCCCGAACGCGCAGTGATGGATTTGCGCCTCAACGCCCTGCTCCCCGCCGAAGGCTATCGATTAGAGGTTGAAAATGAGGCGATCATCATCGAAGCTGCCAAACCTGCAGGTTTCTTCTATGGTTTACAAACATTGAAGCAACTCCTTTCGCCAGAGGCTATGGCTGGAAAGAAGTCTTCAGAAGCAAGCAACAAGGAAGTGCCATGCGTGAGCATTGCCGACGAGCCTCTTTACGGATGGCGTGGCTTTATGCTCGATGAAGGTCGACATTTCTTTGGCAAAGAAGAAGTGAAGCGCATCATCGACGTCATGGCGATGTATAAGATGAACCGTTTCCATTGGCACTTGACAGAAGACCAAGGTTGGCGTATTGAAATCAAGAAATACCCTAAACTCACAGAAGTAGGCGCATGGCGCAACACCAAGAAGTTGGGTTGGGGCAAAGAATACCCCACCGATGGTGAATACTATGGTGGTTTCTACACTCAAGATGATATTCGCGAGGTGGTGGCTTACGCCAAGGAACGCTTCGTTGAAATCCTCCCTGAAATCGATATGCCTGGACACTTCCAAGCAGCATTGGCAGCTTACCCAGAACTTTCTTGCACACCCAACCAAAAGCACGAAGTATGGTTGTCGCAAGGTGTATCTGCTGACGTAATGAATGTAGCAGCACCAGCTGCCATCCAATTTACTAAGGATATTGTGGATGAACTAACTGCTTTATTTCCCTTTGGCTATCTCCATTTAGGCGGCGATGAATGCCCTACTACGCTTTGGGAAAAGAACGAGCTTTGCCAAAAGCGCTTGGCGGAGATTGGTAGCCAAAAATACAGAGACTTGCAAACCGACTTCTACAAGCAAGTTCAAGATTATATCCTGACCAAACCACAAGATCAGCAACGCAAACTTATTTTCTGGAATGAGATGCTCCACGGCAACACGTCACAACTCAAAGACATTACCGTAATGGCATGGATTGGTGCTGATGGTGCAGCAAAAGAGGCTGCAAAGCGTGGATTCAACACCATCCTTTCACCACAAATCCCCTACTACATCAACCGCAAACAAAGTACAGACCCCAGCGAACCACGCTCACAAGGCCATGGCACAGAAACATTGGAGCGCGTATATAGCTACATCCCTGCAAACGGAGTAGAAAAGGAATTACTCAATAAATATATGGGGGTACAAGCGAACTTCTGGACTGAATATATTTTTGAAAACGAAACTTTGGAATACCTCACCTTCCCCCGCCTCATCGCAGTGGCAGAAGCAGGTTGGACCACACAAAAACGTCGCGATTACAAAAACTTCGTAGAACGCTTGGATCAACACGTGCCTTACTTTGAACTCATCAATTTGAGTTATGGCAAGCATGTTGTGCCCGTTCATCGGTAATACCTTATAAACGCAAAACCATCTTAGCCACGACAACCGCCACGCTAAGATGGTTTTACGTTTCATTTTCCACTGATTGCAGATTTTGCGTATCTTTGCGTCTTTGCGTGAGACATAAATATTATCAATGGCGTGAGCAATCCTTTACCCATCCGGAATGCGGGCGTATGCGTCCCTACCAACCAATTGTATATAGAATTTGTGCATTGCTTGGCGACGGACCGACACAGTGATCGGCCCCTACACCTTCCGAATGGGATCTCAAAACTCTCAACTCTCTCAACTCTCTAAACCCTGCACAATTAACATCAAATTAATATATATTATGGAGAAAAAAGATTTTAGTTTATTACAAAAAAGACTGCAGTCGTTAGGATATATTGTGCGTTGTTTCGAAACAGCATCGGAAGCAGCGCAATACTTGGACACGCATATCCATCATCAAACGGTTGGCCTTGCAGGGTCTATGACTTTAGAGAAAATGGGACTTTACGAACAACTAAGTACGCATAACCAAGTGCATTGGCACCAGCGAATACCTGAAGGAAAAACAAGTCAGGAAGTGCGCTTATTGGCGAATGCCGCCCCCATCTATATTACTTCCGTCAACGGTATTGCGGAAACGGGCGAGATTGTTAATATCGATGCGAAT
>JAGBYN010000040.1 GCA_017628775.1 Bacteroidaceae bacterium | reverse complement strand
GTATCAAAATTTGTTCTTGACATTTCTTTAATTCTTTTAATCGGTTACTTTCTTTTTTGTTTTTCTCAACCAACCATCGGGTAGTCTTGAAAGAATCCCGGCGGTTTAGATACTAAACGCTTATTAACCAGTTCTAAGTAAAACCGGATATTAACGTTTACTGAACTGGAATCTACGACGTGCCTTTGGTTGACCTGGCTTCTTACGTTCTACAGAACGTGGGTCGCGAGTCATGAAGCCTTCTGCACGAAGAGCCTTCTTATCTTCAGCGTTGATCTTCACCAATGCACGAGCGATAGCCAAACGCAATGCTTGTGACTGACCAGTGAAACCACCACCACAAAGATTTACCTTAATATCATATTTTTCAGCAACTTCCAAAGTGTTCAAAGGTTGCTTTACTACATACTGAAGAATAGTTGATGGAAAGTACTCTGCAAGGACTCTCTTGTTAATAGTAATCTTTCCTGTACCTTCGCTAACGAATACGCGAGCAATAGCACGCTTACGTCTGCCTAATGCATTAATTACTTCCATTCTTTATTATTTAAGTGCGTTAATATCAATTGTCTTTGGGCATTGTGCTTCGTGCTTGTGTTCGCTACCTGCATATACATACAAGTTCTTCAACAACTTAGCACCCAAACGATTCTTTGGAAGCATACCCTTCACTACTTTCTTCAACAGTCTTTCTTCACCGTCAACTTTCTTAATCAATTCAGCTGGAGTGATTGATCTTTGACCACCAGGATAACCTGTGTAGTGCAAATACACCTTGTCATTCCACTTGTTACCGGTAAATTTCACTTTGTCTGCATTGATGATGATAACGTTATCACCGCAGTCTACATGAGGGGTAAAGCTAGGTTTGTACTTACCTCTCAACAGTTTCGCAACTTTTGAACCGAGACGGCCTACGACCTGGTCGGTTGCATCCACAACAACCCATTCTTTCTGAGCTGTTACTTTGTTTGCAGAAATGGTCTTGTAACTTAAAGTATCCACTCTTAATTCTTTTTTAAATATTACTACTAAAAAACATTTATTATTCCCGCTCCTCAATATTCCCGGACAAAGAACATTAATTCGCTAAGAATTAATCTTTTACATACATTTGATAATAATCGGCTTGCAAAGGTACTGCTTTTCTTTGAACTGACAAAGGATTTGAACTTTTTTTTATCCAGAACATACATCCATAAAAAAAGCGGGGACACCCCCGCTTCTATATTTAATTACGTTTTATCTCACCAAATCCTTTGGATATACAGCCGGCATTCTCACCTTTTTCCAAGTTTCATAATACCAGGAATTAATATCATTTCCATCAGGATCCTTCTTTACAAAGAATTTCACCAGCATAATATCTCCATTCATTTCGTACTCCAGCACATTGTCCTTACCTACCAATTGAGGGAGGTGAAGGTTTTTTTCTACATGCTCGGTAAATGCGTTTACCGCAGTCTGCTTATATGTACCAGAACCAATGATAATGGCACCCTGATTCGGGATAACCGTTAGATTCACAAACTGTCCATCGTTCGTTAGTATCTTAAACGAATTACTAGGTTTCAACTCACCAGGAATACTCGGATCTCCTGAAACGTAAAAACACATCTGCCAAATTCCATTCAACTCAACAGGCGTTGTTTGGTTGGAGGTTTGAGCTACCATTCTGCCACTTCCAAGCAATAGAAGCACGGCCATCATCGAAAATAAAAAATGCCGTTTCATAGTCTAATATATTAAGTTAACAACTTCATGCTTCACAATCACAAATATACTAAAAAATATAAGACATCCTACTTTTAGTCCATCTTTTTTACAAACAAAAAAAAGGAGAAAACCCTAAAATGCTTTCTCCTTTTTATTTTATGACGCTTCTTTTTAGAATTCTGCGTTACGTGGTGTTCTTGGGAACGGAATCACGTCGCGGATATTAGCCATACCTGTTACGAACAACAACAATCGTTCGAAGCCAAGGCCGAAACCTGCATGCGGACATGAACCATATCTACGGGTATCCAAATACCACCACATATCCTTCATCGGGATATTCAGTTCATTGATACGATTCATCAGTTTATCGTAGCTTTCTTCACGCACACTACCACCGATAATTTCACCAATTTGTGGGAACAGCACGTCTGTACCTTGCACTGTTTTACCATCTTCATTCTGCTTCATGTAGAATGCCTTGATTTCCTTTGGATAATCAGTCATGATAACCGGCTTCTGGAAGTGTTCTTCCACCAAGAAACGTTCGTGTTCGCTGGCCAAGTCACATCCCCAATAAACTGGGAATTCAAACTTCTTGCCTTTAGCAATGGCTTCTTCCAGAATCTTGATACCTTCAGTATAAGGCAAACGTACAAATTCTGTATTAACCACCTTCTGCAAACGTTCAATCAAGCCCTTGTCAATCATCTTATTCAAGAACTCCAAATCATCCTTGCAATGATCCAATGCCCATTGTACGCAATATTTAATGAATTCTTCTTCCAAATCCATCAAATCATTCAAGTCAGCGAAAGCAACTTCAGGTTCAACCATCCAGAACTCAGCCAAGTGGCGTGGTGTATTCGAGTTTTCAGCACGGAAAGTAGGACCGAATGTATAAATAGCACCCAAAGCTGTTGCAGCCAACTCACCTTCCAGCTGACCGGAAACGGTCAAGCTAGCTTGTTTGCCAAAGAAATCATCATCATAAATGATTGACCCGTTTTCGTCCTTCTTCAAATCGTAAAGGTTCTTGGTTGTTACCTGGAACATCTGGCCTGCACCTTCACAGTCGGACGCTGTAATAATAGGTGTATGGAAATAGAAGAATCCATGTTCATGGAAGAACTGATGAATTGCTATTGCCATGTTATGACGGATGCGGAATACAGCTCCAAAAGTATTAGTTCGAGGACGAAGGTGAGCAATCTCGCGGAGGAATTCCATTGAGCAACCCTTCTTTTGCAAAGGATACGAATTATCACAAGTGCCTAACACTTCCAACTCGCGAGCCTGGATTTCGCCAGCCTGGCCCGAACCAATAGACTCCACTAATTCGCCATTTACACTCAAACAAGCACCTGTAGTGATTTGCTTCACCAACTCTTCATCAAAGTTAGTCAAATCAATCACCACCTGTACATTATTTATTGTAGAACCATCGTTCAGAGCCACAAAGCTCACTTGTTTACTACCACGGCGAGTACGAACCCAGCCTTTCACGTTGACCATTGCACCCCAATCACGACGTTGCAAAAGATCAACAACTTTTGTTCTACGAATATTTTCCATATCTATCTTCTTTTCTATTTTTTATTCAAAAGACCCCATACGGAGCATGTTCACTTCTAGTTCTGTCAAATAACGCCAATCGCCTCTGCGCAAACCTTTCTTGGTCAAACCTGCAAAATAAACACGGTCCAACTTGTTTACACGATAACCCAAAGATTCAAAAATACGACGAACAATACGGTTTTTACCAGAGTGGATTTCAATACCAACTTGCTTCTTATCAGTTTCTGATGCATAGCTGATTGCGTCAGCATGAATTTCTCCATCCTCCAAAGTTATACCACTGGCAATTTGATCCAAATCAGCCTTTGTTACATTCTTATCACAATATACGTGATAAATTTTCTTCTTCAAGAACTTTGGATGAGTCAACTTAGACGCCAAATCACCATCGTTTGTCAACAAGAGAACACCTGTTGTATTACGGTCCAAACGGCCTACCGGATAGATACGTTCCTTGCAAGCATCTTTCACGCAATGCATTACAGTCTTTCTTTCCTGAGGGTCGTCGGAAGTAGTTACACAATCTTTTGGCTTATTCAACAAAACATATACTTTACGTTCAATGTTAACAGGTTCGTCATGGAACTTAACTTCATCGGTACGTTTGATCTTGGTACCCAATTCTGTTACCACTTCACCATTAACCGACACTACACCTGCCGCAATGAACTCGTCGGCTTCTCTACGCGAACAAATGCCGGCATTAGCCAAGAACTTATTCAAACGAATCGGTTCGTTAGGGTCTGTCAACAAATCCTTGTATTCAATTTGCTTCTTGTGGCTATATTTTGCATTCGGGTTGTAACCGGCAGTACGCGGACGGAAAGAACGGCCTGCACCAGACTGGAAACGAGAACGTTGTTCACCACCTTGGAAACCACCTTCACGATTATAATTACCTCCCGAACGATAAGGACGTTGTTCACCACCTTCTGCATTAGGAGTAAAGCGAGGGCGTTGTGGACGTTCGCCATTACCATAACGGTTGCCAGCAGAACGGTAAGAACGTTGTTCACCATATCCTTGCTCTACGCGAGGACGACGCTCACCTCCCTGATAACCACCTTCGCGATTATAAGAAGTACGTGGACGATAAGCGCGTTGTTCACCACCTTCAGCATTAGGGTTAAAACGCGGACGTTGTGGGCGTTCACCATTTCCATAGCGATTACCCGAAGAACGGTAAGAACGCTCATTACCTTCATGTCCATAGCTTGAGCGTGAGCGATAAGAACGCTGTTCACCTCCGTTATTATATCTGTTGTACGATCTGTAACCGCCATCACGGCCGGAATTTTCATTTGCAAAGCCTTCTGCTCTGCCTTCTTTTTCAATACTCATTTTCTTCTTTTTTATCAAATTAACACATCGCCCTCTCGGGCTTCATATATATATATTACACACCAGTATAATTATGCGGTGTTATAACACGCAACTCCTTCTTAATGTCTTCACTGACATTGAGCGTTTCAATAAATTCTTTAATAGACGCTTCAGTAATTGCCTGGTTAGTACGAGTCAAAGCTTTCAAAGCCTCATATGGGTTAGGATAAGCCTCTCTACGCAATACAGTCTGAATAGCTTCGGCAACTACACTCCAGCAATTGTCCAAATCAGCATAAATAGCTTTTTCATTCAGCAACAGCTTGCGCAATCCCTTCAACGAGCTTTGAATAGCAATAACCACATGACCGAAAGGTACACCAACATTACGCAAAACGGTAGAGTCGGTAAGGTCTCTTTGCAAACGGGATATCGGCAACTTATTAGACAAGTGTTCCAACAACGCATTCGCTACGCCTAAGTTACCTTCAGCATTTTCAAAATCGATTGGATTTACCTTATGAGGCATCGCACTTGAGCCTACTTCGCCAGCCTTAATCTTTTGCTTGAAGTATTCCATAGAAATATATTGCCAGAAGTCACGGTTCATATCAATCATGATGGTATTGATACGCTTCATGGCCTCAAAGATAGCACCCAGATTATCGTCGTTAGAAATCTGAGTAGTATATTCTTCGCGTTCCAAGCCCAACTTTTCAGCAACGAACTTATTGCCGAAAGCCTTCCAGTCGTATGCCGGATAAGCTACATTATGAGCGTTGTAATTACCTGTAGCACCACCAAATTTTGCTGTAATCGGACAAGCTTTCAACATATCCAACTGACGTTGCAAACGATAAACAAAAACCTTCACTTCCTTACCCAAACGAGTTGGCGAAGCTGGTTGTCCATGCGTTTTGGCAAGCATTGGGATATTTGCCCATTCTTCAGCATATTCTTTCAGTTGAGCAATCAACTCTTCAATCAACGGATAATAAACCTTATCCAAGGCTTCCTTAATAGAAAGAGGAATTGATGTATTGTTAATATCTTGTGAAGTCAATCCAAAATGAATGAACTCCTTGTATTCTTCCAAACCACCGAGTTTGTCGAACTCTTCCTTAATGAAATATTCTACCGCTTTCACATCATGGTTAGTAACGCTCTCAATTTCCTTGATACGTTGTGCATCAGCTTCAGTAAAATTCAAATAAATTGAGCGAAGAGATTCAAAACGATTGGTATCAAATGATTTCAATTGTGGTAAAGGAAGTTCACACAAAGTAATGAAATATTCAATTTCTACCTGCACGCGATACTTAATGAGTGCAAATTCCGAGAAGTAAGAGGCCAAAGCTCCCGCTTTTCCTCTATAACGGCCATCAATTGGAGAAATAGCCGTAAGCAAATCGAGCTCCATCATGTATTTATATTTATCTAGATAATTATCAATTTGCAAAAATAATTCTTTTTCTTGAGATAACAGCCATTAAGAAAAGAAAGTTCATCAAAAGGCATAAAAAAAGCCTCCGATACATTTCTGTATCGAAGGCTCGAAGAAAAACGGCGGCTACCTACTCTCCCACAAACGCAGTACCATCGGCGTGACAAGGCTTAACTTCTCTGTTCGGAATTGGAAGAGGTGGTACCCTTGTGCTATAGCCACCTGAATATCATTTACGATTCATGACTATCAAACAAGC
>JAGBYN010000039.1 GCA_017628775.1 Bacteroidaceae bacterium | reverse complement strand
TGGTTCGTCTGCAGACTTTGTACCGCTTGTACCGCTTACATACCAGCTCTTACCACCATCCTTACTCATAAAGAAGTGGAAGTTCTGACTGTTATCTTCCGCACGGTTCACGAAACTTGAAACGAGTGTGCCGTCACGCTTTTGGAGTGCCGCACCCGAACCAGAGAAACCGCTCTTCCAAGTCTTCGTGTCGGGATTTTCACAGTTAGCACCAAAGAGGGCATCGGTGTGGTCAACGGGAGCGTCCCAAGTAACACCACCGTCGTGGCTCGTAATAGTCTTCCAACGGGGAGGTTCTTGCGCAGTTCCTTGGAAGAAACCATGTCCATAAGTTCCCGCACTGGTAACAATACCAATAATATCACCATTGTCGCGGTTGGTTACGATAGAAGCATCGCCGTGACCGTAGTAGCCACCTGTTTCAGCAGTACCCGCTACAGTTACGGGGTCGCTCCATGTCTTACCCATATCGTCAGAATATTGTGCTACCACGTAGCAGTGGTTGGGAAGGTCGCCCTGATTTTGCTTACGGTCGTCGGTAAGTACTACGAGGCGCTTACCGTCCTTCGTTGCAGTAATGGCGGGGATGCGATAGTGAAGCGAACCCTTATCCATGGGCATGAGTACAGAACCTTCAGAGAGGAAGATGGTCACACTGTGCTTAGGATTACCGTTGTTTTCTGCAATTTCTGCACCATCTACCGTGTAAGAAGTAATACTTGCATCCACGAGGTTACCTTCCTTCGCTGTTTCTGCGATGTCATAGGTAATCCAGAGGTAGTAAGTGCCAGGCGCCATTTCCTTTGTGCCAGTGATAGTAAACGTACCATCTTCAGCCAATTGTACAGTCTGACCGAACTGAACGCCATTTTCTTCGCGCCAAGTCATCTTCTGAGCCGCATCCACAAAGAGTTCGCGGTCGTTTGTAGCAAAGTAAGCCTTCACATTTGTGATGTCTGCCTTGTCCGTTCCAACAAAAGCACCCTTCACGCCTTGGAAGTTTACCATGTCTTCGAGACCCGTCACGCGAATCGTAGAGCGAATAATCGCTTGGTCCACGTTGCCGATACCTGTACTTACCTTACCTTGCTGTACTACGGTGCTTGCCACATTAGCGTTGGCATTCGTCACGTCAACTTCTATAAATTTCCACAGAGAAGCATTACCAGCATCCGCGCCCCAACGTACAATGACCTTGTTGGCGTCTTGAGCGTGCAATTCTGTTCCTTTGTCCTTAATCACGAAGTAATCGTATGCTTCATTGATATAATAGATATAGTTGGGTTCGTTGACTACACCAAATGTCGTACTATTACCTGTTCCGCTACCTGCTGTTCCGAAGTATTCTCCATTATAGTTCTTAATCGCGATTTTACCATCCTTTTCCCAGAAACTCCAAACGTGAGTAGGCTTAAAGTCTTTGTCGCCAAAGCGCAACTTTTGGGCTTCGCTATCGTAGTACATTACCTTGCCAGCACAGTAACTCTGTGTTGAAGCACTTGTGATATAATACCAATATTCATTATTTTCAGTACTGATGATAGGAAGTACCGCCACATCTCGTTTTACCTTTACGACAAAGTCAGAGAGCACTACGCCCTTGCTGTTAGGACCTTTGAGGTCAAAGTAAAGTGAATTCAGATACTGCTTCTTGGCGCTGATGGTCTTCGCAGTGGTTGATGTCGTATAAACGTCGCCATTATCCATTACGATTTCTTGAGCGTTATCGTGACCATTGTTGGCAAATGTGAAACTGTATTCGTAAATCACATAACCCGCAGGCGCCGTAAGGGTATAGCGACAACTACTTCCGCCCGTCATCAACTGTACATTATTATTATGCCAGTTCATGTTGTTGGGACCACAACCAAACTGCAACTGAGGTTCAAGATTGCTCTTCCACACACTCGTCCAACTATTATTATTGACACTTCCATCACGGTAGAGGTTACCATTAGTCTTGTCGATGGTATAAGTAATCTCGGCGGGCAATACAACTTCTTCATCGTCACCATCCTCTACAATCTCGGTGTTGATTACGTTTACAATGAAGTTGGTCAACTTCACGGGTTGATTCGTGCCTGCCAACGTAAACCGCGTGGACTGCACATTGTTGAGGTCCGACACTGTGAGGGTTTTCTTATTCGCCTCAACAGTATATTGCTGACCATTTGCTGTAATTACTTTGTCGGTAGCAGTACCTGTGTTACCAAAAGCGTAGTCAAACGAATAACCTGTGATGGCATAGGGGGCAGGAACTGCAATCGTATAGGTTGCGCTCAAAGCTGTGCCTGGGTGAATCTGCAAGTAACCACCGTTCACATTCATGTTGTTGGCATTACTTGTAAAGGTCAAGGCTACAGGATTAGCTGTATTAGTAGTGAGGCTCCAAACCTTAGTACCAGTCGTGAATCCACCCGTACTCTCCTTGATTTCAAGTGCGTAATGCCCATCTTCGAGAACTCTCTTGTAACGAATCACCAATTTGGTAATCAAAATACCATTGCCAGTATTAACAGCGTCACCTACCTTAAGAGCAATCGCATTCGTATTTAAGCCATTGACTGCGACTGTTATTTCGTCACTGCTCTGCGCTTCGCTTGTTGCAGTTCCTGTTGCCGTCGTGTAAGTATATGTGCCTGTAAAGCCCAATACACTTTTTGTAGTCAATTCATAACCTACAAATACAAAACCTTCAGGCAAAGTTAGGTTATAGGTGTAACCAGGTTGAAGCCAAGGCTGATTGTTTGACCAACCGATATTGTTAGCCGTAGCATTTGTACTTTCAATAGTCAAGGTAGGAGTTGTGCTTGTAACAAGTTTGCCATACCAAGCATCACTTGATTCAGTATGCTTCGTGTAAGTAGAAGCACCATTCTTTAATTCTGTAGATGTAAGCGTCAATGTCTGCACAGAGGGGTCGGGAATTTCTTCGGGTTCTCCCTCAACCGCTTCTATCTGATATTGACAACCTGCATCACCGCGATTAGAACCTCCGCCCCAGTTCCAAACTTCAGCGCTGTTGGTTTGATGAAGCTGCACGGTACCACTGCTTATGATAAACAAACCAGGAGCATCGGAATAACTCAAACTCCAACCATTTGTGGGTTGCGTAGCAGAAGTTGTAAGCGGACTGCTACCTCCTGCAGTGGGAGCAAGATAAGAACCGTCGTGACGGTTGATAATGTCAAGTCCTTTGCTATCATTACGATTCACGAACTTCCACATTGAAGTGGCATAGTTGTTGGCTGCCGCACTTGTAACATTAGCATTCGCACCTGTGCTCGTGAGATATTTGTTGCCACGTCCAGGCGTGAAGAGTTGATACCACACGTCGTTGCCTTGCGTACTATAAGTAGGCTTTGAAAGCGCTTCGTTAAGAATCGTTTTGAGTTCGTTAGCGAATGCGGTTACTTCAGCTTGTGTGAGGTTGTTCTTTTCCAAAAGCGTGTTTGCTTCGCTTACCTTTGTGTCAAACGCTGCCATCTTCGCAGCATTGTACTGACCCGCTGCATCACCACGAGTTGCGACAAGACCGCGTGCGATTGCTTGCGTCAACTGATTGCGAAGACCTGCCTGTGCATAACGCACCTCAGCATTTGTTTCTGAAACAACATTATAGGTGTCACTGGGAAAGTCTGCAAGGAGAGCATCCTTCATCAAGTTCGCAATCTTGACATAAGCCAAACCTCCAATGTAGTCGTTAGAGAAGACATACGTTGAGTTTACCGCTTCACCATTGAACATGGGTGTGTAAGTGTCAACAAAGCGGATGTTTCCTGTTGCGATAGATTCCATGTAAGCATTCAACTCTGCAATGCGTGTGTTATGACTTGCATTGTTGCGGGGGCAAACGGCCATCAAATAAATCTTTGATGAGGGCGACTTTTTAGCAATCTTATCAACAAGCGCTTTGTAGTTTTCCTTCACCGTTGCAATGTCTGTAGAACCTGTGCAGTCACCTGTACCAGTGTAAAGAAAAATTGCCTTGGCGTCTGTCTTTGTTACGCCCGCAACAGTAGCGAATGTAGCATCAACAATCTTGCTTGTCGTTGCGATGTCTCCACTATTATTCCAACCTGTACCACGGTTTTTCACGTTTGGATTGCCAAGCAATTCTTGCCATTCGCCATTCTTCACGAAAGCGTCACCAATTACGAGCACATCACTACTCTTAATGGGAAGTGCGCTAAAATAAGTGGCGCGCATACCGTGAGAACCTCCGAGGCCACCAGCATCCTGAGCGGTCAATGTGTTTGCAGGATATACGCATGAAACGGTATAGTTCTCATCCTCAGCAAGGTACTGACAGATGGTTTCCGCCCACGCCTGGTAAGCGCCGGCTGTGAGATGAAGTTTGTCGTAACTCCACTGTCCGCCGTCGGCAACGCCTGCGAGTTTGTCGTAGAGGTCGATATAAGTCACCTTATCGGTCTCAGCTGCATACGCCTTCGTGAGTTCGTTAGCCTTGAGCCAAGTTGCCTCCACGCGGTTGGAAGTGTTGTTCTTCAAAATGCTGTAGAGGTAAATCTTCGTCTGAGGCGAACGCGCATGGATGCGCTGAACGATGCTCTTCACGTAAGCGAGCACTTGCTCAGGACTGAAGTTCAAACCACCCGAAGTTGCGATGTCGTTCGTACCAATCATCATAAACACCTTCTTGGGTTTACCGTTGATGTACGACTCAAGGTTATCGCTCTGCTCCGTAGAGTAAGTTCCCGAGTTACCTCGGTTTACGATGGGTAGATAATCGCCGTTAGACGTAACGAAAACTTCGGGCCAACAGTGCATATCGGTAATACTATTGCCGATAAACACGATATTGTCGCTTGTTACGTTCAATACCTTAAACGAATCATAACGATGATTGCGGAAAGGTCCATCGGCAAGGACCGTTGATACTGCGCATAGCAGCGCAACGATGAATGTCGAAATTTTTTTCATGTGTTTTATTTAAAAATTAATAAATTTTCAAGCCATTAAATACCTTGTTTTTATGGCACTTTTACCTTGCAAATCTACAAAAAAAAAAAAAAAATAGCAAAATTTTAGCCAATAAAGAACGTTGTTTAAGATTCATTAAGTGATATGTAAAAATTAGTTGCATAAGCTTGATTATCCCCAAACTGACGCATAAAAAAAAGACGTTGTGCCATAATGCGCAAAACAGCCGCGTAGCTTATCGATTGAAGGTTTGGCCATGCACTTTATCCCCCCCTTAATCTCTGCGTCCTGCATTTTACACTTTTTCATACAGCCTAAGCGGGTGTGCCGAAATTTTGCATTTCGACACACCCGCTTATAAATTAGTCAGCAACACCTTCGTGCCATTAACCTAAGTAAGCCGCAACATTCTTTTCAATGCGTGCTGCAAGATCAGCATTTTCTTCCTTCACGAAAGTTTCACCAGTGATGTGTTCGTAAAGTTCAATGTAACGATCTGAAATGCTTTGCACGATAGCTGGTGTCATTTCGGGCACTTGCTGTCCTTCCTTACCCTGGAAACCATTATCCATAAGCCATTCACGAACGAATTCCTTAGACAATTGCTTTTGGGGTTCACCTGCTTCAAAACGTGCTTCATAGCCTTCAGCATAGAAATAACGTGAAGAGTCGGGCGTATGGATTTCGTCCATCAAATAGATTTCGCCATTATGCTTACCGAACTCATACTTCGTATCCACCAAAATCAAGCCACGTTCAGCTGCGATTTCAGTACCTCTTTGGAAAAGTGCGAGCGTATATTTTTCAAGCAAAGCATATTCTTCAGGTGTAGCCAAACCCTTTGCTAAAATCTCTTCCTTTGAAATATCAGCGTCATGCTCACCAATTTCCGCCTTGGTTGTGGGGGTGATGATGGGTGTTGGGAATTTTTGATTTTCCTTCATTCCTTCGGGAAGGCGGACACCACAGATTTCGCGAACTCCGCTCTTGTACGCACGCCATGCTGAACCACAAAGATAACCACGCACGATCATTTCAATCGCAAAACCTTCACACATTACACCTACGGTAACCATGGGGTCGGGCGTAGCGAGTTTCCAGTTGGGACAAATATCGGTGGTAGCATCAAGGAACTTTGCCGCAATTTGATTAAGCATCTGTCCCTTATAAGGAATACCTTCAGGAAGCACAACGTCGAACGCTGAAATACGGTCGGTTGCAACCATAACGAGCTTATCGCCTAAGTTATACACATCGCGCACCTTACCGTGATACACACTTTTCTGACCTTTGAAATTAAATTCTGTTTGTGTTAAAGCACTCATAACAATTATGTATTAATTAAGTTTTATTCATTAAACACCAAATTACCCTTGCTCTGATGACTTCTGTAAAGCTGCCGCCTTTTCGTAAGCCTCAACGATACGGGTCACTAATTTATGACGCACGATATCGCCCTTATTCATCTCAATGAAAGCGATACCGGGAATATCTTTTAAAATTCGCTGTGCTTCAATAAGACCCGACTTCTGAGATGGTGGTAAATCAATTTGCGTGCGGTCGCCCGTTACAATCATCTTTGTGTTCCACCCCATACGTGTGAGGAACATCTTAATCTGTGCCGTACTGGTGTTTTGGGCTTCATCTAAAATCACCACAGCATCATTGAGCGTACGGCCGCGCATAAATGCCAAGGGGGCGATTTGAATGACATTTGTTTCCATATACTCCTGAAGCTTTGCGGCGGGAATCATTTCCTGCAAAGCATCGTAGAGCGGTTGAAGATAAGGATCAATTTTATCTTTCATATCGCCAGGCAAAAAACCAAGTTTCTCGCCTGCCTCAACAGCAGGGCGACTCAAGATAATTTTCTTGACCGTTTTGTTTTTCAGCGCTCGCACCGCAAGTGCTATGGCGGTGTAGGTTTTACCAGAGCCAGCAGGACCAACAGCAAAAAGCATATCGTGCTTATCGTAAGCCTCAACCAAACGACGCTGATTTTCAGAGCGCGCCGTGATGGGCTTTCCACCGGTACTGTACACGATCACCCCCTCCTGATGTTGCTTTTGCGTTGTGCCTTTACGCACAATTTCCAGCACATCCTCTTCCGAGAGTTGGTTGTACTTCACGCAGTGGTGTTCAAGTTGGCGGAATATATCTTCAAAGTCAGCCATATCCGCTTCACTGCACATCACCTTCACAACGTTGTCGCGCGCCACTATCCTTAATTTAGGACAGAGCGCCTTAAGCATACGCAAATTTGCATTATTCGCCCCATAAAAAACAATGGGGTCTGCTTCTTCTATTATAAAATGTTTTTCAATCACAATGCAAAATTAAACAATCCTTTGATTATTTTTAGTAATTTTGCAAACAAATATTACAATGAATTATGCCACAGCCCAATAACGCCTCAAAACTACATTTCATAATCGCCTTTCTGCTCATTGTAGGTGCGCTTTACATCGTTAAATGCACTAATCCCAACCTCAATGAATCTAAAGCCGACTTAGTTCAAACAGAATCCGATTTAGTCACGACTAAAGCCGACTTAGAATCAAGCAATAAGGATGCAGAAAAAAACGAACCCCAAACAACCGATAATAACCCCATAACCACAGAAACAAAGCCAAAGAACAACAATGCCACGCACGAAACAATAAAGGAAAAGGAAGAGAAACCGGCAAACACAGGCTCCACTACAAAACAGAAACTCCTCATTACCTCAAACCACCTACAGAAAATGCCGTACCACATTTCGAAGCAATGTCAAAAGGTGGATGAAATATTTCTTAAAGAGCGCAATAAATTGCAGCTCACAGATGAATCTGGAAACAAGATACGCAACCGCATCGTGAGCGTAAAGAGTTACAATAAATGCTTCAACGACTTAAACGATGTGCAACTCGAAACGGCAAAAGCCATTGGCATTAGAAGCATCGAGGACAGAAAAGCGGCATCTGAGAGTATTGAGCAATTGGTGTACGTAGGCGACAATCCTTACTACGACGTTAAACCACTCACCCACTCCATCCCTTACCTCGTGCCCCGAGCTGCAATATGCTTGGAAGAAATTGCGCGCGCATTCATCGACTCCTGCGCCACAAAGGGCATGCCAATGCACAAACTCATACTCACATCCGTACTACGTACCGAGAAAGACGTGCGCCGACTTAGACGCATCAATCTAAATGCCTCAGAAAACAGTTGTCATCAATACGGCACAACGTTTGATATCAGCTACAACCATTTCGTGCCAATCGATGAAGCACAAACCACCAACACCATCAAACTCAAACAAATCTTGGCTGAAGTTTTGGAAGACCAACGCGAAATGGGCACATGCTACGTGAAATACGAACACTTGCGCAGTGCCTGCTTTCACATCACAGCAAGATGATGGCATTCATTGGATCACCTACATACCACGCACGATTATTTACCAAAGAACAAATTAAAGCCGACGAACACAGCGGCACACAGAAAGAGAGGACGTCCCAATTCAAAAGAAATGGAACGTCCTCTCTTTGTATATAGACTCTATAAAAGAGACCTATAGGTCGTATTTTTCGAGTTTTGTATTTCTGGAATTTGAGACACATGGATGAAATAAAACAGTAGAGGTGTATCAAAATGCAATTACATTTTAACACACCTCTTACTTAAAAGCTTTTGGTTATCAATTTAGTTGATAAATAATTCGGAAAGAAAGTTCACCGCTTAGTAACATCACTTACCTGTAATCTCCTTGATGTTCTTACGCAACTCTTCGCGTAGGATAAACCATGTAGCAGCAGCGAAGCCAGCCATAAAGGTGAATACAAACAACATTTTAGCCTTGCTCGGACCTGACTTGCGATTAGGAATAACTGCAGGTTCAAGAATAGTGAATACAGGCTTTGCTTCTTGCTCCTTAATACGTGCACCTTCAAGTTGTGTTGCCACTTGAGAGTAAACCTGGAATGCTAAATTCATTTCCTGCTGCAAGCGTTCTTGCTCAGCCCTTGCACTCTGTAAAATAATCTTCTTGTTGGCATCAACATACTGGGCATAGGCCTGTTGCGTTTTGTGATAGTCAGCCTTGCGTTGCTCAAAAATAACACTTAAGTTCTCTACATCCTGACTCGCTTTTGAAGTGCGATAGTTAGTCATATACTTCTTAAGATTATCGAGCACAGCTTGAACGACAGCATGAACCACAAGGGGATCTTGCATTTCAAGTTCAACTTCTGTCTTTCCGCTTTTCTTATCTACATTAACAAAAATGTTTTTTGCAAAGAACTTCACAACCTCGCGTTCTTCCTTATTGAGGTTGATGACGTTACGCTCAACAACGGCTTCAGTTTCCTCTTGTGGAGAAAACAAAGAAACACACCATCCTAAGAGTTCAAAAGGCGCTTGTATAACAGCACTCCACCAGGGCTTTTTCTGATATTCGAGCATGTAGTCAATCAGTGTGGTGTGAATCACACTATCGCCACGTTCAAATTCAACAGGAAGGTCAAAGAGCTCCACAATAAAAGGTGTGGAATGCACCACATCGGGATACATTTCAAAGCTAATCGCATCAACACTGTTATTCAAAGTAACCCCCATCATTGAAGCGATACTACTTACGCCTGACCCTGTTTTCTGTTCTGTTTCGGGCGAAAGCATTGCTCCTGCCTTATAAGTATTAGGAAGGCTAAAACCAACAACAAGACCAATGATTGCACCAATGCCACAACATTTGAGGATTGGCTTGCGATGTGCCCACAGTTTGGCAACATACTCCATGATGTTGACCGTTTTGACCTGTGGACGAGAAGGCATATTATTTTGTTCTTTCATACACACTTACTTAATAATGTTATACAACGTACCGAACATTGTGGCCAAAGAAGCTGATGTGGTAGCAATACTCAACATGTTTTGCAAAGAATTGCCGTCTTTTTGACGCTTTTCAGGGACAATAATCTCACAACCTGGTTCAATAACATCCTTGCTATTCTTGCTTGCCTTAGCAATGGTACCATTCATATACACAATGTAAGCGCGACTTTTCTTAGCTTTAAAGCCATAGCCTCCAGCTTGCTCAACGAAATCCTTAACAGTCATCTTTGAGCTATAAGCAATGGTATTGGGGTGCAAGACGCATCCTGAAATCTTAACTGTATTGACTTGTTCTGGAATAAGCAGGACGTCGCCCTCACGGAGTAAGATATCGGCATCAGAACCAGGATTCTTCAAAGCTTCCTCAAGGTTAATACCAACAAAGTAAGAATCGGCTGCATTGAGTTTCTCATCGCTGATGGAGTCGGCTGCATTTTCCAATGTAGCCAACGCTTCCTTAAAACGTTTTTTCTCCTCTTGAGTCATTTTACGTGAAAGGCTTGCACCCTTAACATAAGCCCATGAAGAAGGGCCTCCGGCTAACTTCACAACATCTGAAAGACGTGTATTCTTATGTCTCATGGCATAGTCGCCAGGGAAAAGCACTTCACCATTCACCTTAACATGCGTTTGCGGGCTGTAGCTTGGACTTCTGCGCACATACACCTGGTCGTAAGGTTGAAGCACAAAGCCCTGAGTTCCCTTAAGTTCAAACAAATCACCAATTTCGAATGTGAAGGTCTTGCTTAATGAATCTGTTTCAACGGTACTGTTTGGATTCTTGATACGACGGCTCACGTCAACCTTTGCTGTTGATGCTGATTCAAGGAGTCCGCCTGCCTGCAAGATAAGGTCCTCAATGGTCGTGTTATCTGCAAAACGATACATACCGGGCTTAGAGATCTCGCCCACAATCGTTACAAAGCCATGTTCTTTAATTTCATTCACGTTGGGAATAGTCAAAACATCTTCCTTCTTAAGTTCAATATCAGCCACAGAACCATTTAAGATACCCTTAAGGTCAACCTGAATCAATTCAAAAGTATAGTCTTCCTTTTCACGATGCAAAAGTGCTCTATTCAAAAAGGCATCGCCACGCAAACCATCGGCAACTGCAATCAATTTCTTAACCGTGTTGGTGCTTTCATTCAACTCATAAACACCAGGACGATAAACAGCACCCTTTACTTCAAGACGATTTTCATAACGCTCAATGATTGTACCCACACTAACCTTGTCGCCATCGTTCATCACAAATGAGGCAAAATCCGCATTATTAACCGTAAACACTTGCATTTCACGGCCATTGCGACGTTCAATATTTACATTTGCGGTATAAGCATCACCCTTAAATCCGCCAGCATACTCAACGAGTTGACTAAACTTTTCGCCTGCCTTCAACTCATACTTCATGGGGCGCTTCACGTTACCATCGATTGAAACGATAGACTCATAAGGAGGAACGAGAACAACGTCGCCATCTTGCAACACAACATTATCGGCAGGTTTACCATTAATAATGAAATCATAAACGTCAACATCCAAAATCTTCTTGCCATGGCGCACCAATGCGACATTACGCACGCTACCAAGGTTATTAAAACCACCAGCACGATACAAGGCATGATATACATTGGATAATGAAGACAATGAATAGGTACCTGGAGCAACCACCTCACCCATAACGTTTACCATAATGGTACGAATAGAACCCAAGGTAAGCTTAATCTCCGACTTTGCATTGTCGCCATCAACCGAATAGATACGGCTTAATTGACTGCGCATGTAATTGTCGGCTTCCTTAACGGTCATGCCACTCAAATAAACGATGCCAATATCTTCAACATTGATAAAACCATCGGGAGTAATGGTTTGACGAATAGTGGCTTGATTCGTACCCCAGATGTCGATAATCACTTCGTCGCCAGGGCCCAATTTATAATCCTTAGGCGTAGCGATCTGGTCGCTGGGTGCAAAGGTCAAAGACTTAAGTGAAAAGACATTGCGCCCAAACACCTTTGAGGCATTAGCACTGGGACTTTCTACGTCAGTGGCTTTTTCATTTAATTCTTCAGACACCTGAACAGCATGATCTCTTTTGGTCACATCTTGAGGCTTATCAATCTTAACTTGCTTGGACTCCTCCATCTTTCTCTTGATGCGTTCAGCCTGCTCTTTAGTGACACCCTTAAGCGCCAAATCCTTGATAATTTGATCTTGTGATTTTCCACTTGAAAGAGCTGATTCCACATGACTGATAACGGCATCATCCGACATCTGCGCCCTTGCGGGAACTACAAAAGCTACCATTGCAATCAAGGCAACAAGTAAGCATACATGTTTTTTCATCTTTAAAAATATTGTAGTTGATTATTAAATATTCACAACATATGCAACACCCCATAAGGGCATAAATACACACGATACTTCGCAAAGTTATAAAAATGTTTTCTTACCACCAAAAATATAAATTGGCTTTTCTAAACAGAACGTCTGTTTTCAAAACATTTTTTACCAAAAAGCAACGAATATCGCAGACAACACACAATAAATGCAAAAGAAGAGTGGCAAGAAAAACCAATACTAAGGTTGCTCTCGCTCACTCTTCTAAACATTGCCCCGCGTACAAGCAAGGCCGTTATTTCACTTCTATCACGAAACTAAATGCTTGGTCTGCATAAGGAATGAGATACTTACTTAGAGGCCATGCGCCCCATGAATCTATACACCCCAACCCCATTTGTCGGTCGGCAATATGAACCACGGTGTAAGGACGTGGCACAAGATCACCTGAATGCGTATGGGTTGCCTCTTTACGCATACCTGCATCCAGATCTTCAGTAAGGAAATTCAAGGCACTACATTCTAAAGGTTTTGTACCATAGAACGATAATCCCTTGCCCGCCACATTAGTTACGTTCCAAAGACGGATATCAGTTTTATTTCCGCTTTCCTGAGGACGCACATAACCCCAATATTGATCGGCTACGGCTTCAGTGTAAAGGCCAATAAATTGCGAATCCTTACGGTCGGCATAGTTTTCAATCGGTCCGCGACCGTAATAATTCAGGCAAACATAATCTTGAGGCATCACCAACTGCATACCAAAACGAGGCAAGAAGGGTTTATGCTTTGCTTTTGGATCAACCGTTAAAGATTGATTCACAATCAACTTTCCTGCCGTTGTCAAGGTGTAAGTCATCGTCAGCGTTGAGGCCACCTGAGGCATCTCATATACGGCTGTCACTTGCTGATCCGGACCGACAGCTTGGCAAGCAAATGATTTAAGTCGCATTTCGGGATTTTTCCACACACCAAGACGACGTTGAAGTTCTGCGCCATAATCATTATCCGTTGGTGCACGCCAGAAATCAGGCTTCACAGAAAATCCCTTTTCAAGCATCGGTTGACCCAAATAATCAATAAAGTCAATCCAGCCTGTGGATTTATTGAACGTCACGTCAAGACCTGAGGCCGATAAGGTCAAACATGCCAACTGCTCTTGTTTACTTACCGACGCACCTTGACCTTCTGCTGTTAAGCATTGATCGACACTGGGGAAGATGTATGACTGAATCAAGAATTGTTGACGCGCTATCGCATACCCCGTTGACAGTAACGGCGATGCCACTTTTTCAAAGTACGCCACATTCAAGGTCACCTCCCCTTTCGTTTTGAGGGGTTTATAACCCTTGAGTGCCACCATAGCACGTTGTTGAGGAGGCACGTTTAAATCATAGTTGGTGCCACTGGCCACACGTTTACCATTATCAAACAGTTCCCACACGAGATATACGTTAGCGAGATCCACGAAGAAGTTTTCATTGTAAATCTCAACTGTACCCATTGTAGTATCCATCAAGGATGTCCATATATTTTGATGATAATAGCGCACTTCTGAGGCATGGGGATTAGGTTTTCTATCAGGACGTATCAAGCCGTTGCAATTGAAGTTATGGTCGGTTGCAGGATAGCGTCCGAAATATCCACCGTACGCAAAGATATAATTGCCAGCATCACTCTTTACGCGCAGGGCTTGATCAACGAAATCCCATATAAATCCACCTTGATAATTGGGATATTTACGGATTAATGCCCAATACTCGGCAAACCCACCCATCGAATTACCCATCGCATGGGCATATTCACATTGTATGAGCGGTCGGTCGTTGTTTTTCTGACAATAGCTTTCAGCCCAACCATAATTCGCATACATGGGGCAATAGATATCTGTGGCACGTTCAAGACCAGCACGTTCATATTGCACAGGGCGCTTGGTGTCGTAAGCCTTAATCCAATCGTAAGCTTTTTCAAAATTCACACCATAGCCACCTTCATTACCCAAACTCCAAGTCACGATTGAGGGGTGATTTTTAAAGATAAGCACATTGCTTTGATTGCGTTCCACATGGGTCTGTTCATACAAAGGCACACGCGCTAAAGTTTTTTCGCCATACCCCATTCCATGACTTTCAACATTAGCTTCAGCCACCACATAAAGGCCATATTCATCACACAGTTCATACCAACGTGGGTCATCGGGATAGTGGCATGTGCGCACAGCATTGATATTGTGTTCCTTCATGATTTTTATATCTTCAATCATGCGTTCAACGCTGACCACATATCCCCCATCAGGATCAATCTCGTGTCGGTTGGCACCTTTAATCAAAACGGCTTGTCCATTCACAAGGAATTGTCCATTTTTAATTTCAACATTTCTGAAACCAACCTTTTGACGTATAGACTCAATGGTTTTACCATCTTTATCAACCAAGGTCGCAGAGAGCGTATAAAGATTGGGCGTTTCAGCCGTCCATGGCTGAACATGAGGTACGACAAAGTTAAACTTTTGTTCGTCAGCTGAAGAAACCTGAGTTGAGTTTGAGGCAACAACTTGTCCGCAGGCATCAGTCAAAGCTATTTTCAATTGCTTACCTTTACCATTTTCCAAATTCAAAGCAACATAAAGGTCGCCCGTTGTGAAGTTTTCAATCAAATCGGCTTCGATGCGCACATCATTAAAATGGGTTTGTGGGCGCGCATAAAGATAAACCTCGCGGGCGATACCCGTTAAGCGCCAGAAATCCTGATCTTCGAAATACGAACCATCACACCAACGCATCACTTGCATGGCGATCAAGTTTTTCTCACCTGGCTTTAAATATCGGGTCAAGTTAAACTCTGCTGCCACCTTACTGTCTTCGGCATACCCAACTTCCTTGCCATTTACCCAAACGGTGATGTTTGATGTAGCTGATCCGACATGCAAGAATATCTCATGACCCTTCCAATCAGCAGGTACCTCTATCACTTTGCGATAAGACCCTGTGTAATTGTTTTTCTCTTCGACATAAGGTGGATTATTTTCAAACTGAGTGGCCCATGCATACCCTATATTTTTATAGATTGCATCGCCATAACCATGGAGTTCGAAAAGACCAGGCACAGGAAAGTCTTCCCAAAGTGAATCATCAAAGTCGAGTTCCTGAAAATGACGTGGACGAAGATTGTGGTGCGGAACAAACTTAAACTTCCACATGCCTTCGAGAGAATAGTAACGGCTGGACTTCGTTTTATCGCCAAAATCAGCCAAATCTTCTGATTCATAAGCAAAGAAAGGTGAGCGTGGTGCTTCGCAATGCACACGATTAACCAAAGGGTTTAACCAACGCTCTTCTTGGTTCTGCGCATCTCCTCCTAATGGAAGCGCACAAAACAAAGCCAAAGACAGTTTTTTAAGCATAACTTAAGGTTTTATGGTTTATAAGGTAGGTTTTTAAATTAGTTGTTTTATTGTTTATGAATGTTTTGTGACAAATAAGACAAAATCTCGGACTCATCATCAGGATGAAACCAACGTATGGACTCATCTTTCTTAAACCACGTGAGTTGCTTCTTTGCGTAAACGCGCGTATTCTTACGCAAACGTTCAAGGGCAAAATCCAGGGGCCATTCTCCGTCAATGTATTTTAAGATTTCCTTCACCCCTACGGTATTCAATGAATTTTCTTGACGGTAAAGTAGCACACGTTTAACCTCTTCGACAGCACCTTGATCCACCATTTGAGTTACTCTTTGGTTGATACGTTGAAAAAGTTCCTCACGTTCGCGGTTAAGACCAATCTTGATAACATTAAAGGGACGTTGCTTATCTTTCCTGACGCGCAACGAGGTGTAGGTTGTGCCCGCAACAGCACAAATCTCTAAGGCATGAATGACGCGTTTATAATTTTGAAGGTCGCAGATCTGATAATACTCTGGATCAACAGACTTAAGTTCTTCTTGTAACGCTTGCAAGCCTTTTTCTTCATAGCGCTTGTAGTAGTAAGATCGCGTTGCATCATCTACGGTTGGGATATCATCAATACCATTGCACACGGCATCAATGTACATCATTGATCCGCCAGAAAGCAATGCCACGTCAGAGGTCTTAAAATAGTCATCCAAGAAAGCCATAACTTCTTCCTCATAACGCGCCGCACTATAGTAGTCGGTCAATCCTAAAGTACCCACGAAATAATGGGGCACGAGCGACATTTCCTGGAGTGTTGGCGCAGCTGTAATGATGGGGATATCCCGATACAATTGCCGAGAATCGGCATTGATCACTGGACATCCGAAATATTGTGCCAAACGAAGGGTTAATGCTGTTTTACCGACAGCTGTAGGGCCTAATACAACAATTAGCGTTTTTTGCATCCTCAATATAAATTAATCGGGCAGGAACACGGGGACATTCCCATCTTCCTACCCGATTTTATTCGTAATTATTAGTACGTACTGTATAAGATACTGGAACAACCTTAAGCAAAGTTCCTCCACTAATATCAATACGGATTACCATCAGAGATTTCAAAACCTTCAAGATCCAATTCATCATCATTGAACAGGCCTCCTTCTCCCGAATACATAAAATCATCATCGTCGTCATCACCACCACTAAATCCTTTATTGGCCTTGGCAACAATGGCATCAGCAAATGGATCGTCAAAATCTTGCAACTGCTGGGGTGCTTCGCCCTTCGAACGAATGATTTCTGGTTCATCAAGATGCTCACCAGGAATAAGTTCCTTAACATCCAAGAAGAAAGAACGTTCTGCAAAGGGGTCAAAAACAAACTCAAAGTGCTGACCTTTGTCTTCTATAAAGTCGCAAAGCGGTGTCTTGGCCATAAGATAAACATCAGTATCTATATCATCGTTACCCATATCTTCACGCGTGATTTGCTCATGGCGTTCCCATTCATCATCACACACAAAGAATTCGGTCATTTGATCGTCGGGATAATTACATGATTTCAAAATCACCTTGCAGAGGTCAAGAAAACTTGAATCACTATCAATTTTGATTTCACGCACGAATCCATCAACTTCGTCGCAAATATATTTAATTCTGTATAACATAAGAGATCATTATATCTGTTAATCAAGAGTTACGAGCCATTACTTAATGACGCCTCTTGATGATGCTTCAAAGAAACGAATGATGTATTCAACCTCAGGGCAAGCAGGCACTTCTTCACGCACTTGCTGCAAGCGTGCTTTCATTAAACCTGTACCACCGTAGATAATGCGGTAAGCATTATGAATGTTATCAATCACCTCGGGCGCAAAACCACGACGACGTAAGCCAACGATATTCAAACCGCAGTACGCCACAGGTTCACGGCCTGCGATAACGAAGGGGGGAATATCCTGAGAGGTACGTGTACCGCCACCGACCATAACATAACTACCGATGCGACAGAATTGATGAACAAGCACTGTTGAACTTAATATCGCGAAGTCATCAATTTCCACCTCACCAGCAAGCTTTGTGGCATTGCCAATGATACAGAAATTCTTGATAATTACATCGTGGCCGACGTGCATTCCTTCCATGAGGAGGTTATTGTTGCCGACAACAGTCTTACCCTTCGCTGCTGTTCCGCGATTGATGGTTACATTCTCGCGAATCGTGTTGTTATCACCGATTTCTGCAGTCGTTTCTTCACCAACGAACTTCAAATCTTGTGGTATAGCACCAATAACTGCACCAGGGAATACCGTGTTGCCATGACCCATACGCGTTCCGTAGAGTAAAGTCACACCATTCATCAGTTTATTATTGTTGCCGATAACTACATTCTTATCGATGTAGCAAAAAGGACCTATTTCACAGTTCTCGCCGATAACTGCTTCGGGATGAACAAATGCTAATGGACTAATCATGTTTAGGGTTGGAGGATAGAGCGTTTCTCTATTACCACTCCGATATTAATTGTTAATAATATTTAGGTGGGTTCTATTCTTTCATTTTACAGGAGATTCGTAGTTTAACCATTAGACGGACAAAAAAGAACCCTATAAAAACGATTTAAAAGCAAAAGATATCAAGTACGCACCTTATCTAAAAAAAATGGTGGGACGAATTAATGAAAACTCTGTTTGAAGAATTAAGAGGCCACACCTTTAGTTTTGTTTACTCTTGCTTAACGATTTGTGCGGTAAAGGTAGCTTCCATAACACAATTGTCACCCACAAAGGCAAAGCCACGCATTGAGGCAATACCTCGACGTATTGGGGTCATAAGGCGCACATGGAAAAGCAATGTATCGCCTGGCACCACCTTACTGCGGAACTTCACATCGTCGATGCGTAGGAAATAAGTGCTGTACTTTTCAGGTTCTTCAAGATCACTCATCACCAAAAGGCCACCACATTGTGCAAGGGCTTCAATCTGCAACACACCTGGCATAACAGGTTCACCTGGGAAGTGGCCTTGGAAGAATTCTTCGTTGGCGGTTACATTCTTAACACCTACAATATACTTCTTTGTCTTTTCAATCACCTTATCCACCAACTGCATGGGATAACGGTGAGGGAGTAAACGACGGATAGCATTATTATCGAGAATTGCAGGCTTATTGGGGTTATAAGAAGGTGCCTGAACCTCGTTTTGCTTAATTTCCTTACGCAATTGACGCGCGAACTTATTGTTGATGGTGTGACCTGGGCGAGTCGCAATAATGCGTCCCTTAATCGGACGACCGATCAACGCAAGGTCACCAATAATATCAAGCAACTTATGACGAGCAGGCTCGTTGGGCCATACTAAAGGACGTGTTTGAAGGTAACCCAACTGTGAAGCATCACGATGCTCCACATTCAAGGAGTCAGCCATTCTATCTAAATCCTCTTGCGACATCTGTCTTTCATAGATCACAATCGCATTTTGAAGGTCACCACCCTTGATCAATCCTGCAGCAAGAAGAGGTTGAATTTCACGAACGAAAACAAATGTACGGGCTGAGGCCACTTCGTCTTCAAACTTCGACATATCATCAAGCGTAGCAAACTGACTGCTCAAGAACTGTGAGTCAAAAGAGATCATCGAAGTAATGGAGAACTGTTCATCGGGCAATAACGTGATTTGCGAACCAGTGGCTGGATCATTAAACTCAACCTTGCGCTTAATCACATAATAATCCTTCTCAGCTTCTTGTTCTACGATACCTACGCGTTTGATGCTTTGTACATAGTAGTAAGAGCTACCATCAAGAATAGGGAATTCAGGACCATCCACCTGAATCAAACAGTTGTCAATACCAAAAGCATAAAGAGCGGCCATACCATGCTCAATCGTTGAACAACGCACTTCGCCTTTTGCAACAACCGTTCCACGACTGGTATCAACCACATTCTCTGCAACAGCATCGATAATGGGTTGGCCTTCAAGATCAACACGTTGAATCTTATAGCCATGGCCTTCAGGCGCGGGATTAAAGGTTACGGTCAATTTTAAACCTGTATGTAGCCCAATACTAGAAAGAGAAAAACTCTCTTTAAGTGTTTTTTGCTTTGACATAATATCACATGTAAATTAAGGAACTAAACACACATTCTGATTACACTATAATTTGTCGCACTAAAGCATGTAACATTTAAGGATTGTCAGACTCACGCTCCGCGTTGTTGACACGTCCCAAGATATACATAGCCCGACTTACTTAGAAAGTTGTGCTTTTAGCTCTTCTATTTGTTTCTTTAAATCATTAAGTTCTGTGTACATTTCAGGCAAACGCTTGAAAACAACACTTGAACGCATAAAATCCTTTGCATTGATTGCTGGCGAGCCCTGAATCGTAGTACCGGGTTTCTTAACGCTACCTGCAATGCCGGCTTGAGCGCCACACATCGTGCGATCGGCAACCGTGATATGACCTGCCATACCAACCTGCCCACCAAACATACACCACTCTCCTATTTTGGTGCTTCCTGCAACACCCACCTGAGCCGACATCACGGTGTGACTACCAACTTCTACATTGTGGGCAATCTGAACCATGTTATCAAGCTTCACGCCCTTGCGCACATAAGTACTACCCATCGTAGAACGGTCAACACAAGCATTGGCGCCGATTTCCACATCATCTTCGATCGTTACGATACCAATTTGGGGTATTTTCTCATACCCTTGAGCCGAAGGTGCAAAGCCAAAGCCATCAGCACCGATAACGCAACCCGAATGAAGAATCACGCGATTACCAACCACACAGTCGTGATAGATACTCACATTGGGGTATAAAATACAATCGTCGCCTACCTGAGCGCGTTCTTCAACGACAACATGAGGATAAAGTTGTGTGCCTTTACCAATAACAGCACCATCGCCAACGTAAGCAAATGGACCGATATAGCAATTCTCACCAATTGTTGCACTTTCTGAGACAAAAGCCAAAGGATGCACGCCACTACGCTTACCTTTAAACTGTTCGTAAAGATTTAACAACTTGGCTATCGCTTCATAGGCATTGGGCACACGCACCAACGTTGCGGTGTACGTCTTATCGGAATCTGCCACAAAATCTTGGTTAACCAAAACCACACTTGACTTGGTTTCATAAAGATAATGGGCATATTTAGGATTTGCCAGGAAAGATATTGCACCTTCCATTCCTTCTTCAATCTTAGCAAAAGTTTTGACGGTCGCATTTGGATTTCCGTCAACAGTACCTTGAAGGTACTCAGCAATTTGTTTCGCTGAAAACTCCATTGTTTCTCGCATTTTTAATGAACTAAACACGCTGCTTAGCTCTTATGATTGTACAATTATACGCAAATATCGCAATTTCTACGCAAACTAAAAACATTGTTTATAACTTTTTTTAATCTTTCGTCATAAATAAGGATATTCACAGGAATTATCAAGTCAAAAAAACATATAAAACACCAACAAATCGGTACGACTAAAAACATAATCAACGGGTATAAAGAAGAAAACGGAGGTAAACCATTTCGGTTCACCTCCGTTTTTAACTTTAATATTTTGGATTAGGTAAGTACCAATTGTCTTGGTTGAGCAGGATGTTATAAAGGGCATTGTCCTTTTCATCAATTTCACCGTCTTCAACAGGAGCATAAGGAGCCTTGTTTACAGAGCGGTTTGCAATCATCCAAGCGAACCATTCAGTACCATCAAAGCCTGCATTGTTCTTGTGACGTGCATGACGAGTGAGGTCAAAGAAACGATAACCTTCGAAAGCCAATTCAAGTGCCATTTCGTCAGCAATCAATGTTTCTACAGCTTCAATTTCCCAATTGTTAGCTGGTTTTGGTTCAACCATCACAGAGTCAACAATCACAACAAGAGTATCTGTATAAGTTGGTTCTTCAGGTGTTGTCACAACGCGACCATTCTTCTTAGCATAAGGTACAGGTTCGTACATACCTAAACGGTCAAGAATCGCTTGCTTACGAGTACCTACAACCTTGTTGTAAACATAAACTGTGTCAGTTGATTCAAACTTACCACAACCTAAAGCATGGATACCAATATTTCTCCAATCTGTTTCAGAGAAATCGAGGTAAGGCTTAGTTTGCGCGCGGAGCAATTCATCAGGTGAGATATTGATGGTATTAGCTTCCATGTGTGTTGTATCAGGTGTGAATGTACCACGACAATTCAACACAAGTGCACCTTCGTCATTGACTGACTTAGAAAGTGTATCTAATTCGATGCTGTAATTGAATTCAGGGAATTTATTGTATGTAATACCATCACGAATGATTGCGAATGCATAACCTGGGAAACCAGCACGGTTGATGGCTTCAGCGAAACGCAACCAAACTTGCTTGAGGCGGTAAACGGGCACTTCATAAATAAATGAGAACTGACCATTTACATAGTAATCACCAGCCTTTGAGTTACCACGTTCAGCAGGACCGAACTTTTGGATGAACTGAACAACACCGTCATCAGCAGTTTCGTACTTGGGCACAGTACCATAGAAACGAGCATCACCCACTTCATAGTACTTCGTCTTAGAAACAGTACCTTCTTCTTCAAGGCCCATATTCATATCCAAAGTGAGGTAGAGCTGTGACTTATTCAAAGCTTCATAGCGCTTAGAGTGACCAATCTGACGTTTCTTGGCATTAGGAGTGATGTTAATTTCACCACTTGTTGCAACAGTCTCACCTGATGCACTTGTAGAGTTTGAAGAGGAAACTTCAAAACCACAGAGCATAGGGATCTGTGTCAATACCTTACCGAAGCTGTAGTTTGATGCAGAAGGAATGGCAACAACAGTTTCTGAATTGCTGGCATAAGATGTAAGCGAATTATACCAAAGTTCGGGGGCTGCATGGATGATAGGATCTTGACCATCAAATTCAACGATATTGTAAATTGCAGCCGCTGCTTGAGTAATGCGTCCACGTGCATTTTCTTCCAACCAGGTGTAGTAATACATTGCAGCCTTTTCATAGTCTGCTAATGAACGACCACGAAGCAAATAAAGATCTGCCAAAACGAGGTCAGAAGGGAAAAGC
>JAGBYN010000038.1 GCA_017628775.1 Bacteroidaceae bacterium | reverse complement strand
TCCCGGATGGTTCGCCCTGAAAGGGCAAAAGCTTTTGTTTCACGAAAGCTGGGCGGTTCGGAAATGATTGAAAATAAATTTTCATCATTCTCTCACCTTTTTGCTTTTGCTCTTACAGAGCGGAAGCCATGCGGCCGTATAAACCCAGGGTGTTGGTCCTTCGTCGCTCTGCCCTGGGCTGATGGATGGTTGGCCCTTCAGGCCGTTCCTATCTCCCCTAATTTAGGTATAGGAAAGTTTTACTGATATTAGGTTCGTAATTTCAACTCCTGATTCACATTAATTATAAATTTTAAATGAAAAAGTTAATATGCCTTTTTTGTATGCTGATCTCATGTCAATTGTGGGCGAGAGAATATTACACATGGGAAAAAGCAACATCTATAGTGGATGGTGATATTGTGGTCTTGGCAGCTGCAAGTGTGAACTATGAGTTTTCTGGAATAATCGACAATAGTGGTTCATCTGCGATTTTTTCTGAAACTCCAAATGGAGTCCATCCATTGAAAGTTTTGTATAATAAAGGTAAAGGTACTTATCGCTTTCAGAGTTTTCCGAATAATGAAGCTAAAAGTAAATACCTGGCGTATGGCAATGAAGGTACAGATTTAGTTTGGGGAAGTTCGAGCGACGATTATTCCAAGTGGCTTGTGGAATTTAATGAAGATGGAACCGTTAAGATTCAAAATAATAAAAATACCGGTCGTTATATCAATTGTTATTACGATACTAAGGTTTTTCGATGTTATAGTAGTGGTAGTACTTATGGATTGCCAGTGTGTTTTTACAAGCGAATAACACATTCTGATGGAAAACAAGAACGTAATTTACAATTCTCAAAAACAGAATGTACGGTTAAGTTGGGCGAGGATTTTGAACCGCCTATTCTTTCAGGGGAAACGGAGGGGGTGACGTATTCAAGCAGTAATTCGGAAGTGGCTGTTGTGGATGCAAACACGGGCTTTGTTGAGATTAAGGGCGTTGGAGTGACAACAATCACAGCGACCGCTGAAGCCACAGAAACGTTGAATGATGGCACAGCATCCTACGTTCTCACTGTAATTGATTATAACACTATAACTTTCGATTTTACAAAACAATCTTCAATTGAGTCAATGGGTTTTGTTGTTTCTGTGAGTCAAGACCCTATCGTTTCCAATATTTATTTAGATGAAGTGAAGATTGAAGGTTCTGCAACAAACCAAACGATCATTTTTATGGGCGATAAGTCTTTAAGATTGTATAAGGATGGTGGTAAAATTAAGATTTCAGTTCCTGAGCAGTATGATATAGTGGGGGTCACGATTATGGGGAGTGACTTTGAGTCTGAAAACCCAAAGCTTTCTCTTGAATCTGATGTTTCAAAAGTACTCATAACATGGGAAGGACGAACGTCGAATTATATGGTGGAAGCTAATGGTGCACCTGTATATATTCACAAAATTTTCGTTTCCTACAAAGAGCGTACGGAACGTCCTGCTACAACGCAAGTCAAGATTGGCGCATTGGGCTTAACCACATTCTCTTCATACTACGCTTGGCAATTGCCTGCAGGCTTAACAGCCGCCACGGCACAACTGCAGGATGAAACAACATTACAGGTGGTTGATGCATACCAAGAACAAGAGGTTCTTCCTGCACAAATTGGTGTCGTGCTTTATGGTGAACCAGGCACGTATGAGCTTGTGCAGCCACTTGATGAAATGCCAAATCAAAATGTATCGGCTAATTTATTAAAGCCAGTTTTGACCCACCAGACGATCCTTGCCCAGGAAGGCCATAAGGTGTTTATTTTAGCTAATGATGCAACACACGGGCTGGGGTTCTATTATCAAGGCGCTAATGGGGACGGCAGTTCCGTTTCAAGAATCAATGGTAAGGCCTATTTAGAAGTGCCTGCTACAGAGGCGGCGATGAGTTATAAACTCCATTTAATGCCAACAACAGGAATTGATGTACTGTCAACGCAAACGCTTGAGAATAAGTTGGGCGTATTTGATCTGAACGGTCGTAGAATACCATTAACCCATCCTCTTAAGGGATTTTATATTGTGAATGGTAAGAAGGTTTTATTTAAATAAGAAACGATGAAGAAAAGATATATGAAGCCCATAGTTGGCGTACTTGATGTTGATTTTCAAACTCCAATACTCTCTACTTCGCGCCCCTCGTATCAGATAAAATACTCTGGCACAGATGCAGAGGCTTTGACCAAGAAGTCTAGCTGGGATTCCTCTCAATGGCAATAATCAACCAAAAGAAAAAATGATGCAAGCATTATTGTTGGCAGCGGGCTTGGGTACCCGTTTAAAACCTTTAACCTTAACAAAGCCCAAGGCTCTGGTGGAAGTGGCTGGAAAACCCTTGCTGGCACACACCTTGGGCGTTTTAGAACGCTATGGTGCAGATCGGGTGGTGGTCAATGTGCACCATCATGCTGAGCAAATCAAGGATTACCTCTCGGGGTACGCCTCTAAAGCAGAGATCCTGATTTCCGACGAGAGTGGGCAATTGCTTGAAACGGGTGGTGCTTTGCGTAAGGCGCAAAACCTCTTTGATGCCGATCGTCCCATCTTGATTCATAACGTTGATATTATGAGTACGGCTGATTTAGGCGCCTTTTACGCTGAGGCTTCGAAGCACGACGCCTTGCTGATGGTGTCGGCACGCGAAACGCAGCGTTATTTGCTGTTTGATGAACAGCAACGCTTGGTGGGGTGGACCAATATCGCTACGGGTGAGGTGCGATCGCCCTACGAAAAGTTAGATGTTGACCGTTGCACGAAACTCGCTTTTGCAGGCATACACGCCTGCTCCCCTCGCTTGTTTCCTATGATGGAAGATTTCCCCGAGCGCTTCTCAATTATTGATTTCTACCTCAAGGTTTGTCGCGATGTTGTTATTAAAGCCTATTGCCCCGAACAACTTGAGTTGTTGGATGTGGGTAAATTAGAGACATTGGCAGAGGCAGAACGTTTTGTCGCTAAAAACATAGGGTAGAGGCGTAGAACGTTAGCGCACACAAACTTTTCTGGATGGCACGTCGGCGCAATTAACGCAAAGACATTAAATTGCCCCATACGCTTATCCTTTTAGATTTTTTGAACAGGAACCGCAGGCTGCGCGAGCAACCTGCGGTTCCTGTTTTAAGACGATTCGGTATGACACTGCGTGAAGAAACATGCCGCAGTAACCAAACGAGGCTGTGTCACAAATGAAGACGACACAGCCTCGTTTGGTTTTTTCTACATACGCCCATCTTGGTGTGGAAAAATCTTTTACATTCTAACTGTTTTCCGTAACCTAATTAAAATCTTATGGCAAAAGTTAGAATTAAGTTTCGTACTCCCTCCGATCATTGCGATTTGGGAGTTCTTTTCATTCAGGTGTTTCATGCTCGCCAACTGCGACAGTTTACAACCGATTACCGCATCACTCCAGAGGAGTGGTGCACCTATCAGGAAAAGGGTGCTTTGTTTTCAACCGACCCACGCCGAATGCCAGTCCTTCAGAAACTTCAGCGTGAATTGGGTGCTGATATTCTTGTGTTGGATAAAGCCATCTCTGCCTTGAAACAAAGCAAGCAGGAATACACCGTTTCAGAAATTATGCGTCTTTATCAAGCAACGCGCTCCGACGTGCTCTTTTTTCGTTTTATGGAGAAGCTTATCGCTGAATTTAAACAAGATGGTAAATGGCGTTTGGCGGAGACCTATACCTCTGCGCTGTGTAGCATGAGAGCTTATTGCAGGAACATAGACCTCCCTTTTGAAGAACTCACAACGAAATGCTTTGAGGACTATGAGCAGTATTTACTAACAAAAGGACTCACACTCAATACCATTTCCTTTTACATGCGTAATTTGCGTGCAGCCTATAATCGTGCCGTTGATTGTGGACTCACTGAGCAGCGCATGCCTTTCCGCCATGTTTACACGGGCATTGAGAAAACGCAGAAACGTGCATTACCACTTTCTGACCTTCGTCGTATCAAAACGATGGACCTCAGCGAACGCCCTGTGCTGCTTTTTGCGCGCGATATGTTTTTGCTGTCGTTCTACCTCCGCGGTATGTCATTTGTGGATCTTGCTTATCTTTCTAAAACAAATCTTAATAAGGATGTTCTGATTTACAGGCGCAGTAAAACGAAACAAATGCTCAGTGTCAAGTGGGAACCTTGTATGCAGCAAATCATTGATCGTTATAAGGATGAGGTTTCACCACGATTATTGCCGATTATTAAAGACGAGAAGAAGGCGCGCACGTGTTATCTCGGTGCCTTACGTCGCGTAAACCGAGCGTTGAAAATCATTGGGCGCACGCTTGGTTTGCCTTTTGAACTAACAATGTATGTGAGTCGCCATTCTTGGGCAAGTATTGCAAAAAATGAAGGGATTCCTATCGCGATTATCAGCGAAGGTTTAGGACATGATTCAGAAAAAACAACCCGGATTTACCTGGATTCTTTGGATAATTCGAAAATAGATAATGCAAATAGTCAAATTATTAATTTGCTGTAAATAAATGAATTATCTATATGGTGATATCTCTTGGTAAGAGAGGGGGATAATGTGCGCAAATTTAGATATAATATTCTAAAGATAAAAATAATATTAAGTAAATTTTTCGGAAATTAACATTCGGTGAAACCCAAGGCTGGAATTTGTTAATTCATTGATTAAGAT
>JAGBYN010000037.1 GCA_017628775.1 Bacteroidaceae bacterium | reverse complement strand
TCGTGTTCGCAAGTTGGAAAAGAGGATGACGATTATTTAACATATCGCCAAGAGTGCTATACATTAAGGGGAGAGATGTACTATTTTTAATCATAAAATTCTGCAAGTTTTATACCTTAAAGGTACAACTTTCTGCAGAATTAACCAAACAAATAGCAATCTCTTTTATTGTATATCAGATTGTTAGAGTTTTTTTAAGGGACGACTAAATAACACTATCCAATTTGTTTCTCAAAAAACAAAAGATTTTCTTACAATCGAATTAAACAAATACTCTAATTGCGACAAAATGCTTCCTGTCATATCTAATCAGAAGTACAACAACTATCTCAAAGAACTTGCGCAACTTTGCGGAATAGACACTCTTGTTACATTATTATGCAACCTTACATTGCCATCACCGAAGAAGAGAAGAAAAAAAGCGATGACACTATTTAATAAATAGCATAAAAACAAAACAAGCAATGCTACTTTTTAGGTAACATTGCTTATTTTGGTGCCACTTTTAGTCCCGCTTTGATGTAATTTATTGAAAATCATATGGGGATTGTGCGCCTGATAGGACTCGAACCTACACGTCTCGCGACACCAGATCCTAAGTCTGGCGCGTCTACCAATTTCGCCACAGGCGCGACTTTTTTCGGGGTGCAAAGTTAATACAAAAAAACGAACCTACAAGTTTTTTTGTAAAAAAATAAGGACAAAAGTGTTCTTACACATAGCAAGCTAAAAAAAGTTTTTGTAACTTTGTGAATTGAATTAAAAATCAAATCCATGAGCGACGAAATTAACGACTTGAACAACGATGTAATTCAACCAGAGGAACAGGAAGCACATTCAAATTACGTGCCCGCAGATGGCAAGAATGAAGACATTCGCCACCAACTGACGGGAATGTTCCAAAACTGGTTTCTCGATTATGCGTCATATGTTATTTTGGAACGTGCCGTGCCTCATTTAGGAGACGGCCTTAAACCTGTGCAACGACGTATCTTGCACACCATGAAACGCATGGATGATGGTCGCTACAATAAGGTGGCGAACATTGTGGGTGAAACGATGAAATTTCACCCTCATGGCGATGCGTCAATCGGCGACGCACTCGTGGGTTTGGGACAAAAAGACTTGCTCATTGATTGCCAAGGGAACTGGGGTAACATCCTTACGGGCGACGATGCTGCTGCGCCTCGTTACATTGAAGCTCGCCTTTCAAAGTTTGCGCTTGACGTCATGTTTAACCCTAAGACTACGGAGTGGAAACTTTCGTACGACGGACGCAACAAGGAGCCGATTAGCTTGCCTGTTAAATTCCCACTGCTTTTAGCACAGGGGGCAGAAGGTATTGCCGTGGGCTTATCATCAAAGATATTACCTCATAACTTTGGCGAACTTTGCGATGCTGCAATCAGCTATCTCAAAGGCGAGGACTTTGCTTTATATCCCGACTTCCAAACGGGTGGTTTGATTGACGTCAGCAAATACAATGACGGACAGCGAGGCGGCGTAGTGCGCGTCAGAGCCAAAATCGAAAAACGCGATAGCAAAACCCTTGCCATTACTGAAATTCCATATGGTAAAACCACGGGCACAGCACAAAAGCAAAGCGCCTTTATCGACAGCATTCTGAAGGCTGCTGAAAAAGGAAAAATCAAAGTCAGGAAGGTGGAGGACATGACAGCTGCCAATGTTGAGATTCTGGTACACCTTGTGCCTGGCACAAGCTCGGACAAGACCATCGACGCCCTTTACGCTTTCACGGATTGTGAAATCAACATATCGCCCAACTGCTGCGTGGTTGATGGAAAAACGCCCAAGTTCCTGACCGTAAGCGATGTGTTACGCCAGTCGGTTGACAACACGCTTCAGCTATTGAAGCGCGAACTTGAAATTCACCGCAGCGAGCTCCAGGATTCTTTACACTTTGCTTCGCTTGAACGCATCTTTATTGAAGAACGCATCTATAAGGACAAGCAATTTGAAAACGCCAAATCGGTTGACGAAGCTTGCGCACATATTGACGAACGCCTCACGCCTTTCTATCCTCAATTTATTCGTGAAGTAACGAAGGACGACATTCTCAAACTTCTTGAAATCAAGATGGCGCGCATCCTGAAGTTTAACAAAGACAAGGCCGAAGAAGCGATTGCACGCATGAACCAGGAAATTGAAGGCATCAACAAAGACCTTCAGAACATGGTTGAAGTGACGTGTAATTGGTTTACGCTTATCCGTGACAAGTATGCCGCAGCTCACCCACGCCGCACAGAGATCAGATCGTTCGACACGATTGAGGCATCAAAGGTTATCGAAGCCAACGAAAAACTTTACATTAACCGCACCGATGGATTTATCGGAACATCACTCAAGAAGGATGAGTTCGTCAGCAACTGTTCAAACATCGACGATGTGATCATCTTCTATCGCGATGGCACATACAAGGTAACTCGTGTTGCAGAAAAGGTATTCGTAGGCGAAACAGAAAAGTCAAAGCAAGAGAAAAGAAAGGCTGAGATCATTCATATTGCGGTATTTAAGAAAAACGACGCACGAACCATTTACAACGTCGTGTATCGCGATGGCAAAACAGGCCCCTATTACATCAAACGCTTTAACGTTACAAGCATCACGCACGATCGCGAATACGACGTCACCACCGGCGAACCGGGCAGTAGAATCAACTATTTCACAGCCAATCCAAATGGCGAGGCCGAAGTCATAAAAGTAACCCTAAAGCCTAATCCAAAGCTCAAGAAAATATTCTTCGACAAAGACTTCTCTGAGATTCTGGTTAAGGGACGCCAATCAAGAGGGAACCTTCTTACGAAGAACGATATTTACCGACTCACTCTAAAGTCGCAGGGTGGTAGTACACTTGGTGGACGCAAGGTTTGGTTTGACCACGATGTGCAACGCTTGAATTACGATGAGCGCGGTGAGTATCTTGGCGAGTTCCACAGCGAAGACCTTGTTTTGGTCATTCTGAAGAATGGGGAGTTCTACACCACAAACTTCGACCCCAACAACCATTACGAGACCGACCTGTTAAGGATTGAAAAGTTTGACGAATCTAAAGTTTGGACCGCAATGCTTTTCGATGCCGACCAACAAGGATTCCTTTACGTCAAGCGCTTCACTCTTGAACGCACCGCAGGAACCCGACACCAATCGATGATTGGCGACAATCCAAACACCGAACTTTTACTGCTTACCGATACGGTTTACCCACGTCTGCAGGTTTCTTACGGCGGTTTAGAAAGTTACAGAGATCCGCTTGAAATCGATGCCGAACAATTTATTGGCGTTAAAAGCTACAAAGCTAAAGGTAAGCGCGTGACAACATTAACCATTGAGGGCGTTGAGGAATTAGAACCACTTAGATTCCCTGAACCAGAAGAAGAGGAACAACCTGTTCAAGCCAACATTGAGCAACCTACCGACCTCGTTGACGAAGAAGGCAATATTATCGATGAAAACACAGGACAAATAAGACTCCCGTTCTAAAATTCACAGACAACTGCCCTACCCTAAAGAACTCACACATGAAATCGCTAAACATCATAACCCCCGTGAAGGACAGCATTGATTCAACACTCGAAACTATCCGAGCCATCATGTCGTCGCAAATAACAACGCCCTTCACCTACACCATTTACAACGATTTTTCCACACCCGAGAACACAGCACGTTTGGAAAAAGCCAGTCAGGAATATGGGTTCAGACTAATCAATCTTTCCGACCTCACTACGCACCCCTCCCCCAACTATTTATTGGTGCTTCAGCGCGTGCAGCAGGAATGTATTGAGCAAGATGCTGGCATGCTGATTGTGGAAAGCGACGTGGTCGTACAACCCCACACATTGCAAGCTCTTTACGATGGCGCATTACAACGCACGGATTGCGCCATTGCAGCCAGTGTAACGGTCAACGACAACGGCGAAATCAACTACCCTTATGAATATGCAAGGGGCAAAGAGAATCAAGTGTTTGAGGAAAAGAAGCACCTTAGTTTTTGCTGTTCGTTGCTCAAACCCGAGTTCTTGCGCAAATACGATTTCCATCAATTAGACCCCGAAAAGAATTGGTTTGACGTAACCATTTCACACCAATCAGCCAAGGAGGGCATGAAGAATTATTTGTTCACTAACCTCCCAGTGATTCACCGTCCCCACCAAAGTCGTCCCTGGAAACAATTGAAGTACACCAATCCCCTAAAGTATTATTGGATTAAGTGGACCAAGGGTTTTGATAAAATTTAGCTACATCAAACAAAAAAACAGAAGCAGACACGCAAGTAACGTCATTCACTTGCTTGTCTGCTTCTGTTTTTGGAGGAGAAAGTGCAATCAATTATTTGTCTGAATCAGGAGTTAAATCCAGAGTATTTTATCGTCATTTAAGAACAAAGCCGAATGGTACGCCCTGAAGGGGCATCAGCTATTAGCCCAGGGTAAGTGACCGTAGGGAACGGCACCCTGGGTGGGGGTATCC
>JAGBYN010000036.1 GCA_017628775.1 Bacteroidaceae bacterium | reverse complement strand
TGACGAAACCTTAGGAAAGGATGCTTATACGCTGGTGGTTAATGAACCCACAAATTCACAAACGCAAGCCTGCATCACAATCAAGGCTTCTGAGTTTGGCGGATGGTTTTATGCTTTGCAAACATTAAAGCAACTCTTGCCTCGTGCTTATTTTGAATCAACCCTAAATACCACTGCCGATTGGACGATTCCTTATGTTAACATCTCGGATAGTCCTCACCTCGGCCATCGTGGTTATATGCTCGACATTGCACGCCACTTCTTTAATAAGGAAGAAGTGAAGAAAGTGCTTGATATCATGGCACTTTATAAGATGAACCGTTTCCACTGGCACTTGACCGACGACCAGGGTTGGCGTATTGAAATTCCCGAATATCCTAAACTTACAGAAGTTGGAGCTATTCGTTCGGGTTCGTTTAGTAACCCTGGCGATGGTCGTGCGTTCTACGACGATACAGAATATGGTCGTGGCATGTGGTATTCACAAGAGGATTTGAAGGAGGTTGTGGCTTATGCTGCAGCGCGCAATATTGAGATTATGCCTGAAGTGGACCTTCCCGGTCATATGGTGGCAGCTGTGACGTCGTATCCAGAATTCAGCTGCGACTCCACAAAGCGCTATGAGGTGCGCATTGATGGTGGTATCTCGCACGATGTGCTTAATATTGGCGACGACCGTGTGATAGACTTCCTCAAGTGCGTGATGGATAACTTAGCCAAGATCTTCCCCCACCAATACATTCACTTTGGGGGCGATGAATGTCCTACGGAACAGTGGGCGAGAAATGAAAAGTGCTTGCAACGTGTGGAAGAACTCGGACTCGATGGCGTGCATCAATTGCAGTCGTGGTTGGTGGAAGAACTGGGCACTTATATCAAGGAAAAGTATAATAAGGACATTGTGGTGTGGGATGAACTCCTCGCCAACTGGAATGATGACAATAAGGTGAAGCCTGTTATTATGGCATGGAACAATGTGAACTTGAGTGCCAGTGCAGCCAACCGCGGCATGAAGTCCATCATTGTGCCTTATCAAGTGCTCTATCTTGATTTCCTTCAAGCTTATGTTAAGGACCGCTTCGTGGATGAATTGTACAACGGCGGTTGGGGCGATGGCGATAATTTTGTGAATACGCTCGATGAGATTTATGGTTTTAATCCGCTGAGTTCGCTTTCTGGTCGCGAAGACTTTGCCCTCGGTGTTCAGGGTAATATGTGGACCGAAACCACCAATGATATTGATGAAGTAGAATATCAATTGCTGCCCCGCCTCTTGGCGCTTTCTGAAATAGGTTGGTTGCCAACTTCAAATAAAGATTGGGTGTCGTTCTATAAGCGTCTTCAAAGTCAGGATGATATCTTTGACGCACTCGATTACAAGTACGCCAAGCATTTCTTTGAACCCACCACTTATTCAGATGCAGAACAAGCACAGCGCGATGCTGCCGAAATTCTAAAGAACAGTGTGCGTGGCGGTGTGGGTTATCCTGCAGTCGATGTTTATGATGCCCTTCAAGATGCGCTTAATGCCGTGGATGAGGCTTCAGAAGCAACCGTTGAAGCATTGCAAGCGGCATTGAAGGCTTATAAGGAAGCGCCTGTGGTACAACCACAAGAAGGCAAGCTTTACCAGCTGGTGTCGGCATCGACTTACTACAAACGTCAGTATGAAGGCGCAACGATGTATCAAAAGAATAACGTGGTACGCTTCCACTATACCCCTCAAACCGAACCCGAAGAATTGTGGCAATTCACAGCAGACGGCGAAGGTTATATCATGACCAATGCCTACAGCGGTCAGCAATTGGTTATGGGTAATTACAACACCCCCATTACGATGGCCGATGCCAAAGGCACACCAGTGCGCATTGACAAAGCAACAATCGCCACAGAAAACTTCAACTACATCCCTGGCGTCGTGACCATTTCGGCTGTTGATGGTTATCGTGCGACCATGACAGGAAAGGTGAAGCGATTAAGCGCAGAAGGCTCGGGCGAAGTGTATGCTAAAGACGAAGCGGCATTGTGTTATAATGGCACATGGAAGGTGGCTGAAGTCACCGATTTCTCTGCTCAATTAGCCGGTCTTTTGAAGAAATGTGAAATTATCATGATCAAGGCTAAACCCGGCGAAATCAATGATTACACAGCAGAAGCGCTTGATTTCTTGACTGTGAACGTCATTGAACCAGCAAAGGAAAGTTTGGCAGCAGGCAGTGTGACTGAAGCAACTTACAAGCAATACGTTGCGCTGTACCAACAATTCCAGAATATGGAGCGCACCAGCATTACTCAGGGATTGAGTGAAACAGAGTATTATTATCTGCGCAATGTGTGGTTTGGCAAGTATGCTGCGGTAGATAAGGCCGGAACGTTGGTTGTTCCTGCTGATAAGGAAAACAACGATCGTTTCTTGTGGCGCTTGGTTAAGAAGCCTGGTGGAAAGGTGGTGCTTTACAATAAAGCCACTGAGACTGCAGCATATCCTAATGCCCATAATGGCGAACAAGCAGTGAAGATGGGCAATGAGTATCATTGGATACTTGAAGAACGCACACTTGATGGTCAGTCGGGTATCTGCATTATTGACAATGCAGAGTCAGGCAGCTGGTACACGAACCCCAACTCATGGAATTACATCTTAATGAAGCCTTTCTGGGGTGCTTGTACTTGGGAATTCCAAAAGAGTGGTGTTGAGGTTCCAACAGCGATTCAGAATATTCAGCAAGATCAAAGAAATACGGCAACGTATGATTTGAACGGCAGAAAAGTTAATACCTTCCAGCAACCAGGTGTTTACATTAAGAATGGAACAAAGGTAGTGGTACAGTAAGTTTATGTTACCCTCTTTAAGAATGTAATTATGAGAAATTGTAAATGTTTATTGACACTTGCTTTGGCTTTGGTCGTTGCTTCGGCTGTGGGTCTTGACGTTAAAGCCGTGAATGCTCAAGGCGCGGTGGATAAAGCAGGCTGCGCTCAAGTTTATCAAAACTCTAATAGCTATCAAACCTCTTATGATATCTATGCTAAAAAAGCAGAGCGTTTATATAAGGCACTGACGGCTAAGCGTTACGTGGGTAGTGAAAAAACCAGACGCGTAGATATTAAGGCCTACAAAGATGCGCAACGCGAAATGAGAAATATAGCTATGAAGGCAAGAGCAGCAGGCAAACCTGTGGTTCAATCCAAATACCAAACTCTGAGTGTTGATTAACACCCATGGCGTTTGCAACGAAAAAAAGTGAGCGCGTCGCTACAACAGCGATGCGCTCACTTTTTAGGTGTTTTTTTATGGTTTGTTTAAGATGAAAGGTCAGTATTGTTTCAATGGTATTGATTAAGGTCGTCGTTATAATATAGCCTCGATGGCTTGTGTGAGTTCGCCTTTTGATAATCCCCCGACTCTCATTTGTGGTTTTCCATTCACGGGTATGAAGATTAATGTTGGTATTGATCGGATGTTGAATGCATTTGCCAATTCCTCTTCCTCATCAACGTTCACCTTGTAAATATCCACGCGTCCGTCGTAGGTTTTTGATACCTCTTCAAGGATTGGTAGAAGTTGTTTGCAAGGGCCACACCATGTAGCGTAGAAATCAATCACGGTGGGTTTGCTACCCAGGAAATTCCAGTTCTGCTTCATGGTGTTGGGGTCTGCCACGCGGCGCTTAAAGCCTTCTAAGTTTAAATGTATTGTTGCCATAATTTTGTTCGTTTTAAATGGTTTGTTATGAATGATGGTGCAAAGATACGGCGGCTTTAAGAAAGAAACAAACAGATAAAATCTATGACGATATAGACCAAACGGATATGTCGTGAGCAGAGACGCCTTTGGCATCTTTCAAGCCGAATGGCATGGTTGCATATGAGTTGGGTACGTTGATTGGCGCCGGGCCGACACGGATTGGTGCGCGTGGTGCGTTGATTGGCGACGGGCCGACACGGTGATCGGCCCCTACACATGCCGGATGGAATCTCTCAACTCTCCTCTCTCAACTTCTTAACGAGCCAAAGGCTCCTCTTAACCTCTTAACCTCTTAACGAGGCGAAGCCTCTTCTCTCCTCTTTCAACTCTCAACTCTCCAAAATTTCAAAAATACCATGAAAAGGGTCGTAATTTATGATGGATATCCCGCTCAATACAATAAAATGTCGTAAATTTGCAGTAATTTATGTCTAAATGTGCCCATACGTGTGCAAAGCGTTAAGGAAAATGCTTGAGGCGTCTGGGTAATTCGTGTGTAGATGAAGAAAACAAAGAAAAAAGCGGTAGGTCGGTTTAATACCATAACCTCATGTATCAGCACAGCGATGGTGTTGTTGTTGCTGGGCTCTGCTACATTTTTTATTCAGTTGGCTTATAATTTCGGTACTCAATTGCGCGAGAACTTCACCGTTGAGGTTTTGCTTAACGATGGTGTGAAGGAGAATGAACTTGAGGCGATGAAGGAAAAGCTTACTGCCTTGCCCTATGTTAAAGAAGTGGTGTATATTTCCAAGGAAGAGGGTACGGCTGAATTGGCTAAGACGCTAGAAGGGAGTCCGCAGGATTTCTTAGGTTTTAGTCCGATACCTGCTGAATTTGAATTGTTTTTAAAGGCAGAGTACGCCAATGAAGACAGTTTGTTGCATTACGTGCCCGACCTTTATAATTACAAGCATGTGAACGATGTGATCTACCCCAAGGATGCTTTGGATTTTATAGATTACGTCATTCCTATGGTAGGCACGGTTCTTGTAGGCGTTGCGGCATTGCTTGCTTTTATTTCTTTCTCGTTGATTCACAATACGATTCGCATGAGCATTTATGCCCGTCGCTTTTCAATCCAAACCATGAAGTTGGTTGGTGCTCGATGGCATTATATACGCTTGCCGTTTTTGATTCGTGCCGCGCGTGATGGTGCGCTGGCAGGCTTTATAGCTTGCTTGATTTTAGGTGGTGGTATTTATGCTTTGTGTAGCACGGATGCCTATTTAACCACATTAATCACCCCTGTCGTGGTGATTTCGACCCTTGGTGTTTGCATGGTGTGCGGTTTCTTGCTTACCGTGCTCTGTACCTACGTGTCGGTCAATAAGTTTTTGCGTATGACAACGGCTGAAATCTTCTTAAAGTAGTTTTTCGCCCCTTATAACCTCCTAACCCTTTAACCCCTTAACCTCAAAACTTCACTCATAACTATATGAAGCACGTTTTTGCATTTTCAAAAATTAATTTTATTTTGTTGGCGATAGGCATGATTATCGTGATCGCCGGTTTGCTCTTAATGTCGGGTGGTGGTACCACTGTTGAGCAGTTTGATACAGAAATTTTCAGTGCACGTCGTATTCGTGTAGCTCCAGTTGTTACGCTTTTCGGTTATTTATTTATCGTAGTAGCGATTCTTTACCGTAAGAAGGATAAAGAGTCTATTGAACAATAAAAATTAAAACCTCATCATTATGGAGTGGATACAAACCATTATTATCGCTATTGTTGAAGGATTAACAGAGTTCTTGCCTGTTTCTTCAACGGGTCACATGATTATCACACAGGCCCTGTTAGGGATGGAAAGCACCCCTTTCTTGAAGGCATTTACCGTTATTATTCAGTTTGGTGCTATCCTTTCTGTTATTTGTTTGTACTGGAGACGGTTCTTCTATCCTGAAACCATGAAAACGAAGGGCTACACCTGGTGGCAAGCTATTTGGCGTTTTTACTTACGTTTGGTTGTCGGTGTGTTGCCTGCAGTTGTGTTAGGTTTGGCATTAAACGATTATATTGAAGCAGGCTTAAGCAATGTGTTTTTAGTTGCAGTGATGTTGATTATTGGCGGGGTGTTTATGTTATTCTGCGATAAGATTTTCAATAAAGGTTCGGAAGACACGCCCATGACCTACAAGCGTGCTTTCATTATCGGTGTGTTTCAGTGTATCTCAATGATTCCCGGTGTGTCGCGTTCAATGTCAACCATCGTTGGGGGTATGGCTCAGAAACTCACGCGCAAGGCAGCCGCTGAATTCTCATTCTTCCTGGCTGTGCCCACGATGTTTGGTGCCACATGTTTGGAAACCTACAAACTGATAGCCCATGGTGAAGGCAATATCCTGACTCAGGGCGATAACCTTGCTCATTTGTTGTTGGGCAGCGTCGTTGCTTTCATCGTTGCCATTTTAGCCATAAAGTTCTTTATCGAATACGTTGCAAAATATGGGTTCGTAGCTTTTGGCTGGTACCGCATTGTGGTGGGCGCACTGATTATCGTTATGGCGTTCTTAGGTTATGAACTTAAAATGGAATAACGGATGCCGATAGATTTCCAACAAGGACAGGTTCTTGCTTTTGACAAACCCTTAACGTGGACTTCGTTTAACCTCGTAGCCAAAGTGAGATGGCTCATTTCAAAACGAATCAATGGCAAAATCAAAGTAGGCCATGCAGGAACCCTCGATCCCTTAGCAACGGGCGTTTTGATTATTTGCACCGGGAAAGCCACCAAGCAAATTGATCAACTTCAAGCCGGCGTGAAGGAATACATTGCCACCCTTAAATTGGGCGCAACAACACCGAGCTTTGACTTAGAAAAAGAAATTGATGCCTATTACCCCACCGAGCACATCACTGAACAGCTCGTTCGCGAGACGCTCACCACATTCGTGGGCGAGATCATGCAGGTGCCTCCCGTGTTTTCGGCGGTAAAGGTTGATGGTAAGCGTGCCTACGATTTAGCCCGAAAGGGTAAGGATGTTGAGTTAAAAGCAAAGCCCTTGCGTATTGATGAAATAGAATTGTTGGCATGTGATTTACAGCAACAAGAGATCACGATTAGAGTGGTTTGCTCTAAGGGAACGTACATCAGAGCTTTAGCACGTGATATTGGCGAGGCATTGCAGTCGGGGGCTCACCTCACAGCTTTGCGCCGCACGCGTGTCGGTGAGGTCACTGTTGATCAATGCTTTGCCTCTGTTGAGGACTTTGAACAGTATTTAAATGCGCAATAACATTCGCCATTCAATGTCCATAACCTTTATTTCAACTTCATTCACTATAGACTATGAAACTTTCTGAATTTGAATTCAAACTTCCACAAGAAAAGATAGCACAATATCCTGCACGTTTCCGCGATGAGAGCCGCATGATGGTTCTTCACCGCAAAACGGGAGATATTGAGCACAAGATGTTTAAGGACATCATCAGTTACTTTAATCCTCACGATCTTTTTGTTTTCAATAATACAAAAGTGTTTCCCGCACGTTTGTATGGCAATAAGGAAAAGACTGGTGCTTTGATTGAAGTATTCTTGCTTCGTGAACTTAATGCCGACCTCTTCCTTTGGGACGTGTTGGTCGATCCCGCACGTAAGATTCGTATTGGCAACAAATTGTACTTTGGCGAAGACAACTCAATCATGGCAGAAGTGATTGACAACACCACCAGCCGTGGCCGTACCTTGCGCTTCCTTTACGAAGGTGATCATGACGAGTTTAAACGACAACTCTATGCTTTGGGTGAAGCACCTGTGCCCCGCTTTGTGGGTCGAGGCAGCGAACCCGAGGATTTGGAACGTTTCCAGTGTATCTTTGCTGAACACGAAGGTGCCGTGACGGCACCCACAGCAGGTTTGCATTTCTCACGCGAGATGATGAAGCGTATGGAGATTTTCGATATCGATAAGGCTTTCATTACTTTGCACTGCGGTTTGGGTAACTTCCGCGATACCGATGTTGAAGATTTGACCAAGCACAAGATCGATTCAGAGCAAATGTTTGTGAATAAGGAATGTTGCGAAATCGTAAATCGCGCTAAGGAAGAAGGTCGTAATATCTTGGCGGTAGGTACTACCGTGCAGCGTGCATTGGAATCGTGCGTGGGCCCAGATCAGCGCATTAAGGAGTTTAGCGGATGGACCAATAAGTTTATCTTCCCTCCCTACGACTTTGGGGTAGCTAATTCAATGTTGGTGAATTTCCACATGCCTTACTCCACACTGCTTATGCTCACCACGGCATTTGGTGGCTACGAATATACCATGAATGCCTATAACGTAGCGTTAAAGGAAGATTATCGCTTTGGCGTGTATGGTGATTGTTTGTTGATTGTTGATTAAATAAACTGAAGAATGCTACTCATTGCTTTAGGTTCGAACTTGGGTAATCGGGCGCAAAATCTTCAAACAGCAATAAGAGCACTTGAAGAACGAGTCGGTAAAGTTCTCAAGTGCTCTCCGTTTTATGAAACCAGTCCGGTGGGGTTTGAATCATCCCATGCGTTTCTTAATGCAGCGGTGGTAATAGAAACAAATTTAGATGAGTGGCACGTTTTGCGCGTGACTCAAGAGATAGAACGCGCATTAGGACGCACGCAAAAAAGTATTAATGGCCAACATTTTGACCGCGTGATTGATATTGATTTGTTGGTTTACGATGATCTTTGTGTGGCAACCCCCGAATTGACATTGCCCCATCCCAGACTTCATTTGCGACGTTTCGTTTTGGAGCCTTTGTGCGCTATAGCGCCGCAAACGATTCACCCGATTTTAAAAATTAATTTTCAAACACTTTTAGATATGCTAAATCAATCTGTAATCATACAAGAAACGACTGCAACGCCCGAACTGGTTGAGGCGCTTAATCGCTTACTTCCGCAACTCTCGCAGCGTGCTAAGTTGATGACTTTAGAGGCGCTGACGGCACTTTTGCAATGCTCCGCCACATTTATTTATACCTTGCGCGATGAAGAAGGGCAAATCCAAGCCACAGCCACCCTGGCTGTGCAACAACTTCTTACCGGTCAAAAAGGATGGGTAGAGGATGTGGTGGTGGATGAGTCGTGCCGAGGTCGTGGATATGCCAAGCAAATCTTGCTGCATATAGAACGCGAGGCTCAGAACATGGGACTTAAATCCCTGAATCTTACTTCACGCCCATCTCGCGAGGCTGCCAATAGATTGTATCAGAAGGTGGGTTATGTGCTGCGCGAAACCAATGTTTACCGCAAGGATTTGGGGTAAACATTGGGTGCACATATCGTCGTGAAAAGCGTACAGAGTACAACGAAACCTTTAGAAGTTAAGTTGTACTCTGTACGCTCTTTTTTATGCTTTGTATGGAAAAAACGAACTAAATGGGCTTTGTTGCTTGGGTCAGCCATGCTCGATCGGCAGCGTCGTCCAAAAGTGTGTCTAATGTTGTTTGAACCCAGGCATTGTAATTGTTGAGCCATTGAATCTCGTCGGTTGTCATCATTTCTTTAATGATAGGCTCGGTGGCGATGGGGCATAGTGTTAATGTTTCAAACTCCAGGAATTTACCATAGGGTGTGGTGCGGTGTTCCTTACAGAGCAGCACGTTTTCTATGCGCACTCCGAATTGATTTTCAACGTAGATGCCCGGTTCGTTGGTCACAGTCATATCGGCTTTGAAAGGCACCAAAGTGCAGGGGCGTACGTTTTTGCGTATTTGGTGTGGGCCCTCATGAACGCACAGACGCGCGCCAACGCCATGACCGGTGCCGTGGCCGAAGTCGTAGCCCTCCTGCCACATGGCATAGCGTGCCGCTAAGTCAAGTTCCAGACCCACTGTTCCTTCAGGGAATCTACAGCGTGCCAGGGCGATATGTCCCTTTAAAACCAAAGTGTAGGCTTTGCATTCCTCGGTGCCCAGCGGTCCTAAGGGAATCGTGCGCGACACGTCTGTTGTGCCGCTTTGGTAATGGGCGCCCGTGTCAAGGAGCAATAATCCCTCGGGTTTGAGGGTTGCACAATCTGCGGGGGTAGCTTCGTAATGCACGATAGCGCCATTAGCGGCATAGCCCGCAATTGTTTCGAACGACTCGCCACGGAAGTCAGGCATTTGTTCGCGTAGCGCCTTAATCTTTTCTGCAACGTTCACTTCCGTGATGTTACCGCTTCCCACGTTTTCAGAAAGCCATCGTAGCGTTTTGACCAGCACAACACCATCGCTTCGCATGGCTTTTCTGAATCCTTCTTGTTCTGTAGGATTCTTGTACATGCGCATGTCCTCAACGGGCGAATCAAAAATGTCATAGTCCACCCCTAAACGCTCAATGTATTGAATAACATCGTAGTTCGTTGAGCTTGTGATGACGTAATATTGTCCGCGGTCGTAGTGTGCGGCAATGAATGTTCTGAAGTATTGATAGTCTCTGACCTTGATGCCATTTTCTGCAAGATATTCACTTACCTCAGCCGTCAATTTACGCTTGTTTACAAAAAGCATGGCACCCTCATCAAAGATAATGAGGTAGCTGAGGAACAAAGGATTGTAGGGCACGTCGCTTCCTCTTAAGTTCAGTGCCCATGCAATTTCAGAGAGGTCGCTGAGCATTAAATAGGTCGTGTCCTTCTTTTCAAATTTATCGCGGATGCGTTGCAGTTTAGAGGCAACGCCCTCGCCAGCTCGGTCAATGAGGTGGATGCGCATGGGGTTGCAAGCATCTTGCGGACGGTCGGTCCACAAATAATCAAAGGGGTCTTCAACTGAGATAAACTCTAAATTGCTGTTTTCCAACCATTCTTCAAAAACCTTGATACTCACCATCTCGCCAATAAACGCCACCTTGTCCTTGGCGTTTAGTTTCTGGTTTAACCACTCCAGCATTGAAGGGACACCTTCAACCCCTTCGCGCATCAGTTCAAAAGGTGAGTTCTGCAATTGTTGTTCAGCTTGAATGAAATAGCGAGAGTCCGTCCATAGGGCGCCATCGTAGCGTGTGATAACAGCCGTACCTGCTGAGCCCGTAAAGCCTGTAGCCCATTCGCGGATTTTCCAACGGTCGGGTGTGTATTCGCTGTTGTGGGGATCAGAAGACGGAATGATGATGGCATCGTAACCTTCCATATAGAGCCAATGACGAATGGCTGCAACGCGAGAAGTGGTTGGCATAACAAACAAAATTTAAAAGGTGTGATAATCTAATTGGTAAAGCATGTGGACACTGATAATCCATTTGCAAACATACTATTTTTTTATGATATGGTAAAGGTCGTGCTTAAAAATTACGTTTTGAGTGATTGTGGAGTTTAGAGAAGAACCTTTGGCTCGTTAAGAGGGACCTAAAGGTCCGTTAAGAAGTTATGAGGAGGCTATGCCTCGTTAAGAGGGACCTAAAGGTCCGTTAAGAGGTTATGAGAGATGTAGGGGCCGATCCCCGTGTCGGCCCGTCGTCAATCAACGCACTAATGAGAGTTGAGAGTTTAGAGTTTAGAGTTTAGAGCACCCTGCGGATGGTTCAGAGGAGGCTTTGCCTCGTTCTGAGGAACCTTCGGTTCGTTCTGAAGAGACGAGCGTTGAGAGTTGAGATATGAGAGTTGAGAGGGGGAGGGTGCTACTGCCATTCGAAATAGAAATGAAAAATAAAGATTAAAAAGTGAAGCAGATTGTTTTGTTCATGGCACTTAAATTGTAAATTTGCACGAAAATGCCTTTTTGCCAAATAAAGAACAGATGTGTATGTTTTTGAAGTCGTTTCCTTTGCAAAACCGCCTATGCTCGCTGTGGGTGGTGTTTCTGTTGTGGCTTGGCACAGAGAGGACTTTTGCCCAGTACGACCCCGCGTTTGTTCAATATTGGAAATTGGAACCACAGTTTAATCCGGCTGCTGTGGGTAAGTTTGACCAAATCAACCTCAAAATAGGTTTCCAAACCCACGCTGCGGGCTTTGAAGATGCTGGTTCAACCCTTTTTGCCAATGGGGATATGGCTTTAGCCTTAGGCAACACCCGCCATGGTATTGGGGTGATGCTTCAAAACGATGAGATAGCTTTGTTCTCGCATAAGCGCTTTTCATTGCAATACGCCTTTTATTTCAATCTGTTGGGCGGGAAGTTGGCTTCCGGACTTGGTGTGGATATGTTGAGCGAAGGTGTTGATGGCGGAAAGGCAGAGGTGAATGACCCAAGCGACCCCGTTTTCTCGGGCTCCGACATGAATGGTTCTGCCTTTGATTTGTCCCTGGGCGTGTATTATACCCACAAAAAGTGGTATGCCGCATTGGCGCTTCAGCACCTCACGGCGCCAACGGTGAAGCTGGGCGAAACGAGCGAACTGAAAATAAATTCTTTGTATAATTTCACTGCTGGATACAATATTTCAACAATTTATCCGTTTTTAACCTTGTCGCCCTCAGTGATGTTGCGTTACGATGGCACCAGTTTCCGTTCTGACATTACGGCGCGCGTCAACTTTCAGAAAGATGGCAAGCATATGTATGGTGGGTTGAACTATGCCCCGCAGTATAGCGTGGCGATGTTTTTTGGTTTTCTCTTTCATGGTTTGGATATTGGTTATTCCTATGAAGCCAATACTTCGGGCATGGGTATTTCAAGTGGCAATCATGAACTCACCTTAGGCTATAAGTTTGATTTGGATTTAGGAAAAAAAGGAAAGAATCTACATAAAAGCGTGAGATGGTTGTAAGCCTACCACCCCCACGTGTCAACATATCATTAAAAAAACAATAAATATCTATATGAAACAAATTCTCAATATCTTCATTTTTATTACCTTAATGGGATTGACGGCTTGTATTGGCAATGGTCGTGCGATGCAGAGTGGTGGTGAAGTTACTGGGCAGCGTTCCGTGGCTTACAATGAACCTACACCCTTTGGTATGGTAGAGGTGAAGCGTGGTTTCTTGCGTGTTGGTATGGATGCCGATACGCTCTTGGGGGTGCAACCGCCCAAGAAGGAAATATCAGTTGATGGATTTTGGATGGATCAAACAGAAGTGACCAATTCAATGTACCGTCAATTCGTGGAATGGGTGCGCGACAGTATTATTCGCGAACGCCTGGCTGACCCCTCTTATGGTGGCGATGAAACCTATAAGATTGAAGTGGATCGTTACGGCGAGCCTGTAAAGCCTCATTTGAATTGGGCAAAACCAATTCCCTGGCGTAAACCCGATGAAGATCAATTACGCGCCATTGAAAGCGTTTACACCACGCATCCCGTTTTTGGCACCAAGATGCTGGATGTGAAGCAATTGATTTACCGCTATGAAACGTTTGATTATGAAAAGGCTGCGTTGAGAAAGTATCGCTTGAATCCTGAAGAGCGCAACCTCAATACCGATGTTACGGTGAATCCCACAGAAGTGGTTATGATTTCAAAGGACACGGCTTATATTGATGATGAAGGTCGCATCGTGCGCGAAACGATTGAGCGCCCCCTTTCTTCGCTCTATGATTTTGTGAATACATATATCGTGGAGGTATATCCCGATACGACGGTGTGGGTGAACGATTTTTCAAATGCGAACACCGAAACCTACATGCGCCACTATTTTAATATGCCCTCGTACAATGATTACCCCGTGGTGGGCGTTACCTGGGAGCAAGCCAATGCGTTCTGTGCGTGGCGTACCGACTTTTTGCTTAAAGGACTCGGTCCGCAGGCGCGTTACATTCAACGCTATCGTTTGCCTTCTGAAATAGAATGGGAATATGCAGCGCGTGGCCAGGATAACAATCCATTCCCTTGGGAAGGGGATAGTGCGAAAAGCGAAAAGGGTTGTTACTACGCCAATTTCAAACCCGACCGCGGAAACTATGCAGAAGATGGCAATATCATCACGTCGCGCACGGGAATCTATGGGGCTAACTCAAACGGACTCTTTGATATGGCGGGCAATGTGGCAGAATGGACCAATACGGTTTATACCGAAGCCGGAGTGGCTGCCATGGCAGATATCAACCCTGAGTTAACCTACAATGCCGCCAAGGAAGATCCCTATGTGTTGAAACGCAAAAGCGTGAGGGGCGGTTCGTGGAAAGACCCTATCAGCTTTGTGCGCTCAGCATGGCGTTCTTGGGAATATCAAAATCAACCACGTTCATTCATCGGTTTCCGATGCGTGCGTTCAAAGGCCATCACGAAGTAAAAAATAGTGGTTTGGTAACGGTGAAATAAATAAGTTGCGACAGTTTTATAAAATACATCGAACAAAAATTATGGGTTCTAAAATAAATATCATCACCCGCCTACAACATTGGATGGACAGTGTGCCAGGGCAGACATTCTTGAATTATGCCTATTCGTGGGGTGCTTCAATCGTTATTCTCGGTGCGTTGTTTAAGTTAACCCACTTGCCAGGGGGTAATATCATGCTTTTCTTGGGTATGGGCACAGAGGCTATTGTGTTTTTCCTTGCAGCCTTCGACCGTCCGTTTGATAAGAACGAAATCGGAAAGGCATTGCCTAACGACTTTGAAACTGACGAAGAAATAGAAACGGCAGAGGGCTTGACCGATGAAGCGCATGAAACGATTGTTCGCGAACAGCAACAATTGGAGCAGGCTGCAGCAGCCGTTGGTGCAGGACCCGCAGCCTATGGCTATGGCGGAGGTGGCACAATTGTTATTGGAGGTGCTCAGATCGCAGCTTCAGCAACAGGTGGCGCTGAGGCTCAGGATATGCAAAGGAAAGCTGAGCTTGCAGCACAACATCCCGTGGTTCAACAAGCCGTGAAAGAGTCAACATCAGAAGAAGAAGCTGAAAAGCTGGCGGCAATTATCCGTATGGCAAACGATGAATTGTTGCATCGTGCGCAAGCCGTTCTTTCACCTGATATGGAAGAGGCAACGCAAGTGTATATTGAAAAGCTGCGCGTGCTTACCGAAACCTTTGCCAAGGTTGACGAGCAAACTGCACGTCTGACTAAGGACAGTCAGGAAATGGAAAACCTCAATCGAACACTTATTGGCATTAATAAGATTTACGACCTGCACTTTGCAAGTATCTCAAAGCAAGTTAATACCATTGAAGAAATCAACGAGCAAACACGCGGATTGGCGGCAAAGATTCAGGAGGTGAACGATGTATATGCTCAGATGATTAAGAAACTGACTGCTATCAGTAATCCAATAGCCAATAATTAACTTTGCAATAAATAGATCAGGCAAAATATGGCTGTAAAGAAAAATCCAGTTTCTCCGCGTCAGCGCATGATCAACCTCATGTACATTGTACTGATGGCGATGCTTGCGTTGAATGTGTCGAGCGATGTGTTAAAGGGTTTTACGCTTGTGGGCGAAAGCTTAAATCGCACGACAACCAATGCTATGAAGGAGAACCAGGCGATGTATGATGATTTTGAGGAACAGCTTAAAATTAACCCTCAGAAGGTACGTCCTTGGTACGATAAAGCAATGAAGGTGAAGCAACTCTCAGACTCGCTCTATAATTTCGCAGAAAATTTGCGCTGGGCAATTGCGCGCGAAACAGATGGTAGAGACGGTAATCCCGATAAGTTGCAGAACAAAGAAGATTTGAATGCGTCAAACACCATTATGCTTTCCAAATATTCGGGCAAAGGTCAGATGTTGCACGACCATATCGTGGCATTCCGCAATGAAATGTTGAACTACGTCTCTGATGCTCGCGAACGTGTGATAATCCTTTCTACCCTCTCAACAGATGTGCCTAAAACCGAAGATCATCTGGGTAAGGATTGGAAGCAATATATGTTTGAGGAAATGCCCTCCATCGCCTCCATTACGATGCTCACGAAACTTCAAAATGATGTTCGAAACACTGAGGGCGAGGTGTTGCGCACGTTGGCCACAAATATCGACTTAAAGGATATTCGTGTCAATGAACTCAATGCCTATGTTTTGCCAGAAGCCACAACGCTTTACCCCGGTCAGATGTTTCAATCGCGTATTTTCATGGCTGCTGTTGACACCACACAACGTCCAGAAATTTATGTGAATGGCAAACGCATTGAAGGGGATGGCGCTTATAGCTTTAAGGTGAATACCCCAGGCGAATATTCGTTTGAAGGATATATTGAGGTTCCCAATGCTGCGGGTGAGGTGATACGCCGTAACTTCTCACAACGCTACAATGTGATTATGCCCCCGTTGGGCGCAACAGTGGCTGCCGATTTGATGAACGTGCTCTACGCTGGTTTTGAAAATCCCGTCAGTGTGAGTGCTTCAGGCGTGCCCAGCAATAAGATTTCGCTTTCAATGACTGGCGGACAACTCATTGCCAAGGGTGATGGCAAATATGTGGCACGCCCAGCGAAGGTTGGTGAGGACGTCGTGTTTAGCGTTACGGGCGTGGTGAGCGGACGTACGCAATCAATGGGTACTTACTCTTTCAAGGTGCGTAAATTGCCCGACCCAACAGCTTATATTAAGTTGGGCGACGATCAGTTCCGCGGCGGACGCATCAGTAAGGCTGATTTGTTGGCCACGAATGCCCTCAGCGCAGCTATCGACGATGGATTGCTCAATATCCCCTTCCGCGTGCTCGGTTTCGAAGCGGTCTTCTTCGACCGCATGGGAAATGCGAAGCCTGCCATTTCGCAAGGTGCTAATTTCACTGAGGAGCAGCGTTCCTTGATTCGTGAGCTACGCCGCAACCAACGCTTTAATATATCACGTGTGCGTGCTATAGGTCCCGACGGCATTGAACGTACGTTGCCTTATGCGCTTGAGGTGATTATTAACTAAGTTGTGAGCTTTGTAATACTTCGCTTTCAGCACAACGATTGACCATTGGTGGCGCACCTCCAAACGCCATCGCTCTATTTTATAATTCTTTCATTCTATGAAAAAAATATTGCTTTTTACATGTATGCTCGCTGCGGGCACAGCGATGGCGCAACCGCCTGCTCGAAAAAATGCCCCAATAGCGTCAGAGCAGAATGCAGCTACACAGCAAAAAAAGGCTTCGTCATACAGAGCTTTCCCTACCGCAGCGCCCATGCCCAATACCGTCGTTTGGCAGCGCGATGTTTATCGTGAACTCGTGTTGAGCAAGGATGCAAATGCTGTGCTCTATTTCCCGCAAACAGCACAGGCAGATGGTAGAGAGAATATGTTTAATTATATTTTTAAGCAAATTCTGCGTCGCAACATCACCGCTTACGACTATAAGTTGGACGGCAATGAAAATTTCGATGCCAAGAATGCCATCACCGCAAAGGAACTCATGGATCGCTACAAAATCTTTTATGAAGAAAGGGACGGACGCTTCCGCGTAAACGATGCCGACCTCCCTTGCGAAGAAGTGCGCTCTTATTTCGTGAAGGAAAGTATTTACTTCGATCAGCAAACCGCACAGCTCTGCACTCGCGTGCAGGCCATTTGTCCTGTGCTTCATCGTGCCGATGACCATTCGGGCGGCATCACGAAGTATCCGATGTTCTGGCTTAAGTATGCGGATGTTGCACCTTGGTTGGGCAAACTCATGTTGATGGGCTCAAACTACAACAATGCAGCCATGCTCTCGGCCGACGATTACTTTACGCTCAATCGTTATCAAGGCGACATCTATAAAGTGACTAATTTGCAGGATCGACTGATTGCAAACTATTGTCCTACCGACACTGCCGTTAAAGCAGAACAGGCGCGTATAGAAAAAGAAATCAAGGACTTTGAGGCTCGTTTGTGGAAGGGCGATTCTATAGTCGTTGAACAAGAAATGCCTGTGGTTGAGGGAGAAGCAAAAGATTCTTTAGCTCAGCAAGCACCTGCGGCTGAGGTGGAAAAGAAGAAAACCACTGAACGAAGAACCGTGGCACGCAGAACCGCTAAAAAAGAAAAGAAAGAGGCTGATAAAACCAGCAAAAAAACAAAGGTGAAAACCAAAGCACCATCCGCGAAGGCTTCAACAGGCTTGAGCGTGCGACGCCAAAGAAGATAAGAGCGAATTGTTTTTTTTATCTGGAATTCTCCATTTATAGAAAATCTAAAACTTGAATCCAATTTCCTTACTTCGTCAATGCGTCACCAATTATAGAAAATAAAACACTTGGATTTATGGCCTAGGCGGTTTGATGAGCCTTAGCGAATAATTAGGCTCCGCGGTGCATATTGATAGATGAATAATCTAGAATTAGAGAATTCGAGAATTGGTGGCGTTCTGAGTGACGCATTGATGAAGTCAGAGGGTGAATTGCTTAATACGTTAATCGCATAGATTAAAAGAAAAGCACTTGCTGAGGTTATTCAGCAAGTGCTTTTTTTCTTTTATGTTTCCAACGTTTGTGCGACCACAACCAATATTCAGGTTGGCGTCGAATGATTTGTTCCAATTCCTGCGTACAACGTTCTGTGATTTGGTAATCTGGGAATTGCTTGATATCGCGTGTGATTTCCTTGAATGTGCAGTGGTAGTATCCGCGTTTCACTCTGTAAATGTCCGCAAAGAATATCGCGGCATCCACCTTCTTGCCGATACGTTCCGTGCCCGTGAAGATGGGCGTGTCCTGCGAAAGGAAATCCATCCAGAGGTGCGTGTTTTCGGGGTGTGGCGTTTGGTCGGCCACAAATCCAATGACGCATTTTTTGTTTTCTGCTTTAAAACGCATGATGTGTCGCAAGGCATCATACTTGCTAATGCATTCGGCGTTGAAATGCTGGCGCAATTCCATGAAGAGCTCGTCCATCACCTTACTTTTAAGCGGACGGTAAAGCTCGCCCAACGTGGCATCTTCCCTCGTCCATAAGGGTAGCGAAGAAATCCACTCCCAGTTGCAGTAATGGCCGATATACACGAAAACAAAGTTATGGTCGTTCAGCGCATCATTAATGGCTTCGGTGTTTTCAAAAACCATATGTTTTTTCATGTCTTCCGGACTTATGGTGAGGAGTTTAAGCGATTCAACGCCATAGTCGCAGAGGAAATGGTAAAACCCTTTTTCTATTTGGCGCAGTTCCTGATGAGTCTTTTCTGGAAAGGAGTTTTTCAGATTCATGCGCACAACCTTCTTTCTGTAGCCAACGATGTAGTAAAGCACGCCGTAAATAAGGTCAGAAAGGACATACAAAACACTAAAGGGGAGGCGTGAAAACAAACGGAAGAGTTGCTTTCTCATGGTTTTGTTATTTTTAGTGGGTTCAGTAAATGAAGATTAATTAGTCGATCGTGATTTCACCGCATAAACTTTCGTTCATTCGCTTAACGATTTCATCGTGCGAGTAACCATGTCCCAGGAGGAACATGAGTTTGGTGACCATGCTCTCAGGCGTGGCATCGTATCCGTTAAGAACGCCAGAATCGATCAATTGCAACGACGTTTCATAAAGTCCCATCTCAACGCGTCCCTTAGAGCATTGTGTGATGTTGACCACGATGATGCCTTGGTCGATCATTTGTTTTAGTTTATCCACCAACCAAGGGCGTTGCGGTGCATTACCCGCTCCGTAGGTTTTGAGAATCACAGCCCGAAGGCCCTTGATGTGGCTCACCATATCGATGATTTCCTTGCGTATGCCTGGAAAGAGGGTGAGGAACACGACATTGTTGTCCAGAAGATAATGTGGGGTGAATGGGCGGTTAGGGTCTGGGCGGCGTATCAAATGGCTTTCGTATCTGATGTGTATGCCCGCCTTAGCCAGAATGGGGAAGTTATTGCTACGGAAAGCATTAAACCCTTCAGCATTGATTTTGGTGGTTCGGTTGCCACGCATCAATGAACTTTGGAAGAAAATACAGACTTCAGGAACCATGGGTTCGCCCGCTGCATTTCGTGCCGCTGCAATTTCAATGGAAGTCAGCAGGTTTTCTTTGCCATCGGTTCTGAGTTTACCAATGGGCAACTGCGAACCAGTGATGATGACCGGCTTCCCCAAATTTTCCAGCATGAAACTGAGTGCAGATGCGGTGTACGACATTGTGTCTGTGCCATGCAGAATGACAAAGCCGTCGTAAGGCTCGTAGTTGTCGCTGATCATTTGCACAATCTCCACCCAGTTTGCCGGTTCCATGTCGGAAGAGTCAATGGGTGATTTCAGCGTGACGGCGTCTATTTTAAAGTTAAATCGCTTTAATTCTGGTACGTGTTGGCGAAACTGATGCATGTCGAAGTTTTCGAGTGCTCCAGTTTCCGGGTTTTCAATCATGCCAATCGTTCCGCCTGTGTAAATGATGAGTATGGACGTCATAAATCAAGGTTTTGTACGCAAAGTTAACCATAATCTTTTGAAAATGTTACTTTTTTTGAAATAACCATATCATTTTTCATGATAATTCCTTGATTATTTGCTAACTTTGCCCTTGGTATGTCGTGGCGTGCTTTTTTACTATTGGTGCCGGGCATGCTGAAGTGATACGATTATTATAATAAATGCCAAATATTTTTTATGGAAGACAAAGATCTTAATTTCAATGCAGAAGAAGAGAACGAAATGTCGTTGGCTGATATTTTGAAGTTGTGTTGGGACTTCTTTAAGGCTAATTGGAAGTGGTATGCGCTTTCTGTTGTCGTTTGTCTTGTTCTCGGTGAGGTTTATAAGCGCCGTAGCACCCTTATTTACAAGAGTCAAGCGGTGGTGTTGATTGAGAATGCCGAACCTACAGATATGGCGAGCTTTGGTTCGCGTGCTGGTGGTTCAATGAATGCCTTGCTTGAATTGAATGGTATTAGTGCTGGCAATAACCTGACCAATGAAATGTTTGTGCTCAATTCTCATCGATTGATGCAGAATGTGATTGATACATTGGGCTTGAACGTGGACTATGCTGTCAGCAGTTCTTTACATAAGGTGTCGCTCTATAAGGCCACACCATTTGTGGCGAACTTAGGTGTTGCTGTTCCTGAAAATGTTTCTTTTGAAGTTAAGATTTTGGATGACGCTAACTATGAGTTGAGCGAATTGTCCGTACTCTACGATGGCGCCCGAGAATTTTCAGATATTGAAGGTGTTTGGGCGGGTAAGTTCAACGAAGTGTTGGCTACTCCCGTTGGCGATATTTGCTTGAATAAGCAGGAAACGATTGCCAACTTCCTCCCCAAAGAAGACGACGAAAAGGCTGACTTTGAACCCGTCTCTGTGTATGTGACACGCATCTCAAGATATGCTGCTATTGAGAAATTCCGTGCCAGTGTTTCAATTGCTGAGTATGATAAGAAAAGCTCATTGGTGGTGCTCTCATGCAGCGATAATAATGTGGCACGTGCCAACGATATCTTGACTGAAATCTATCAGGCGTATAAGCGCGACGTGGTTGGTTACAAAAATCGAATTGCGCAAAGTACTGCCGATTTCATTGATCGCCGTATTCAGTTGATCGCAAGCGATTTGAGCAATGTAGAAGGACGCTATGAGCGCTTCATGGAAGAGAATAAGTTGGTGAACATTGAAGGAGATGCTTCAAGATTCCTTCAGGAAACCAGTATGGCGCGCCAAGCAACGCTCGACCTCGAAACGCAGTTGTCTGTAGCGAAGTACTTGACCGACTACATGAAGGAACATGCCAAGAACGACCAAACCATTCCAGTATTGAGTGGTCTGGGAACAGATGGTAGCATTATTTCATCACAGATTAATGAATACAATAAGCTCGTTCTTGAACGTATGCGCCAAGCAGAGAATGCCAGTGTGAATTCGCCTATCGTGAAGGACTTGGATCGCCGTATGGAGGCTTTGCGCCCAACGATTATGGCAGGTTTGTCAAGTTATGTGCGCGCCGTAGAAATGCATCTTGAAGATGCTAAGAAGAACGAACGCACCGTGACTAAGAAGGTTTCAAATCTGCCTTCTAAGCAGCGTGAAGCGCTCGATATTAAGCGTCAGCAAGAGTTGAAGAATGCGCTCTACACCTTCTTGCTCAACAAACGCGAAGAAGTGGCACTTCAATTAGCGATCAACGAAGCTAACGTACGCATGGTGGAATATCCAATGTGCACAGGTGCACCAATAAGCCCAAGAACAAATATGATTGTTTTGATGAGTTTGGTGCTCGGTGTGTTGATTCCTACAGCAATTCTCTATGTGCTTCAGTTGTTTGACACCAAGCTCAAGAACCGCATGGAAGTTGAGAAATTAACGTCAACGCCTATCGTTGCAGAATTGCCCCACTGGGTGGGCCACGAGAAATCGCAAACTATTGCGGACCTCAAGCCCAATCGTCCTATTGTTGAGGCCTTCCGTATTTTGCGCTATAGCATTAACTTTATGAAGTCGAATGCGCGCGTGTTGATGTTCTCATCAAGTATTCCTAACCAAGGTAAGTCGTTCGCCTCTAAGAACCTTGCAGTGGTGTTGTCTATGGCTGGTAAAAAGGTGCTTTTGATTGACGCCGATATTCGTAAGTGTACGTTGAGCCGATTGCTCGCACCTCAACAATCAAAGGGGTTGACGCATTATTTGTCAAGCGAAGATGTGCGTCTTTCTGATTTCGTGATTAAGGAAAATATCCACAAAGACTTAGACTTCTTGCCTGGTGGCGCTATTCCTCCTAATCCTTCAGAATTGTTGCTTGGTACACGCTTTGAAGAATTGATTCAAGAAGCCAAGTCGCAGTACGACTACATCATTCTCGATACAACGCCAGCCCTTGCTGTGGCTGATGCCAGCATTATCAGCCGTATGGCCGACGTGACGTTGTTTGTGCTTCGTATCGGCGTTGAAGAACGTTCGTTCGTGCCTCTGCTCGAAAGAATGCGTCGTGAAAACAAGTTCCGCAACCTCGGTATTGTGCTCAATGATATAGACGCAAAGCACGGCTACGGCTATGACTATGGTTATGGTTACGGCTACGGATATGGCTATGGTTACGGCTACGGTCATAAGAAAGAAGAAGAAGAAAAGAAGGGTCTTTTCAAAAGAAAAAAGAATAACGATTAAGATTAATTCTATCAATAATCCTCAGTAAAGGCAGAGTGTGTTGTAGAAATACGACATGGACTCTGCCTTTGCATGAAGGTGAATCATTATAAACCCACCTGAAAAGAACTCAGATAAAAATAGATTAACAAAATATGATGACAGCTAAAGAAATACGCGAGTCGTATAAGAAATTCTTTGAGCAGCAAGGTCACCTCATCGTGCCTTCTGCACCTATGGTTATTAAGGACGACCCAACGCTTATGTTTACCAATGCCGGAATGAACCAATTCAAGGACATCATTTTGGGCAACCGCGAACCAAAGTGTCGCCGTAAGGCCGATTCTCAAAAGTGTTTGCGCGTGAGCGGTAAGCACAATGACTTGGAAGAAGTGGGCCACGACACCTACCACCACACCATGTTTGAAATGTTGGGTAACTGGAGTTTTGGCGATTACTTTAAGAAGGAAGCCATCACTTGGGCCTATGAATATTTGGTAAAGACGTTGGGCATTGACCCCAAGAATCTTTATGTAACAGTGTTTGAAGGTTCTGCCGATGATGGTCTGACACGCGATGATGAGGCTGCTGAGATTTGGTCGCAATACTTCCCTGCAGATCATATCATCAATGGCAATAAGAAGGATAATTTCTGGGAAATGGGCGATACAGGTCCTTGTGGTCCTTGCTCTGAAATCCATATCGACATCCGTAGCGAAGAAGAAAAGGCAAAGGTGCCTGGAGCATCGCTCGTGAATAAGGACAATCCTCAGGTGATTGAAATCTGGAACCTCGTGTTCATGCAATTCAACCGTAAGGCTGATGGTTCGCTTGAAGGACTCCCCGCAAAGGTCATCGACACTGGTATGGGCTTTGAACGCCTTTGTATGGTCATGCAGGGTGTGCAGTCAAACTACGACACCGATGTGTTCCAACCCATCATCAAGAAGATTGCTTCGCTTTCAGGATTTGAATATGGCAAGGATGAAAAGGTTGACGTGGCTATGCGCGTTATTGCCGACCACCTTCGTGCCATTTCATTCTCAATTGCCGATGGCCAGTTGCCTTCAAATGCCAAGGCTGGTTATGTGATTCGTCGCATCCTTCGCCGTGCTGTGCGCTATGCTTACACGTTCCTTGGCCAGCGCGAAGCCTTTATGTTCAAGCTCATCCCTACTTTAGTTGAAGAAATGGGTCAGGCTTATCCCGAACTCGTGGCTCAGGAAATGCTTATCTCACGTGTGATGAAAGAAGAAGAAGAAAGCTTCCTCCGCACGCTTGCAACGGGTATCAACCTTCTTGAATCGCTCATTGCTGACACGAAGAAGGCTGGTAGCACAACACTCGATGGCGAAAAGGCATTTACGCTCTTCGATACTTATGGCTTCCCACTCGATCTCACTCAACTTATTTGTTCAGAACAGGGCATCGCCGTTGATGAAGCTAAGTTTGCAGAGAAGATGGAAGAACAAAAGCAACGTGCACGTAATGCCGCAGTAGTGGAAACAGGCGACTGGGTGGTACTTGCTGAAGGCGAAACCGTATTTAAAGGCTGGGACACAACAGAACACGCATGTCGCATCTTGCGCTACCGTGAAGTGGAACAAAAGAAGCAAAAGTTCTATGAACTCGTGCTCGACACAACACCATTCTATGCCGAAATGGGTGGTCAGGTTGGCGATAAGGGCGTTCTTGTAAATGATGCAGAAACCATTGAAATTATAGATACCAAGCGCGAAAATAACTTACCCATCCACATCGCCAAGAAACTCCCTCAGCATCCTGAGGCTCAGTTCCAGGCATGTGTAGATGTGGAAGCACGTCGTGCCTGCGAAGCCAACCACACCGCAACACACCTCCTCGACCAAGCGTTCCGCGAAGTGCTTGGCACGCACGTTGAACAAAAGGGTTCGTTGGTAACGCCCGGTTACTTGCGTTTCGACTTCTCACACTTCCAAAAGGTTACTGCTGAGGAATTGCGCCAGGTAGAGCGCATCGTGAACCGCCGCATCCGTCAAAATATTCCTTTGCAGGACCACCGCGACCTGCCTATCGAAGAAGCAAAGAAGCTTGGTGCTATTGCGCTCTTTGGTGAAAAGTATGGCGATCGTGTTCGTGTGGTTCAGTTTGGCGAAAGCGTTGAGTTCTGTGGTGGTTGCCACGCCAGCAGCACCGGTTGCATTGGTTTTGTACGCATCGTGTCGGAAAGCAGTGTAGCAGCAGGTGTGCGCCGCATTGAGGCTATTACTGGCGCTGCAGCTGAAGAAAGTCTTTATGCTCAGGAAGATGTGCTTGAAGGCATCAAGCAATTCCTCAATGCCAAGGACGTTGTGGCTGCTTTGAAGAAGACATTGGATGAAAATGCTGAACTTCGCAAGCAGGTAGAAGCACAAATGAAGGAACGCGTTCAGCAACTCCGTAATAAGCTTATTGAATCGGCTGCGGATTGCAATGGCGTGAAGCTCGTGAAGAGCGTTATGCCTACAGGCATCACTCCTGACGCCGTTAAGGACCTTGCGTTCCAAATCTCAGGTATCCTTCCTCAGAACATGCTTTGTGTTATTGGTAGCAGCCATGAAGGCAAACCCTTGCTCACGGTGATGATTTCTAAGAACTTGATTGAAGAAAAGCAACTCCATGCCGGAAATCTCGTTCGCGAAGCGGCTAAGCTCATCAAGGGCGGCGGCGGTGGTGCACCCCACTTCGCAACCGCCGGTGGTAAGGATGTTCAAGGCCTTGAAGCTGCAGTGAATAAGGTGGTTGAATTGGCAGCCTTGTAAACAGAAATACGCATCATATGAATATAATTGCCCCCAAAGTCCTCGAACTTTGGGGGCAATTCGTTTGCTGTGGTCATGGTATTAAGGCGTATATTTTATTGAAGGGCACGGTCTGAAGGGCCAACAAGCACCCAGCCCAGGGCAATGCCCCTGGGTTTATTAATAGTCTGAATCAGGAGTTAAATCCAGAGTATTTTATCGTCATTTAAGAACAAAGCCGAATGGTACGCCCTGAAGGGGCATCAGCTATTAGCCCAGGGTAAGTGACCGTAGGGAACGGCACCCTGGGTGGGGGTATCC
>JAGBYN010000035.1 GCA_017628775.1 Bacteroidaceae bacterium | reverse complement strand
CTCTCCAAAACCATGAGATATGACGGAAGAGTTCTTCTTATCCTCACGCATCTGGACTTTTTTCTCATCGAGCCATATATCAAAACGAGTATCGGTCTTCTCGAACTTGGCAACATCGAAGTTGTCTATCAACACATCGGGGAGGATGGCACGCAATAATTTAATATGTTCCATATCGCAAAGATACTAATTTATTCTTGATTGCCGAGCTTCCACCAACCGGGTAAATCCGCTGACCCATAAAAATACAAGATTTACCCGACCACAAAGCATACAGGTCGGAAATTGACAAATATTTGGACGAACCATTATTAGAATATGTATGGAAAGTGGCAGATGCCTTTCTTCCCGTTGTTGATCACGAGGGGCGTAGCGAGTCGCAAGCTCCTGTAATTTTTGCCAACAGATGTATTGAAGCACAACTATCAAACGATGAAAAATTTGCTCGATACGTAACATTTTTCCCTAACGAAAATATTGAGTCTGCAAAGAAATACTACACAGAGCATCCTCCTCTTGACCAATCTTTTAAAGAACGATTTTTCAACAGTAAAGAGGTTATTCAGACTATCGAGGCCTACCATCTGAATTTAGAAAAATTTTGGTACCTCTTGTTGTTTATCAACGATGTTGTGGAAGACGTTTGCACCAATGGTCCAACCTTAGAACACTCAGAAACAGAAAAGATTAACACAATGATATCAAAATTATCGGAGGCGACAGAACTAACAACCAAGAAAAACGGAAGACAGAATTATGAAACACATGATGAATATACGCTTTCAATTCTAAAAACGGCCATAACATATTTTATTAACTCCTATAACACCATTATTGAAACAAGCAATAATAAAAAAGAAGTCCTATCAAGATTAAATCAAATGGGCGTTGAAAGCCCCATAAAGTCATGGGTTCTATTGAATTATAAAAAAAAGATATCACTTGCTAAATCCCACAAAACAAGATTATTTGCTGCAATGTTCCAATATTTCCTAAGCAACAAGATACCCAACCGCGAGTTTTTAAAAAGTTCTGTGGAAAAGATTTCAACAGACAAACTATTATTCATATCAAGACTAACAAGCATAGTAGGACTTCAAGGAGAAGATTACTACCATCGCTATTCAGACGATGGAGGCGAGAATCGAAAACTTTCCAATCTCCTTAACAAATACAAAAATACACCCCTACCATCCACTATTGGTTGGATTTACAGTGGGGGATTTTAGCTATTTCTAAGACACACGTAGAACAAAAGCGCACTAAATTTACTTTGGTGCGCTTTTTATATGTACCAAAAGAATCCCTTTTTATAGTACACAAACAATCACACACTTTGTTTTTAATGCATCAACATAAACTCAGTACCTTTGCACCGAAAAAGAAACACACCGTCAGTGATGGATAAATTCCCTACTTAACAAGTCTTCATTTGGGAATTATGAAGACCAAACAAAAACAAAACAAGTAAAAACAATGAAAACACTCGGAAAGTTCAAAGCGGCAATGTTCGCCGTTCTTTTATGCGCCAACTTCACAGCTTGCAACGACGATGACAATGAATCTAACGGAAACGTTATTGACAACAAAAAAATAACAATACTCGTTTATGAGTACAATCAGTATGGACGTACTGATACTGAAACAACGACCTTTGATTATAATCCTGAAGGAAGATTATCTTCAGCCACCTATACGGATAATCATGCAACTACAAGCGAATACACATGGCATACCGATGCCATTGATTTCACCACGGGACGAGGAAATTTTGAAAGTTATTTGTTAACGAACAATTTGGTACAAAAATCAGACCACCCCTATGGTTGCACTTTCACTTACAACAAATCAAAACAAATGTCAACATGGAAAGAACCTGGTCCATCCGCTGAAACAACATGGACAAATTCCATCACTTGGGATGGTGAAAAAATCACAACCATAACGCACGCTTTAGGAAATAAAATTAGAAGTAAAACAACATTCACCTATAATACACGCTCTTGCTCGGGATATAACCCTCTTATAGTTGACGTTGTTTACTCTGAAACCTTGGCTTATGCTCATCCTGCTTTATTTGGGCTTAGAAGTCCCCAGCTTCCTACAAGCATAACCACTAAAGATTATGATGAGAACACCACAGAAACTCATAACTATGAATATGAATTTGATGCTGAAGGATATATTACAAAAATCACAGGAAGAACAGAGAACGAAATAGTCGAAACTTGGAATATTACGTGGGAATAAATTAAAGACTAACTTTTAAAACTCATTACTATCCGCTCAAAAAACCTCCCTCCTAACTGCCTATAAAAAAAGGCAATTAGGAGGGTTATTATATACACAAACTCACCCCAGAACTAAACGACATGAGCTATAACCACCTCATATGCTACGGATTCAATCATCCCGTCATTCGCTCCTCATAAACGTTGCACACTATTCTCAGTAAACCTCAAATCACTTTCAATGTCTGCATTCAACCCAATCCCATTTAATTAAAACTAAATCCCATTTAATTAAAACTAACTGCCGTTTAATTTAACTAAATCCCGTTTAGACCAACTTTCATCTGAAAAACGATTTTACGACTAAAGATATACTAAGTATTCACCATGATTAAACATCTGCGCAACGATTTGAAGAGAACTCCGTTTGAGTAATTTATAGCTTCATCCTAACACAAAAAAAATACTTTCAAGTGCTGTAACGGCACCAAAAGAAAGGAAAATATCCAATCCAGTATAAGCAAACGAATTTCGGTTAGTCTGTTAGATTGTGTTTCCGAATGCGGTCATTTCAAGTCAAAATTGTATCTTTGCTTGCAAAACAGAAAAGTCTTGCCCCCCAAAAAAATAAACACACCATGAACGACACCTTGTCTTTCGAAAGACGATACCCATTTTCTCTAACAGAAAAGCTTTGGTTTGTTGTAGTAGTCCCATTCAACAAAGAAGAAAAATTACAAGCTTTACTTAAATCAGAAGCCTCTATAAGCAGTTTTATTCCCACCATGTTAGTTAAAGGAAGAGATGCAAAAGGGCATTTCACCTATGAACGGAAGATTGCACTACGTAATTACGTTTTTGTGTACTCAACCTTTGAACAACTCAACGCCTTTAAAAAAGAAAAAAAAGATATATTCGACTTCAACTTCCTATGCAAAGACTATTTTAACAATCAAATTAGAATTGGTCGATTACCCGTTACTGTCCCTAAACATGAAATGAATAACTTCATTGCTGTAGCCGGAAATGAAGAAGAAAAAATTCAATATATAAATCCTACAGAAATCGACCTTACAAAAGGTGAACGCGTTCGTATAACTGCTGGAAAATTTGCGGGAGTAGAAGGTATCTTTATACAACTAAAAAAGAAACACGAAAAGCGCGTAGTGGTTCGCATCGAAGGCGTCACAGCTGTGGCAACAACCGTCATCCCCGCATCGTGTGTTGAGAAAATCCCCCCCAAGGAATAACACAGCATCACTTCTTATTTTTCTTAAAAAATATTTTTCACCATTATAAAGTCATAAAGGTTATTACATCAACCACAATCATATACATTGCCCAAATTCCAAACACGAGTTTAATACCTACCCCAACAAAAAACGAAAGTAGCGCACCTAATCCAACCACAACGGCTTGACGCAAAGGTATTTTCTTGGCACACATCTCACCAATAACAGCACCAAAGAACGGCCCGAGGAAAACACCAAGAGGTCCCATAATAAAAATACCTAATACAGCGCCAATCGTCGCTCCTGAGATGCCGGCTTTGGTTCCCCCACACAATTTACTAAAGTAGCCAGGAAGGTAATAATCCGAAAGCACAACAATAAGCGCAATGATTGCGCCCCAAATCAACTCGGCACCACCTACAAAAGACCCCGAGAGAAAAGACACACACAACAGTCCTAAATAAGACAAAATCGTACCGGGTAAAATTGGCGCAACGGTACCAATAAGCCCTAATACCGCTAATATTAAAGCTAGAAACATCAAAACAAATTCCATAAGCATTCAATTTATAAATTCTTATTTAATTCAAGTCGCCTTTCCTGATTTACTGAGTATTAACAAATAAATCCTTGATTGCAAATGTACTGACTTTTTTTAATGTTTAATCATCTACATACTCAAAAAAAATATTTACCTTTGCGAATATTATCAATCATTAAATATTTTCTAAAAATTATCTAATAATGAAAAAGATTTTCAGCCTTTGCTTCTTAGCTTGCGGTCTCATCTTTACTTCATGTTCAAGCGATGAAGATCCTATACCCTACGTTAAGCCTCAGCTTCCAGGAGAAAGCACTAAGCCAATAAAGACCATCGTTCATAGTGGAAACATCAACAATTGCTATGATTGGCAATTTCACTACGATGCGCAAAGAATGGTAGCCGCCGACGGATTCCAATACAATTCGTCAATGCCAAACAACTATACGAGCTATCTTCACTACAGTACACAATCCATTGAAGTTACAAACTCAAACACCATGAGCATGAAGTTCGCCCTCAATGCCAACTTCAACATTACCTTGCTGAACGTCAACAAAGACGAATACACCTTCTATTACAATGAAGACAACCAACTCATAAAATGGGAAGCCTTATTCAGAGACGCCAACTTTGGTGCAGAAGTTTCACGCGCAAAAGCCGACATCACTTATACCAACGGAAACATCTCGCAAATAACATATATCAAAAATAACGACGACCCGATAATTTATACATTTACAGCGGCAAACAACAAAAACATCAATGGGTTACTACCCGAAACAATGAGCCCCATGCTTGGATGTTATGGTTTTGAGCACCTTTTCTATGCTGGCTTATTGGGTGCTCCATCTAGAAATTTGGTTAAAACGATCACAGTTGATTACCCTGAAGAATCTGATTTGGAAGATTACACACTAAATTTCACTTATTCTACGAACCACGAGGGTAACACCACACTCTGTACTTTTAAATATAACGACGAAGCCGTTTCTGTAAATTACGGCTATTAATCATCACATACACATTTCAAAAGAGAAAGGAGAAAGAAAAGTTTACTTTAAAGACCGTATTCTTTCTCCTTTCTCTTTTCTCCATTCTTATTTATTTTTTTGCGTTATTCCATGGTTTTGCGTAATTTTGCAGTTCAAACAAAAACGAAATTAGGTTATGACAGAAGCACTTCTTCGACGAACAAAAGAACGCTACAACATTGTGGGCAATTGCGAGGATTTAAATCGTGCTATTGACATCGCTCTAAAAATTGCGCCAGTAGATCTTTCTGTGCTCATCGTTGGTGAGAATGGTGTTGGGAAAGAAGTATTTCCACGCATCATACACGACAACAGCAAGCGCAAAACCAAAAATTACATAGCCATCAATTGCGGTGCTATCCCTGAAGGAACGATTGATTCAGAACTCTTTGGGCACGTTGAAGGAGCATATACAGGCGCAATAGGTCCTCGTGAAGGTTACTTCGCAACAGCCAACGGAGGAACGCTTTTCTTAGACGAAGTTGGCGAGCTACCACTTGCCACTCAAGCACGTTTGCTGCGCGTATTGGAAACCGGAGAATATATCCCTGTGGGGTCGAGTGAAGTAAGAAAGACCAATGTTCGCATTGTTGCAGCCACCAATGTCAACATGGAAAAAGCCATTGCTGATGGACGTTTCCGAGAAGATCTTTTTTACCGCCTTAATTGTGTAAGCATTAGCGTACCACCGCTTAGGCACAGAGGCCAGGATATTATCATGTTATTCAGACTCTTTGCCATGGAAATGAACGAGCAGTATGGCGTACCCCTCATTCGTTTAACTCCAGAAGCTGAAGAAATGTTGTTGAAATACTCATGGCCAGGCAATGTGCGTCAATTAAAGAACATCGCCACGAACATGTGCATCACGACGGAAGAACACCTAATCACCCCTGCTCTCTTATCAAGATATTTACCAGTAGAACGTCATCGAGGCGAACTCATTGCGCTCAACAGTGATATAAAAAACAAAGATAATGGTCAAGTATTTCAATTGGACCAAACAACAATTATAGCGATGCTATATCAACTGCGCAATGAAGTGGATGAGCTAAAAAGCATCATCAAAGGCCGACAGGCGCTGACGTTACCCACGTCGCACGTTGTGACCGATAAAGCACTTAGTGCCAACAAAAGCAAATTTTTCACTAATAGTGATTACGAAGAATGTGTTCCTGAAGAAATGCCCAAAGACGAACATGAGGCAAAAGGACAAAAACTTTGCGATGTTGAATACGACGTTATAAAAAGAATCCTTACAGAAAACAATTTCAACCGCAAAATCGCAGCACAAAAGCTTGGCATATCCGAACGCACGCTATACCGAAAAATTAAAGAATATGATTTGGAATAAACTGACCAATAAAGCAATCGTCGCACTAATCATCGGAGGTGCACTCTTGACATTAATTGCGTGCCAGGTGAGCTATAAATTCACAAGCACCTCCATCAATTACGACATAACCAAAACCATACAAATAGAACAAATTGCCAACCGTGCTCCCTACGGCTGGGCGCCCATGCAAGCCATCTTCAACAACACACTTCAAGATCTCTATGCCAATCAAACAAAACTTACGTTTGTCAAAAAAGGAGGGGATCTTACATTAGCTGGCGAAATCACCAACTACGAGCAATACAACAAAGCTGTATCTGCTGATGGATATGCAGCACAGGTGCAATTAAAAATGACGGTAAACATCCGTTATGAGAACAAACAAAAGAACCAAGCTTGGGAGCGTCAGTTCTCTGCCACAACTCAATTTGATGCCAACCAGCAATTAGCGGCTGTTCAAGAAGAGCTTGTCACGCAAATGTGTAAAGACATTGCTGACCAGATATTTAATGCGACCGTTGCCGACTGGTAAGCACACACATATATTTAGACAGACCCTGTAATTCGTTTGAATCTACCGCTGTAAGCCAAGCGTCCCCAAATCGGAATCAACCGAAAGCTTACAACGGCCGATTTATAGGACCAGCCCCCGTTGCCACTCGTACCTACGTCCTCCAAGCACCTCTCATTTTGGTTATTACTTTAGAAAATCCTTCCCTCAGTGAATATCCAACACCTCATTAATCATCCAGAGCAACTAAACAAAGAAACCCTGCACGCATTACGCGAACGGTTAGCCCAGCACCCTTACCATCACACGGCAAGATTGCTCTACTTGCAAAATCTCTTTTTATTGCACGACGCTTCTTTTGGCGAAGAACTGCGTCGGGCTGCGCTCTACGTGCCTAATAGAAAGGCACTGTTTAATTTAGTTGAGGGCGCACACTACGAAATAAAGAAAGAAGGATACAAAGCAGAACAGCACCCTGCTCAAGACACAACATCAAACCTCTCGCCCGCTGAACGCACACAAAATCTTATTGATAATTTCCTGTCAACGACACCAGAATTCCAACCCAGAAGAAACAACAGGCCACTCACGCCCACTGAAGCTACAACCGACTACGCTTCCTATCTTTTGGAACTGGACGACATCACCACCCCAGAGCCAGAAACGGAAAGCAACATCATTGCGACATTCATCAACAATCCTGGCGAAAAAATCATTCTGCAGGAAGAACCCACTTATAAGCCTAACATCGTAGAAAACGAAACAGATAATCAGCAAGAAGAATTCTTTACTGAAACTTTAGCAAAGATTTACGCAAAACAAGGTAATTATGATAAAGCAATTGAAATTATTACTAAATTAAACTTGAATTATCCAAAAAAAAATAGTTACTTTGCAGACCAATTGCGTTTCCTGCGCAAACTTCAGATTATTAATAACAAAACAAAACAATAAAAAACATGTATTCTATTCTCGTCATTTTAGCTGTTATCACAGCAATTCTCTTGATTCTTATCGTGCTGGTTCAAGAGTCTAAGGGCGGTGGCCTAACTTCAAACATGGCTGCGGGTAATGCCATTTTAGGTGTAAACAAGACTACAAACATTGTAGAAAAAATCACATGGAGCCTTGCTTGTGCACTCATTGTTATCAGCATCGCAACAGTTTACTTCACACCTGAAGAACAAAATTCAGACGCTCTCGTAACAGAAATGCAAATGAACCTCCCTACTGTACCTGTAGCCAATGAGCTCCCTGCAGCCGATCTTCCTGCAGCGCCAGCGCCAGAAGCGCCAGCAAACTAATTAGAACACACGTTTCATATACAAAAAAAGAGAAGGAGGGTGAGTCACACGCATGATTCACCCTCCTTTCGTATGTCAAACAGTATTAATACTTATGCACCGCCAGGGGTGGGCGGTTAAACCAGCCAAAGGCAACTAAACCCCTTCGTCCTGCGACATGGAAGCAACCTCTAAGTTCGCAGTGTCGTCCGTCTGCATCGTGTATTTTCTTTGATTCACTGAAAATAATATTTTAACAAATGTGCCGCCATCCATACCCGACATGCATATCTGGCTCACAAAGACAAGAACGTCGGGCGTGCATTGTTCCTCATAAATATTCATGCCAGCAAGAGTCCCATGCATGCGATCCTCTTGGCTCAAAAAAGCATCAAAATCAGCCTTTCGAAAAACATGATCAAAAATCAATTGCCCCGCATGGCGCACAGTCACTTTCACGACATTATCATAAAAAGGCGTGTCTAACACATCCTTAACGACAGGCAATTCGCGATTGGGCGAACGCACTATATTAACCTCAAAACGCTTTCCCTCAAGACTAAGCGAATAACTGCGTTCGCTTATCTGATCAGCAATGGTATCACTATTCGCTTTTTCAGCTACAACAACGTTTTCCACCGCCTGCTGTGTCTTTTTAACTTCATTTTTCTCTTCACATGCCGCAACAGCACACGTCAAAAACGTCAATAGTCCTAATTTGAGTACAACCTTCATAATTCAACGATCTTTATTCTTTTCAAGTGGCAAAGTAACAAATTATAGTTTAAATCCACAAAGAGTTTTGAGTCTATTTTTCATACTCCCCCACTTTATTTTCCTGCGCCATGCTTCATTTTATGGTTTCTTATTAATTTTGCATCATATATTGTGAAATAAAACCATGCCTGAAATATGAAAAAGATCAACAACCCCTGGATAAACCTCACAGACATTGGCTACAACTGCTTCGGATGTGCGCCCTCAAATCCTTGGGGATTAAAGCTTGAGGTGTATGAAGACGGTGACGATGTCGTTTCTTTTTGGAACCCCCACCCCAATTTCCAGGGCTGGCTTAACACGCTTCACGGCGGCATACAAGCAACCCTAATCGACGAAGTAGCTGGTTGGCTGATTTTCAGAAAACTCCAAACCGCTGGGCAAACCGTGCGTTTAAACATGAAGTACAGCAAAGCCATCCCCACGGGCACAGACGTTCAACTCACCATTCGTGCCCGCTTAAAAGAAGTGAAACGCAACCTCGCAATCATTGAAAGCGAAATAATCCACTGCGGCGAAATCTGCTCGCAAGCCGACATAACCTATTTCTGCTTTTCAAAAGAAAAGTCACAACAGGAGTTTTATTTCTCCACTTGCGAAACTGAAGATTGACAAACAGGCAAGCCCCCTTTACACGTAAAAACACCTATGAAATATCTCAACTCATTATTAATTCTGTTCTTCATATGCTTTTTGTTTCAATCCTGCGACAAAGGCGATGATGAAACGCTGCCGCCACCCTCTGAAGCTCCCCAGCAACCGAGCCTCGCGCGACGAACCGTTCTGCTATATTGCATCGCCCAGAACGATATGGGTTTGAGGGACAACAGCGGCCGCTCCGCCTGGGAAAACGATTCTCTGGAATGTGTCGTGGCTGCCACCCACATTCCCGACACCGACAGATGCCTCATCTACGTTGACGACAAGCACCTGCCCCGAATATACGAGATCAGCGCTAAAGACGGCATCAAATTGGTGCACCGCTGGGATGCCGACTATTACTCCACCCACCCCGATCAGATGTACGACGTTTTAAGCTACGTCCGCCAAAATTACCAATCCGAGGAATATGGGTTTATCGCATGGTCGCACAGCGATGGCTGGATACCATCGTCAGGCAGTACGCTTGGCGCACGTTCATTTGGCATTGACGTCGGTCCGGATGGCCACATGAATTCCAACAAGGACAAGGATGGAAATCTTGGAAGCCAGATGAACATAGCCGACATATCCAAGGCAATGGAGCGTGCCAACATCAAATTTAAATTCATCCTTTTCGACACCTGCCTGATGCAATGCATCGAAACGCTATACGAACTCCGTCATGTTGCCGAATACATCATTGGCGCACCCGTCCAGATTCCTTACGATGGCGGGTACTACACCCACCTCATTCAAAATGGCTTTTTTGAAGCCGACGTCGCGACAATTGCAAAAACCTACTTTCAGGATGTAACGACCATGACGTCCGTCTATAGCGATTTCGGCATATCCATATCCGTTGTCAAAACCAGCGCGCTCGATAGCCTTGCAGCTATTACTAGTCGCGTTTTGGCGCCAATCGATTGGACGGTACGCAGGCCCGACATGACCTCCGTAACCCATTATTACAAATATGCCTCCATGTATTATTACCGTCCGCACTACTATGACTTTAAAGACGCTATGCGCCACATGGTCAGCGAAGCAGACTTCCTGCGTTTCGAGCAAATCCTGGAGGAAGCCATTGTTTACTACAATGCCACGCCTCAGATATGGGTCGGTCCCGGCTATTACGACTACGTCAACATTGAAGTCGATCGTTGCTGCGGCATTTCAATGTTTGTCCCTCAAGACGTTTACGACAAAAACGCATCCATCTGCAACATTGGCAATCATAACGAAAACTTCAAGTCCACAGCGTGGGCAAAAGCCATTGGCAAGCAGTAGAACAACACACACGAAAGTTACTTTCCACGCAACAAGACAAAAGGTTATAAGGGCGATCGCCCTTATAACCTTTTGTCTTGTACTCTCACAGAAGAACAGAGTAGGTTAATCCCCCCCTCCAATTCAAGCTAAAATCTCATCTGCCAAGGCTTCTAATGCCAACACATCGTGGGCTTTCATAGCGCCTCGGATCGTCACGTGTTCTGCAACAAAATCTAAGTCCTTCATTTGCGACAGCATATCATGCATAACCCTGGCTGCACATGGCGCCCAGGAGCCGTTTTCAACAATCGCAACACGGCGCTTTTGATACAACTTCAACTTTAAATGATGCAGAAAATCATGCATAGGTGGGAACACGCTACCATCGTAAGACGCTGCGCAAACCACCATTCGGCTGTGCTTAAAGGCGTCTTCCACGGCTTCTGCCATATCATCGCGCGTGAGGTCGGCAATGGCAACCTTCACGTTCTTGCTGCGCAGTATGTCCGCCAAGCAATGCGCCGCAGCAGCCGTATGACCATGGATGGAGGCATAGACGATAAAAACGCCATCGGTTTCGGGGCGATAGCTGCTCCAGGTGTCGTACAAACCTAAGTAATAACCTAAATCGGTGCGCAAGATCGGGCCGTGGAGCGGACAAATCATCTTGACGTCTAACGCACTGGCTTTTTTCAACAGGGACTGCACCGCTGCGCCATACTTGCCACAGATGTTAAAGTAATAGCGACGGGCTTCGCACGCCCACGCTTCGTCGTGCGACAAGACACCAAATTTACCAAAGCCATCGGCTGAGAACAAAACACCCTCTGTTTGCTCATAGGTGACCATCACTTCTGGCCAATGCACCATGGGCGCATGAAAGAATTGCAAACGGTGCGCACCTAAGCTTAACACATCACCCTCAGAAACGGGCATGCAACGCTCTGAAAGTCCCTCCTGCTCAAAATAAAGCGGCAGCATATTGATGGCTTTTTGCGTAGCCACAAGCTTCAGTTGGGGATATTTGTTCATGACTTCACCAACCAACCCTGCATGATCAGGCTCCAAATGCTGCACGATTAAATAATCTGGACTTTTTCCAGAAAGGGCTTCATTGAGGTTTTGCCACCATTCACAGGCTTTACGCTTATCAACAGTGTCGAGAATGGCAATTTTCTCATCCAGGATTAAATAAGAATTATAAGAAATGCCATGAGGAACCACATACTGACTTTCGAACAAATCGATGTCAGCATCGTCCACGCCGATGTATTTTATGGCGTTTGAAATAGTTAAATCGTTCATATAAGATATTAAATGTAAATGACTACTAAGCGTTTCGTTGATTCTGAGAAACTGATTTTTAACGGTCTCAAATCAACAACACGCATTTTTCAATCGCAAAATTAAGCATTTCAAAAGAATTTTCTGCTGATTGATACGTTAAGAGTCATTAAAAAAATAATCTGCTTCACTTCCCCGAGAGGGTAAGCGCTTACGCCAATCGCTCGATTGCAGAGCGAAAACACCTTCAGCGTCTTGCCGTGCGGAGCTGTAGATGCTTTGCAATAGAAGCAATTGAATTTGGAACAACAGCTGTACACACTCATCTCTAAACTCTCAACTCAAAAAAAACGACCTCCCGAGTCGTCATCAGGAAGTCGTTTTAACAGATGCGCTTACTTCACGTACAGTTTATTTTTGTAAATGTACAAACCCGTCGGTGGTATAGCATTCAATTTTCTGCCCAAAACATCGTAGATAGAAGCATCATGAGGATTGGGACGCGTTTCATTGAGATTATTAATTGCAGTAGGCAATTGATTAAACACTTTAAGCATAAATTCATCGTAAGCAGCTTGTAGTTTTTCCAGATCCTCATCGTTAGCTTCGGATGGCAGGATTGAAGAAGCTGAAATCAACAGAGCGGCTTCGGCTTCGGCACGCTTGATTTTCCAATATGGCGTTTTGCTGTAAAGTTGCAGTTCTCCAAGATGGAAATAACCTCGAGATGCATTTTCGGCGCCTGTTGTTTTTAACTCTAAGAGTCGGATGTACTTATAAACGGGCTCCCAATTTACAGCACAAATCAGCGTTTCGTTGGCGTCGGTGAAAGGCAAATCTAAATCTGTGATATCAACAACGGTGCCATCTTTTTGAACGCCTTGAATGCGTGCTTTAATGAGTTGATCGGTAAAGGTGTTGCTTCGGCGTCCGAGACTAAGGAATGCACCATCAATTGCTTCGTCGGGCAACTCAATCTGGATGTAATGCAGTCCGTCAGCAACTGCTCCGCCCTTCCACGTAGAATGCCAGAAGGTGCTGGGATTGCCATCTAAAAGATGCTCTATGGCCCCCTCTGCAGTTTCGGTAAATGGCGAAGACAATTGCGCTTTTGAGGTGATTAAGGGTTCGCCTTTTCCACATGAATCCAACGCGTGCAATGCCATTTCCTTGAGCGTTGCAAAGGCTTCTTCTATTGCACTACCCTTCAATGGTAGCGACGACAGTTCTTTGCTCCAAATGGGATAAACTTCATAAATGCTTGGCGGCACATTTCCCTCCCACGCGATTTGATAGCATGAATCAGCGGGGCTTACTGGGAAGACTTGTGCACCCTGATCGCTATAAACTGCCATAGAATCTGCTTTCATGTGGTTATAGAAATGGTAGGTTATCGGACTTTTCATGGATGGCTTGATAAAGGTATTGGCCTGACCATCAAGGAGCTCTTCGACAACATGCCCATCAGCATCATGACACACGGGGCTAACAGCGTTTTCTTCGTACATTCGGTTGACTTCTATTTCACAGAGTCGCAACCATTTTTCCGTATTTGCCTCAACAACGACTAAACGTAAATAACGCGCTTTTTTCTTTGCGCCATTAAAATCGCAATATACAGCATCGTTACTGATTCTTACGTTTTGCGCTATAGACATACTCCACACATTCTGCGTTGCGCCTTTGATTTTAAGATTTGTCCAGGTTGTGCCATTTTGCGAATATTGCAAACGTGCCTTTATGGGATAGTCGTCGTTAGTCGTTCCAAACACAACACGCACGTCATGAAGCGTTTCTGTTTTTCCCAAATCTATTTGATAAGCATCATTAACCTGCTGCACTCTGTTCAGGCAAGCCCACGTATCGTAATTAGCATCAATTAACAGGCTTGCGCCATGATCCTCATAAACATTACCTTGGGGCAGTTCGGCAGAAGTAGGTATTACCTTTTTCGGACAAGCCACAACAAACTCATTCGCACCGACTTTAAAATCTTTAATTCCTGACGCTTGGTCGTTCAGCAATATCAGATATTTGACTTTGTCAGTTGGAATAGTTTCATTTTCGCCTAAAGTTCTCCAATCTGTGCCATTGGCGCTATATTGCAACAATGGTAAGAGATGCTCGGCGATGGTCAATTCGGTCAACAATGTAGGTTGAGGAAATTCCAGGCCAATCCATTTTTTGACATCCAAATCACAGGTTCCTATCGACAATGAAATATGTTCTGAATCGGAATAATCAACATAAGGTTTTAATAAATTTGAATTGGTAATCGCTTGAGGATTTTTGCTTAATTTATAGTTATCAAAATAGCCTGCAATGGTCAATTGGTACAGGTAATCAATAAAAGCCGACATATACTTCTCGCTCAACTGAGCCTGACGTTGACTAACACTGATACCATTGCCCATACCCTCTAAAGCGTAGGCCGTGTAGCAAGTATTGCTTTTTAATGAATTGACGCTATCCACAACTTCCTTAACGGTCAACCAACGATCGGCATGAGATTCCTTGGAAACGGAAAGAGCCAACATCTTAAGAATAATCCTTGAACGTGTGGCCAACGTATTCAACCAAGGGGCTAAATCATTGTAGAGCAAACGATCGCTTTCGACTTCAGAATCTTTTAGTTGTTGAACCAACAAACAATTTTGCGCTATACCTTCAAAAAGTTCGGTAAGCGATTGAGCGTTGGGCGTTTGAGCCTCCAACGATGCTTTGTAATCTTCAATCAACTCTTGCAAACTTTGGGGTTCATTCCATCTTAAATAAGGTGTAATGTCTTTATAAGCTTTACAGATCTTTTCGTCGGCTATTAAGCTTTTAATACTTGCTTCCCAACTTTTTTGGTTGTTAAAATTAGCATTATTCCATGCATAATCAGCAATATGAAATAAGGTGGCTTTTGCGATTTCACCCTGTTGCATAGGATTGGCAATAAGTCCTTGGCAATTCAAAAGATTTTTAGGCAAACGCGCATTGCCATCCACTGCTGGCATATCATAGAAATTGCTGTACATATCCATGGTATAAATCTGACCATCTGCATTATCATTACAAGGATAATTCCACCACCATCCCATTGGCCGTTTAAACTCGTTCATTATGGTCTCTGTATGGTCATTATTGGGTACCGACCACACACCTTGCCCTGTTGAATACACCGTAACATAACTTGGGATAACCTGCAAGGCCTTCATAAAGCGCTGACGCTGATCAACTGAACTGGCGAAGCTGTTACAATAAATTTGAGGAACGAAATGCAATGGGCGTACAGTGTCGGCAGGGACAGCGTTTTTCCCATTCCACTTCTTTTCTATTTTTTGTTGAAGTTCGGTCACGCGCTGAGCATTTTTTTGCATATCTGCATCTGACGAGGGGATACCGACATCATCCACGAAAACGCCAAAATGGCGCACACCTAAATGATGCATTTTCTCAAATTTGCTCATGATATCATCTATCGCAGTTGCGCTACCTAAGAAATCATTTCCAGGATGGATGGCCCAAATAAAATTCACTTTCGTTTGCGTGCTCACGTCTGCAATTTCCTGAACCATAGCTTGGGTTAACCATCCGTTCTTTTCTTGCTCAAAGCTAATCGTGGTTGGATAAGCATCTTTCCAATATTGAGAGTGATAAGGGTCGCTTTTTGCACCGTAGATATATGTATTCATCTTATAGCGCATCATGTAGCGCATCAAATCTTTTTTGACCGAAACGGTGTAAGGATAGCCATAATAGCCTTCAACTAAGCCACGACATTCTTGATCTGCGTAATCATAAATCGTCACACCTGGCAATGCGCCTTCCGACATTTGCTCAAGCATTTGCTCAAGCGAAGCTATACCCATAAACACCGCATTTGTGTGTTCGCCCAAGATTACGACACCGTGCTGTGAGACAGCCAAGGCATGACGGTCGTACTTGTTGCTAACCAATATCTTTGAGATTTTTAATCCAAATTTTTCAGTTGCAACCGCTTCAATGGCATCATCAGCGCCTACAACCCCCAAGAATATAGAAACGCCCGACAAGCCTTCCGACATTGAAGGTTCTACAATGTTTACCTGAAAGCCCTTTTCTTCCAATAAAGTTTGCAAACGTTTTTGGGTTATTTCATCCACACCTGAATGAGTTACAACATTCACGTTGGTAGTCCACGAAAGCGTCCCTTCAGCGGCCTTCATTGAATGAGGCACGGGATAAATCGTGTAAGTTTGTGCTTCAGCCACACACACCGTGCACACCCACACAAACAAGCTAATTAGCCCACGTAATCTTAGTACTTTTAACATAAAATTAAATTTTACAAATAAATGGATATTAAGTTTTTTCTTTTAAGGCAGGTTTTGACCTCATTGCAAAAGTACTTCATTTTTATATTTATAACAAACTTCATCGGTATTTTTATAGAAGCTCACCTTTATGGCTACTTTCTTCTATATTGCCATAGATGTCCTTTTCTGTTTTTGCCATTGGCTTCATTTTCTTACCCTTTATTAAAAAAAATATGCTAAATTTGCATGTCATACGCTTAAGCTTTATTATGGTAGGTTCTATAAATTAGCTTGAGTCGATTTACTTAAGATTTTGAAGATTTTTCTTTTTAACGACGAGGAAGCATAGCGGGCTACGTTTCAAGGCGTCAAAAAGAAAAAGGCCAAAAAGATAAGCAAAGCGATCAAGCTCGGAATCAACCAACAAAATAAAACAACTAATTTATAGAATCTACCTATATGGACCACTACATAGTATCAGCACGAAAATACCGCCCAACGACTTTTGGCGAAGTTGTCGGACAAGACGTATTAACTCAAACTTTGCGTAATGCTATTTTTAACGGTAAATTGGCACACGCCTATTTATTTTGCGGCCCACGTGGCGTTGGTAAAACAACATGTGCACGCATCTTTGCTAAAACTATCAATTGCTTGTCGCCTACATCTGATGGAGAAGCTTGTGGTCATTGCGAAAGTTGCAAAGCATTTAATGAAGGGCGTTCATTCACCATTCATGAACTTGATGCCGCATCCAACAATGGGGTTGACGAAATACGAACATTGATAACACAAGTACAAGTGCCACCACAAATAGGCAAATACAAAGTGTTTATCATTGACGAGGTGCACATGCTCACGACTTCTGCCTTCAATGCTTTTCTAAAAACGCTTGAAGAACCACCCGCACATGCTATATTCATATTGGCTACGACAGAAAAGCACAAAATTCTTCCCACGATTTTAAGTAGATGCCAGATTTACGACTTTAAGCGGATGGAGGTTCCTGAAATAATTAACCACTTAAAGCGAGTTGCGACCACCGAAAAAATCAATGCAGACGAACAGGCTCTTGCTGTTATCGCAGAAAAAGCCGACGGAGGGATGAGAGATGCCTTGTCAATATTCGACCAAGTGGCCAATTTCACAGAGGGCAACGTGACATACGAAAAAACAATCAAGCATCTCAATGTATTAGACTGCGATTACTACTTCAGTGTCATAGACCATGCCATTTCATCAGATATTCCACAATTGATGCTCACACTCAATGATGTCATACAGCGCGGATTTGACCCACAGCATTTCATTGGCGGTTTAGCGAATCATTTGCGTTCTCTTTTAGTGGCAAGTAACGAAAGCACCTTGCATTTACTTGAAACATCTCCTGCTTTGCGCGATAAATACATCACACAAGCCAAGAAATTAAAATCAACATTTGTGTTTCAAGCTATAAAGATATGCAACAATTGCGACCTCAATTATCGCGCAAGCCGCAACAAGCGTTTAATGGTTGAAATAGCCCTTATTGAATTGGGACAATTGTCGGAAAATGGCACCACAAGCACCAAGCCACAAACTGCCCTCCGTCCAATATTCAGGAAAGCGCCTGTACAGAACGCACCTGCACAAACGCAAGTCAAAGCTGAATTACCCAAACAAATGGTAATCACGCCAACTGGCCAACTTAAAGCAGCGCCCACACCACAAGTTCAACCTACACAGCGCCAAGCACCTCGCATACCTCAAACCATATCATTAAGGGAAGCGAATAATATTATAGGGCGTAAAACAGACATACAGCCGACAACAACACCAAGTTCAAACATCGCACCCTCAGGGGGCGTGCACGAACAAATATTTACGCTTGAATCTGTCGGATATCATTGGCGCTGTTTCTTAAATCAATTACCCAAAGAGTATACAGCGACCGTAGGACGTTTAATAAACATTATTCCTGAAAAAGGTGAAAATTATGAGGCCATCTTAAATTTTGATGGTGAACATGTTGAGCAATGTTTTAATTCCATTAAAGAACAGTGTCTCGCCTACATGCGGAAGCAACTCAATAATGATAAATTCAACTTTTCAAGTAGAATAATTGTACATAAAACGCCAACAATTGCTTTAACACAACGCGAGCAGTGGAACATTCTCCTTGAAAAAAACAAAATCGCGGCAATGCTCAACGAAGCGCTACAATTAGAATTGGTATAAGATTGAGCACACCACATCAAGACAAACACAACTAAGAAAAATTGAATACAAACCCCCAATTTATAAATAACGAATAATATGCATAAGTACATTACAGTGGCCTACAGCCTATTCGCAGACAATTCAGAAGGTGTTCATGAACTCATCGAACAAGCACCAGCAGAACATCCTTTCCAATTCATAACTGGATTGGGAATCACTTTAGCCGCATTTGAAGAAAAGCTCAAAGATTTAAATACAGGCGACGAATTTGATTTCACCTTAAGTGTTGAAGAGGGTTACGGCCCATATCTTGAAGAACGAGTTGTTACACTCCCCAAGTCAACGTTCATGATTAATGGAAGATTTCAAAAGGATGTCATTTACGAAGGTGCAGTAATTCCTTTGGTTAACGCAGACGGTAATCGTTTTCAAGGATACGTATTAGAAGTCACAGAAAACGATGTTATTATTGACCTTAACGATGCATTAGCAGGCAAGGATTTACATTTCAAAGGACATGTTGTAACAGCACGCCCAGCTACCGACGACGAGGTTTCTTCATTCATTAAAATGATGACTGGAGAAGGTGGATGCGGTTGCGGTTGCGATGGTCATTGCGGCGATGATTGCGGCAATGGTTGTGGCGACAATTGTGGTTGTGGTGGTTGTCACTAATGGATCACACGAATTTAAAACTTACAACATTTTAAGTTAGGGATATGAAGTTGGCTGCAGGTTTCAAAACAGCCAACTTCCTTTCCTATATTACGTATTCGCCAAGCACACTACATTAACCATGAATACTTTTGGCACATTATTTCGCGTAACGACCTTTGGCGAAAGTCACGGTCATGCCATCGGTGGTGTCATTGACGGCATGCCCCCTGGCATAAAAGTTGACTTTGATTTTCTACAAGCAGAACTCAACAGAAGAAGACCAGGACAAAGTAGCTTAACCACGCCACGCAAAGAATCAGATACTGTTGAATTACTATCGGGCATCTTTGAAGGGGTGACCACAGGTTGTCCGATTGGTTTTATCGTGCGTAACGAGCAGCAACACTCTGCCGACTACGACAACCTGCGTGAATTATTTCGCCCATCACACGCTGATTACACCTACCAACAGAAGTATGGTATTCGTGACCACCGAGGTGGAGGACGCTCATCGGCACGTGAAACAATTTCAAGAGTCGTGGCTGGAGCACTTGCCAAAATGGTTTTACGCCAATACGGCATAAAAATAACAGCTTACACATCACAAGTAGGTCCCATCGCCTTACCCCACCCCTATTCAACCTACGACTTTTCTGAAATAGAAAAAAATCCCGTTAGATGCCCTGATCCCGACAAAGCAGAAGAAATGGCAGAACTTATAGCTGAAGTAAAAAAAGACGGCGATACTATAGGAGGCATCATTACCGGAGTTATCCAAGGAGCACCCATTGGTTTAGGCGAACCAACGTATGGTAAATTCCATGCCAAGCTTGGAGCTGCCATGCTTTCTATTAACGCTGCTAAAGGATTTGAATATGGCTCAGGATTTTCAGGTGTAACAGAACGTGGTAGCGCCCAAAATGATATTTTCATACAAACTCCCGACAAATCGATAAGAACCCAAACAAACCATAGCGGAGGTGTGCAAGGAGGCATTACAAATGGAGAAGATATCTATTTCCGAGTTGCTTTTAAACCCATCGCCACGCTACTCCGAGAACAAAACACGGTAAATCAAGAAGGCACCCCCACCATTGTTAAAGCAAAAGGCAGACACGACCCTTGCGTTCTTCCACGCGCAGTGCCTATCGTTGAAGCAATGGCTGCATGCGTTGTTTTAGATTCAATTATGCTAAACAACATACAAAAGTGTTAAATATTAACACTCTTGATAAAAAAATGCAATATTTGTTTGTCAATTTCAAAGAACAGTACTACCTTTGTTCTCGTTGTCGGGAGACAATTCAATTACTCTATTTTTTAATAGTTTAGTTAAGTCTAGTTTAGTTTTTGTGTTGGTTAACGGTAGTCAATTTTCGACTACCGTTAATTTTTGGCGTATAGGTCATTTTTTTCTTATCCCTTATCATCAAATCCGTATCGTTAATATTTCATTGATATTGGTTAAGTAATTCAAACTTTTATTTTCGCATTTAACGTGCCACTTTTGTTTTGCTTCGCCCTCAACAGACAAACGAATGGTTTTCAAGCCAAAACGCTGATTCACCTGATCAAGCACCTTCATCAAATCACGCCTTTCATGCCTGTTACTTATTGTATCAAACAAATTCATTGTTATCACCGAAGCATCAGAAACATCGCCTACAATTACGCCTGTCTTTTTATAAAAGATATTTGGTCGATACATTTTTTTTAGCAGACTCAAGGCTGCTTGTGTGATCTCCAGCGTATCCGACGTTGGCGTTATAAACCTAAAAGTTTCAGAGGCTATATATTGTTCTAAGTCTGTACGAAACCGATTACTGCATAAATAAACCGTAACAGATTTTGCTACCGCATGCTGCGCCCTCAATTTATTGGCACAACTTGCCGCAAATGTTGCAACTGAAGCTTTCAATGCGGGTAAGTCTTGCACCATATTTCCAAAACTTCTACTGGTTGTTATGGATTTATTTTGTGTTTTTTCTGTTGTATCAATACAAGCCACCCCATTCAATTCTAACCAAATTTGAAGTGTTGGTTTATTAAAATATTTTCTTATCCACATTTCGCTTTTTTCCGAAAAATCCCAAGCTGTTTTAAGCCCCAAAGTTTTACACTTTTCAAACGTTTGTCGCCCCACCCCCCATACATCATCCAGCGAAGTTAACTCCAGTGCTCGTTGTCGCTTTTGCTCATCGTCAATCACACACACACCTTGATAACCTTTATATTTCTTGGCAAACTTATTCGCCACTTTGGCCAGAGTTTTGGTTGAAGCAATACCGACACTCACGGGAATATCTGTAAACCGCTGTATTTTTTCAACCACATCACGCATCAGTTGCTCTTGCTTGCCAGAATCAATACCCTTCAAATCACAAAAACTTTCATCTATACTGTATTTCTCCACTACGGGAAGTGTCTTTCTAAGAATAGATGTTATCCGGTCGCTCATAGCTGCATATAATGGCATATTGGTTGAAAAAACCACAACACCATTTCTCCCAACAATATGCTTAACTTTAAATAAAGGATCCCCTCGACGTAATCCCAACTGTTTGGCTTCAGGTGTTAATGCAACAATACACCCGTCATTGTTAGACAACACACAAACAGGGCGGCCAGAAAGTCCAGGATGAAAAACCTTCTCAACTGAACAAAAGAAACTATTGCAGTCCACTAATGCAAACATGTCTTATTAATTTCTTGGTTTATGAATCACATAAGTCACGACACCCCATATACTAAAGCTATCGTGTTCCGTAACCTTAATTTCCGGATAATCAGGATTTGCAGGAACCATCCATCCCTCGCCATTTCGTTTTACGAATCGTTTTAAGGTGTATTCGCCATTAAATTCACACACCGCAACCTGGGATTCATTTGGAGTCCTATTACTTTTGTCCACAATAACGATATCTCCGGAAAAGATTCCTGCATCAATCATTGAATTCCCTTCCACCCTTATCAAATAACACGATTCTGGGTAAGGACAAAGCATACGAAGTAAATCTATATCTTGCGAACGCTCATCATTGTCAAGAGGTATCGGAAAGCCCGCCACAACGCTTATATCAAAAAAAGGCAAACACCCTCCTTTAACATGAGCCATAGAATAAGCAGTACCCCAGGGCAAAGAAAATGTAGTTGCATCAATATTATTACCCATGTGGTGTACAATACATTCCTTGATAAACTCCGTTTTATTGTCCTGCATATCAATATATTCAGCCATAGCCTTAGGTGCCCGAAAAGTATATAGTTTACTCTCCGTACTGGGGCGTCCCGCACCAACACGGCGCCCACCCCTTTTCTTAATCTGCAAAGAATTATCCATAAATAAAAATAAAAACAAGGCATAAGTAGTTACACACCCCAAAAGGGCAAAAAAACATGTCGGCACAGCAACCTTATTACCCTATATCATAACTCTTTGCAAAATTAGAACTATTTTTTTGATTGTTGTATTACAAAATCAAAACTATTTTTGAATTCCACAAAAAAAATAAGAGAGTGTGCTACATGTATTCCTGTAACACACTCTCTTACAATATATAAATTAAGCTTCTTCTTTTTTCTTACGTGTACGGCGTTTTGGTTTTTCTTCTGTATTTGGACGATCCAACTTCACACCAGCCAATTCTGGGTCAATCATAATACGACCACAATATTCGCAAACGATGATTTTTTTACGCATACGAATATCTAATTGACGCTGAGGGGGAATCTTATTGAAACAACCACCACAAGCATCACGCTGTACATAGACTACGCCCAAACCATTACGGCTATTCTTACGAATACGTTTGAAAGATGTCAACAATCTTGGTTCAATGGCAATTTCCAAGTTCTTTGCCTTTTCACGAATCTTTTCTTCCTCAGCCTTAGTTTCAGAAATAATTTCGTCAAGCTCAGACTTTTTGATATCTAAATCATCACGACGATTGCGAAGTGTTTCAGCACATTGAGTCATTTCCTTTTGCTTCACATCAATCTGTCGCTGACTTTCAGAGATTCTCTTTTCAAGCAACATGATTTCCAAACTTTGGAATTCAATTTCCTTTGTTAGGATATCATACTCTCTGTTATTGCTTACATTATTTTGTTGCTCTTCGTAGCGCTTCATAGCTGCTCTTGCTTCTTCGATCAGAACATTCTTCTCTGCAATTTCAGCCTTATGCGCTTCAATTTCATTGTTATACTTCTCCAAACGGTGTGTCAGACCTTCAATTTCTGCATCCAAATCTTCAACCTCCAAAGGAAGTTCACCGCGAAGTGCCTTCAATTTATCACTTTCAGAAAGTAATGTTTGAAGTTGATAAAGGTTTTTAAGCTTTTGTTCAACGGTAATGTCCGCTGCTTCTTTTTTAATTGCCATAATTTAATGACTTTTATAATGGTTATTGTTAAAAATCAATTATTCCTCAAAAAAACAATGTTTCATCGCTTTTCCACTACAAGTAATGTATCGGATTAGTATTAACTGATGTTTTTTCTATACGTAGCGAAGGATTAGCTTGTTGTAAAATTCGCGCCAAAAGATCCATCGTGTATTGTTCACTTTGATAATGCCCCAAAACGCCTATTAAGATTTGTTGATCATAACCAAAGAAATGATGATACCCCATTTCTCCCGTAAGGAACACATCTGCACCTTCTTGGATTGCCTTATCAAGCAGGAAATCCCCAGAACCACCACAAAGTGCCACCTTCTGCACTTTTCTATGGAGAGGCGCATTGTGTTGCAAGCAGTCTATATTAAAAATCTGCTTCACACGCCTCAGGAAATCCATTGAGGTTTCTTCTTGTGGCAACACACCTATCACCCCACTTCCACCTTCACCTTGCGACAAAGGTTCCAACACACGAACTTGTGTCAGCCCCAAACGATTGGCTATTTCAAAGTTAACCCCACCTATCGCATTGTCCAGATTGGTATGCGCAGCATAAATCGCAATGCCTTGAAGAATAGCTTGCCTCACACAACGCTCTATCATACTACGATCTGCAATGCACTTTAACCCTCTGAAGAGCAAAGGATGGTGCGCTACAATCAAATTACAATTCTTCTCAACAGCTTCGGCAATAACTTCCTCCGTAACGTCAAGACACAACAATACCCCTGAGGCGTCTGCTTCTGTTAATCCAATCTGCAAGCCAGCATTATCATAGCTTTCTTGTAGCGGCAGAGGTGCAAACCGTTCAAGGGTTTCAATAACTTCCTTTATCTTCATAAGGAAAACTCTTTATTTATATGGGGCCTAAAGCAAACAAGTAAGCCGAAACGAGCAAGAAGCAAACCAAAAAGATACGCTCTAAACCAATTCCTTATCAGCTGTCACTAAGCCAACTTGTTAAATTAGGACGCAAATTTACTATTTTTTTAGGAAAGACACGTCGTGTTTTCTTTTTTTTTAAGTCACACCTTAAAAATCAGGCTTATTTACACCCCAAAACCACACATTTCATTCTCAACTGCCATCAAAAGCAGTTGATATCCATCTTCAAAACTCCCCCAGGGAAATCACAAAACAGACTTCAAATAATCACATGCTTCTGCTTGCAAAACCTTAATCCGATTATTCAGCGCTGAGTAATCTACGGCGGCTTCGCCATCACTTATTTTATGCTGTATTTGCAAAGCCTTAAACAACGAGTGTATTCTTCCAAAGCCACCTGCTTGATTACAAAAAACGTGAAATGGCGTATTAAAGATCATTGAGAAAACAATGCCGTGAAATGAATCGGTCACAACCATGTCCGCATATTTAATATACGACAACCAATCACCCACAGAAGGCAAACAAACATTTGAGCGCAAGTTTATTTGACATACACGCACGCCCTCTTTCTCATACTTTTTCAACACCGGTGCAATAACACCCTCATCACCAAGCCAATACACAAACACATATTTTTCAGCTATCAACCGAGGCGAAGACACACGTTCATAATCCTTTGCTTCGAGCAACAACGTTGGATCGATATGCCATTGCGCCTCAATACCAAGATATTCAGAACACAACGCCACGCCCTCTTCTTCCCGAACGGAAACGCCCTTAAACTCAGCCAACAATTTTTTAATACGCTCCGTTTCAGAAGGTGTATACCCCCAATCACTCAAACCAAACGACGCAGCATAACTCACTTTTGGCATCTCTGAAGGCACAAAATCCAAGAAGTTATCATACCCAAACTTTAACGCAAATTCCCGACGCCACACTTGATCACTCCCCACCAATACAGCATCTAAAGCATGCTGTTTGCACAAACGTTCTAATTTCCATGTTGCATTCACCACTGGCGTGCAATTCAAGTGCGCCTTCACAAAAGGACGAATCAGTTCTCCCACGCCATAGGTTGCGTCTATATATTTGAACAGTCCCACTTTACACAGCGCAGTTTTCACCCATAACTTCAGCGCACTAATCGCTTCTCTCTGAAGCACAACAGGTTCATGCCCCTGTTTTTTCAAATAGGTGCACAGCGCATAACATTGTAAAATGCCACCATAGTTAATATTAAAAGGAAGTGTTAGAACACCTATTTTCATAAGATTCCTAGTCAAGAGAAGGTAAAAAAACAAACATCACACAATGAGGTTGTAAGGTATTAAAGGCCTTGCACACAGATATAGCCTAAAGCCCTTCTACCAAACAACCTCATCATTCATGATTTTAAAATAAACAACTAATTTATAGGGCCTACCTTAAATTAATCCTTGCTGAAGCATAGCTCGTGCCACCTTCATAAAACCTGCAATATTAGCGCCTTTGACAAAGTTAATGTAGCCATCCGTTCGTCCGAAACGCACACATTGATCGTGAATATTCTTCATAATCGCATGCAACTTTTCATCAACCTCTTCATTCGACCAATTCAAATGCATCGCATTTTGCGACATTTCCAAACCAGACGTAGCAACGCCGCCTGCATTGACTGCCTTACCTGGCGCAAAAGGCGTTTTGTGCTCAACGAAATAATCTACAGCCTCTGCCGTACATCCCATATTGCTCACTTCTGCCACAATCATCACCCCATTATCAACCAACATCTTTGCATCGACTTCATTCAGTTCATTCTGTGTTGCACATGGCAAGGCGATATCAACCTTTTGTTCCCAAGGTTTCTTACCAGCAAAGAACGTAGCTTCGGGATATCGTTCGGCATAGGGCGCCACAATATCTTCGCCTGAAAGACGTAAGTCAAGCATATAATCAATCTTTTCGCCTGTCACACCCGTTGGGTCATAAACATAACCATCAGGTCCAGAAAGCGTCACCACCTTTGCACCCAGTTCGTCAGCCTTTTTAGCTGCTCCCCACGCCACATTTCCAAAGCCAGAAATACCTACAGTTTTACCCTTGATATCCACACCATAGTCGGCACACATTTGTTCTACAAAATACAAAGCGCCAAAACCTGTGGCCTCTGGGCGTAAGTTAGAACCGCCAAACTCCATACCCTTTCCTGTAAACGTACCTGTATGCTCGCGTGCTAATTTCTTGTACATACCAAACAAATAGCCCACCTCGCGTCCGCCTACTCCAATATCGCCCGCAGGAACGTCTTGATCAGGACCTACATTGCGCCAAAGTTCCAACATAAACGATTGGCAGAAGCGCATGATTTCAGCATCGCTTTTACCACGAGGAGCAAAATCCGAACCACCCTTTGCGCCACCCATTGGCAGAGTTGTCAAGGCATTTTTAAATGTCTGTTCAAAGCCCAAGAATTTCAAAATACTCAAATTCACAGAAGGGTGAAATCGTATACCCCCTTTATAAGGACCAATGGCATTGTTGAATTGCACACGATAACCTATATTCACATGAACTTCACCTTTATCGTCCGTCCAAGGCACTCTAAAGGTGAGCACCCTGTCGGGTTCAACTAAGCGCTCAATAATCTTAGCTTTCTCAAATTCTGGATGTTCATTATAAACATCTTCAATTGATAAAAGAACTTCACGAACAGCTTGTAGAAATTCAAGTTCACCAGGATGCTTTGCAGCCAACTGGTTCATAATGAGTTCCGTCTTCATAGTATTTTTAGGTTAGTTGATTGTTGAGCATCAAATAGAATCAATTCAATAGCACAACAACAGATTGGTTATTAGATTTTTGTAAAACGGAGATTACGTTTGCTCATACAAAGGTAGGCAAAAAATAATTCATGGTTTAATTTTTGAGGCAAAAAGTTCACAACACACAATAAATAATTATATAACATTAAATCCATGACATAAAATCAACTCAACTTATCATTTTGCAACACACGTCCAGGTTTGCCATATTTTTTTGAAACGACCACTAAATATTTTTCAAAATATATTTGCATGTTCGAAAAAATAATGTACCTTTGCACTCGCAAAACAAAAAGATGCGGAAATAGCTCAGTTGGTAGAGCACAACCTTGCCAAGGTTGGGGTCGCGAGTTCGAGCCTCGTTTTCCGCTCTCATTAGCCCAGGTGGCGGAATGGTAGACGCGCTCGTTTCAGGTGCGAGTGTTTAACGACGTGCAGGTTCGAGTCCTGTTCTGGGCACCAAGGGAAATAGAAAAAAAATGGAGAGGTGGCGGAATTGGTAGCCGCGCTACTTTGAGGGGGTAG
>JAGBYN010000034.1 GCA_017628775.1 Bacteroidaceae bacterium | reverse complement strand
CGAAGACAACAAGACAACAAGACAACGAGACAATAAGTCCCCGTCCGGATGGTAACTTGTTGACTTCGCGCCAGCGATTCATCCGGATGGTAACTTGTTGACTTGTTGACTCGTAGTCTTGTTGACTTCTCCCCTTTCTCCTTTCTTCTTTCCCCCTTATGCATCCCCTTCATCTTTTTAATTATTGTCCCTGTTGTGGTGCACCTGCTTTTGCTGCGAACGATGAGCGTTCGAAGCGTTGTGCGCAATGCGGTTTTGTGTTCTACCACAATGCTTCGGCTGCCACTGTGGCAGTTATATTAAATGCTCAGGGTCAGTTGCTTGTGGCTCGCCGTGCCAAGGATCCAGCCCGTGGAACGCTCGACCTTCCAGGTGGTTTCGTTGATCCCGGCGAAAGCATTGATGATGGTTGTCGTCGCGAGGTGCTTGAGGAAACGGGCGCCGAAGTGGTTCGCCTCACCTACCTCTTTTCCTTGCCCAACGTGTATCGTTTTTCCGGATTCGATGTGCACACTGCCGATGCCTTCTTCCTTTGTGAAATCGCCGACGAATCCCTCCTTAAAGGAGCTGATGATGTGGCAGACCTTCAATGGATGAACCTTGCTGATGTGCGTCCCGAAGATTTTGGATTGACGTCCATACGCCGTGGTGTGGCGCGCATGTTGGCAGAAGGACTTTTGTTTCAAAATCAACAGACAGCCCCGTGAGCATGGCCAAAAATGCAAATCTTTTCCCGTGAAGCATGAAAAACTCGCTCATTCTCACCGATTAATGAAAAAATATGACTACTTTTGCGCAAATTATCGTAGTGTGCCTTGTTGCACCGCTTTAATTTGTGAGAAATATATTTTTTTGACGCAATAACATTTTTAAAGACGAATCCGATGAACGTGATTACAAAAACTGTAGCGTTGCCCGATGGACGTACCATCAGCATCGAAACAGGTAAACTCGCAAAGCAAGCCGATGGTAGTGTTATGCTCCGCATGAACAACACCATGTTGCTCGCAACCGTTTGTGGTGCCAAAGACGCTAACCCCGGCACCGATTTCATGCCGCTCCAATGCGACTATAAAGAAAAATACTCAGCAGCAGGTCGCTTCCCTGGTGGTTTCACCAAGCGCGAAGGTCGTGCATCTGACTACGAAATTTTGACAAGCCGCCTCGTTGACCGTGCGCTCCGCCCACTTTTCCCTGGCGACTACCACGCAGAAGTGTATGTCAACATCATCCTCTTCTCAGCCGATGGTATTGACCAACCCGATGCACTCGCAGGTTTCGCTGCTTCTGCAGCCCTCGCTTGTACTGATATCCCCTTCGAAGCTCCTATCTCAGAAGTGCGCGTAGCACGCATCAATGGCGAATACGTGATTAACCCTACCTTCGAACAAATGAAGGAAGCTGATATGGACCTTATGGTGGCTGCAACGATGGACAACATCATGATGGTTGAAGGTGAAATGGACGAAGTGCCCGAATCTGCTCTTCTCGAAGCCCTCAAGGCTGCTCACGAAGCCATCAAGCCCATGTGCCAACTCCAGTTGGAACTCATGAAGGACCTTGGTACAGATGTTAAGCGTGAATATTGCCATGAAGTGAACGATGAAGACCTTCGCAAGCAATGCCACGAAGAATGTTACCAAAAGTGCTACGACATCACAAAGTCTGCTCTTGAAAAGCACGCACGCCTCGAAGCTTTCGAAGCTGTTCGTGAAGAATTCAAGGAAGCCTATGCTGCAGCACATGCAGAACTCACTGCAGAAGAACTCGAAGAAAAGAATGGCCTTATCGATCGTTACTACCACGATGTAGAAAAGGACGCTATGCGCCGTTGTATTCTTGATGAAGGTATCCGCCTCGATGGTCGTCAAACTACAGAAATCCGTCCTATTTGGTGCGAAGTGGATCCCCTCCCCATGCCTCACGGTTCTTCAATCTTCACACGTGGTGAAACGCAATCACTCTCTACTTGTACACTCGGTACAAAGCTCGATGAAAAGATGGTTGACGATGTGCTTGATAAGAGCTACCAACGTTTCCTCCTTCACTATAACTTCCCTCCTTTCTCAACAGGCGAAGCAAAGGCACAACGTGGCATAGGTCGTCGTGAAATTGGTCACGGTCACCTCGCATGGCGCGGTCTGAAGGGACAAATCCCTGCAGAATTCCCCTACACCGTACGTGTCGTAAGTGATATCCTTGAATCAAACGGTTCTTCTTCAATGGCAACAGTTTGTGCTGGTACGCTCGCCCTTATGGATGCAGGTGTGCCTATGAAGGCGCCCGTCAGCGGTATTGCTATGGGTCTGATCAAGAATCCCGGCGAAGATAAGTATGCCGTACTTTCTGATATCCTCGGCGACGAAGACCACCTTGGTGATATGGACTTCAAGACCACAGGTACCCTCAAGGGTCTTACTGCTACGCAGATGGACATCAAGTGCGATGGTCTTTCATACGAAATTCTTGAAAAGGCACTCGCACAAGCTAAGGCAGGTCGCGAACACATCCTCTCTTGCATGATGGAAACGATGAGCGAGCCTCGTGCTGAACTCAAGCCCCACGTACCACGCATCGAAGCCTTTGATATTCCTAAGGAATTCATCGGTGCTGTTATTGGTCCTGGTGGTAAGATCATCCAGGGTATGCAGGAAGAAACAGGCGCAACGATTACTATCGAGGAAGTTGACGGCGTAGGTAAGATTCAGGTAAGCGGTCCTAACAAGGAAAGCATTGAAGCAGCTATCGCTAAGATCAAGGCCATCGTAGCAGTACCTGAAGTCGGCGAAGTGTACAACGCAAAGGTTGTGAGCATCATGCCTTACGGTTGCTTCGTTGAGTTCATGTCAGGTCGTGAAGGCTTGCTCCACATCTCAGAAATTTCTTGGAAGCGCCTTGAATCAGTTGAAGAAGCTGGTATCAAGGAAGGCGACAGCATCACTGTTAAGCTCCTCGAAATCGATCCTAAGACTGGCAAGTACCGCCTCTCACACCGTGTGCTTGAAGAAAAACCCGAAGGTTGGGAAGAACGTCCCCGTCGTCCTCGTCGCGAAAGCGCAGATGGCGAACGTCGTCCCCGTCGTGAAAAGAACGAAAAAGGCGAATAAGCTTTAATCTATAAAAAAGAAGAAGCACTTCAATCTCCCTGATTGAGGTGCTTCTTCTTTTTTTATTCCCTTAAAATGCTCTAATTATTCGCCACGGCTCATCAACTCGTTTCTAATTCTATATTTCATTTTATATATTTTGTCCTTCTGTTTCTTGTTTTTTCAAGAATTAAAGAATTAGAGAATTTTTCTCTATTGATATGCACTGCGGAGCCAAATTAATTCTCTAATTCTCTAATTCTAGACCATAATTCAATTTGGTTTTAAGTTTTTTCTAGAATTTTAGAATTAGAGAATTTTTATCTATTGATATGCACTGCGGAGCCAAATTAATTCTCAAATTCTCAAATTATTCGCAAAGCTCATCAAACCGTCTAGACCTTAAAATCAAGTTGGTTTTAAGTTTTTTTCAAATTATTCGCAAAGCTCATCAAACCGTCTTGACCAAAAATCAAGTTGCCTCAAGTATTTCTTACCCCCATTTTATCGGCTCCTTACCCCATTTCTTGAGATAGTCATTGGCCAGGGTGAAATGATGGTTCCCAAAGAAACCGCGGTATGCCGATAGGGGAGAGGGATGTGGCGATTTCAAGATGAGGTGGCGCGATGCATCGATCAGTTCAGCTTTCTTCTGAGCATAACTTCCCCAGAGCAGGAATACCAGATGTTCGCGCTCTGCTGCCAATTTGGCAATGGCAGCATCCGTAAATTGTTCCCAGCCTTTGCCCTGGTGCGATCCCGCTTGATGGGCGCGTACGGTGAGAGTCGCATTCAGCAGCAGCACACCCTGCTGTGCCCAGTGCATCAAACTGCCCGAAGCCGGAATCGCCACGCCCTGATCGGTGGCTACTTCCTGGAAAATATTGCGCAACGATGGAGGAAACGGGATGCCCTCAGCCACAGAAAAACAAAGCCCCTCAGCCTGCCCCGGTTCATGATAAGGGTCTTGCCCAATCAGGACCACCTTCACTTCATCAAAAGGACAAAGATCAAATGCCCTAAAGATTTGAGATCCCGGAGGGTAGCAGGTGTGTTGCGTGTATTCCTGGCGCACGAACTGCGTGAGCGCCTCAAAATAGGGCTTTGAAAATTCTGAAGCCAAGCGCTCCGCCCATGTTTTTTCTATTTTAATATTCATAGTTTTTTTAGTTTTTTTAATAGGAGGTAATAGGTAGTTATAGGTTAAGAGGTGATAGGTTTGGGGATTTATAGAAATTCCTATAGTTTCCTATAATATCCTATAGCATCCTATAGCTTCCTATAATTTCCTATAATCTCCTATAACCCCCTATAAAATCCTAAGGCTTAACCTCCAACCGCACATCGCCATCAGTGTGCCCAGCGAACTCCGGCGCATGAACGCATTGTACTTTGCAAACGCCCATGTGGTACGCCCCGATGCGGTCAACGGTAAGGATTTCTGTAAATGTATGCTTGCCCTTAGGCATTTTCTCGATATAATATTCTGTGGCATCGTCCTTCACCGCACGATAGGCCGGCAGTGAGGCTTTGGCATCGAAGCCCGAATGAGGGGCGTAGGGTTGTAAGGCAGCAGCCCGTGCGGCACGCACCTCTACGAAATCATAATCGCGGTCCGCCTTAATCTTCAATGTGCGACGCACGCGCTGTCCCACTTTTAAAGCTGTCCCGCTTTTAAACGCCACCCATTGCCCCTGCTCTTCCACTTCATAATACTGGGCGATGGCAAGGCCGTTTTCATAATGCTCAACCTCAGATTGTGGCAGTTCGTAGCGTGCCGTGACGCTGCCCCATGTCAGGCTGTTGTCAAGTTTCTCCACCTGTAGGTGCGTTGCCGCGTAAGGTTCTTCGAGCAAACGAGCAACCGAAAGCGGCGTTTTTTTATTGTAGTAGGTGGTTTGCACCACATGGTCGTTGCGCCCAACGCTTTTTGGTTCACCCGATAAGAACAAAAGCGCATAAACCACATCAGCCGTCACGCGATTCGTGCTCCATTGTTGCGTTCGCTTTGATTGCAAGAGCCATTGCAACATGGGTTCCACCACGTCCTGTTGTTTTGCCCCCGCAAACGCTTCAACGGCAGCCACTTGCGTTTCCTGGCGATATGACTCACGGCTCATCTCTGCCCGATAACTGTCGAAGTACATGCCCATTTCAGGCGTACACACCATGTGTTCGCGCACGCTTTGCAACAAAAGGTCAGCCTCTGCCGTTTTTCCTGCATAGCGCAACACGTTGCTCATCGTGGCCTTGTCGTACATCGACAGGGCCTTATTCATTTTTGCAGCGTGGTTTATAAGGTACTGCGCATCGTCGTCGATGGTCAGTTCCAGTAACGGATAAAGGCATAGATAACGCATCAGATCCGCCCCAATATATGGTGTTGAGTCGGGTCGTTTGCTAATCGCCAAGCGCATTTCCTTTACCCGTTCCGCCACTCGGCGTTGCAGGGCGGGCACAACCTTATCCAACAGGATCTTTGCTTCCGCATCAGCCGTGTGACGGTATAGGCGTGCCAAAAGCATGGCGATGTCGGTCGATACGGCAAAGCTCGGGCGCATCCCATCGTACCAAGCCCATTCGCCATCAGTGGTCATGAGGCGGTGAAGCATCAGAAGTGCTTCCTGGCGTGCTGTGTTAAGGTTTGCCACCACGCTGTCGGGTGTTTCGCCTTGTTGTTGCAAAACCCAAAGCGCTAAGCTCGCAGCATAGAAACGCTGGGCGTAGCCATCGCTGCTGCGCCCATTGTAGGCCGCCAACTGATGCAGTGCTGTCAACGCCTCGTTTAAGGCATTTGGGGTGATGTTTACCGAAAGCGCCACCTTACTGAGTTCAGTCGTTTTAGGCCAAAGTTTTTTGATGTTGATGCGTGAAGTTCCCGCTTGATTTAACGAGAACGCCACGCTCTGTTCGGTCATCACCCTTTGCGACTTCACCGGCACGACGTGGTACTCGCCATCGCTAAACGAACCCGTGCTTGCCGTTGCCGTGCATGCTAATTGCGTCCATCCTTGAGGCACTTCCACTGTGGCTTGAAGCACCACTGACTTATGAGCCGCCACTTCAAAAGGAAGCGTCATGCGCTTCACCTCGCTTCGTGTGTTGGGGTGGTTGAAGCACACCTCAATGTTTCCACACTGCGTCTCAGAACTTTGGTTCGTGAGCGTGAGCGGAATATGTAGCACATCGCCTTCATACGCAAAGCGTGGCATGGCGCATTGCAGCATAAAGTCTTGATGCACAGCGATGGTGTCAATGCGCAGGGCGTGGTTCATGGCCGTGTCGTGTGCCAGGAGCATAAGGCGCCATTGCGTGAGCGACTGCGGTAAGGTCACGCTCATCTGAGTCTCGCCCCGTGGCGCCTGGAGCCAATCAAAGAAAGCCGTTTCTGCAAAGTTTGAGCGCACCACCTGTTGCTGCTCCGGTTGCGATTGATCCAGAACCACCACTTCACGCAGTACCATGTCCGTTGAAGCCGACTCGCGCTTGGCGGCAAAGAGCATGGCGCCGTTCGACTTCACGCGGATTGTTTCACGTGAGGCATAGTACGAGAACCATTTGTTGTGCCAATGCGTGAAACGCAGTTCGGGCGCTGCCTCCCCTTCCCACAGTTTTCGGTATCTGAGATTCAGCGATTGCGCATATCCCGTTGTGGTAAACGCCATGGGTAGGCGGCGTTCAAAGTGTAAGGGTAGTTGCCACTGGTGTTGCTGTAAGTCATCTAAACTGGCGTCGTACAGGGTCGCAAGAACGCTCGCCGCCGCAGGCCGTCCATCGGGTGTCGTGACCTTCAATCGCCATTGTTCCGTAGCGCCCGGCATGAGGCAGTTACGATAGGTTGCCCACTTTAGGTCAAGGCGCTTATCAGGTTTGGGTGCATACACCTGTTCCTGACGGTCGTGCAAAGTACCTTGTATCATTGTCGCCCACGAACCCACAAAGCCCATACCCCGTTCCTTGTGGTATGCCAGGTCAAAGCGCATGAGCGTGTCCGACAGTGTGAAGCACTCCGTACGCACAACGGCACCCGAATCGTTGATTTCATCGTAGAAAAGGGTCATATTATGGTGTGACGTGCCCACATAGACCCGCACAGAATCGCCCTGTGCAGAGCGTTCCGTGTGGTAGAAGAAATCCTGGTGGTCGGGCAGGCGTTTGGTCTTGTCGCTCCACATCATGAACGCCTGCTCAACGGAGTCTGCCCCTGCGGCATAAATGGCTATGCGGTACAGACCATCAGGTAATTGCTCAAGCACATTGTGGGGCAGGTATGCTGGCGATGTCAGCGTGCCAGTGATCTGTGGTCCGTGCTTTGCAAAGATCTTGTATGAGATTGGTACCTGGAGGATCACCCCAGATGTATTGCGCAGGGTCATCTTGATTTGAGGTAGTTTTTCGCGCTTCACGCTTTGGGGCATGTCTATGTTCAGGTGCGCGGCACGAGGCGCCACCGTTATGTGCTGCGTGGTTTGTTGCATCTCGCCGTGTGCTGCCACCACATCCACCTCAATCACATAGGTTTGGCGCGTCCAAACCGAAGTGGGTTCGGGTAAAGCGGGCACGGCAAAGGGAAAACTGAAGTGCCCATCGGCATGCGTCACGCAAGTGCCGGTGTCGATGGTATCGTTCGCTGTGCCCTGACGCAGGAACCTCCTGTTGTTTAAAATGCGGTAGTTCACGCGAGCACCTGAAAGCGGAAGGTTGGTGTAGGTCAGAGCATGGCCGCTAATGATGAGGGTGTCGCCTGCGGTATAGGCCTGTTGTTGTGGCGCCACCGCCACTTGGAATGTCGCACGTTTGTATTCCTCAACAGTAAAGTGGTTTAGATATAAGCCAGGCGTGCGTTCATTGGTTGCGGTTCTCAGGGCACATGAGCCTGGTCGAAGGGTCTCGGGAATTTTAAATTCACCGATGAAATCGCCATTTTCGTCGGTTTCAACGGCAATTTCCGCAAAGACCGTACCTTGCACGTCGCAGGCTTGAACCTTGAAGTTGTGGTGCGCCAGGGTTTGCAAGATATCCCCTTGCTGGGCGTAAACCACCCCTGCGAACTTCACCCTTTGGTTGGGGCGGTAGATGGCACGGTCCGTGAATAATGAGATCTTAATGCTTTTAGGCGTTTCGTTTATTTCGGTGTAGGATGTAGGGAGGCGGAATGTCGGAGAACAACTGTCGCCCTGAGTCACCACAGCGAATTGCCCCATGCGCAGAGGGTGGTTTTTGATCCACACCTCGCCTTGCAGGTTTGGTTGATATGTGGCAAGCGTTTGTTCGTCGTTGTCATACGCCACGAGGGCAAAGTCCTTGATGGGTGCACCATTCATGGCATCCACCGCCATCACGCGGCACGGTCCGCCCCCCGCCTTGAGCACCATGGGGCGCAAGCGCGACAGCGAGAACTCACGCTGATTGATGGAGTCGCCATCAGCGTAGAACGTACAGACATAACGTCCTGGGTCGGGTAGGGTAAATGTCCATGCCGTGTCGGTTTGATACCATGTTTCACGTTGCGGTAGGGTGAGGGTCTGCGTGGTGGTCGTTCTGGGTGCATTAGCCTTGCGACACACCATCTTAAGGGTTCTGATATTCGTGGCCTGCACCTTCAATGTCAAGGGACGATTCGGGTAAGCCAACGATGAAGCGTCGTTCATGGCGATAAACACCGAGGGCAGTTGACGTTGCTCCATGAAATGTTTGAGCCACGCCGTGCGTGGTTGATTGGGATAACGTTGTATGCCCTCTTCCGCTATGCGGATGGCTTCAGCAATTTCGTTGTTGGTGCTGAGGGGCAGTTCCTGCACTTGCTTGATGTAGGCCTCTACTGCTTCGGGCACTGCGGCGTAGTCCTGAGCCAAGGTCTGGGCATCACCATGGCGCAACGCCAGGAGCAGCGCTGCGGCATGCATGCCACGTGTGCGGTAAAATGCCACGTATTCATCGCATATTTTTTGACACTCCTCCTGGGTGAATAGGTGCGACTGCAGTACTTCGCGCAGCACCACGTGAAGCAAATCGTTGGCATACAAGATCGAGGAGGGGTGTTCGTTGAACAGCAAGGCATAATCCTGCGTTTTGATGCGGTGCAATGCCTCGCCCTGTTCCAATAGTTTCAGGAATAAGGTCTTTGCCTCCTGTTGTTTGTTGTTCTCATAGCTTTGTGCCATGACCTTCGCCAGTGCCACTTGCCACAACGTGCGTCGTTCAGGACGTCGTTCCTGTGCGGCACAGGCCTGAAATTCATCCCAAGCCAACTCTGCACTGTCGGGCGACAATTCCGCTGCCAACTGCATGCGTGTCAGGGCAGCGGCCATCACATGAGCGGTGGCATCGCTACGCATGGCTTCTGCTTGAAGCGTGCGCAGCAACGTCTGTGCTTGCATGGGTAAATCTTTCTGTATGGCAGAATCAATCTCCGCCCATTGCTTGCTTAAAAATTGAGCATGCAAGGGGCAGAATGCAGCCAAGATGCTGCCGACTACGATCAAAAGATATTTCATTTGAGCTTAGCATTTAAATAAGTTCAGGAATTTCAAGAAAAGAATCTCTCTAATTCTAGATTTCATTTTAACATTGCGTCCTTCTGTTTCTTGTTTTTTTATAGACCAAAAATCAAGTTCTTTGCAAGTTTTTCTATTTTCTAGAACATCTAGAGAATCTAGAGAATCTAGAGCATCTAGAATATCTATAGCATCTATAGCATCTATAGCATCTATAGCATCTATAGCATCTATAATATCTATAGCATCTAAAAAAACTCTCCTGTGGCAAACTTACATAAAAACTTTGGGTTCAGCCCCCGATTTACATAATTTTACTATTCCCTACTCCTCGCAGTATGAAATAATCGAGGCGAGCTTCATGTTTCTTGCTTATTTATTCGTAACTTCGCATTTAAGTAATCAATAACATAAAATCTCAAGATCATGAAAAAATGCTTGACTCTTCTTGCTTTATGCTTTACACTGATATTTGGGCTTAAAGCTGAAGTTTTTGTTTCTGAAAGCCTTACGGTGACGCAAGGTCCTGAAGTGAAATCAACCGTCGAGGCTGGTGTTTATTACATCATTTCCGGTATTGACCAAAGCAACACAGAGCATTACCTTTACGACAATGGCGCCCAGGTTAAGGCCACGCCCACGTTCAATGCCAAGAGCGAGGAAACAGGCTCATACATCTGGACCCTTGAAGCTATGGGCTCAGCATGGGCGATTAAGAACGTTGCAACAGGGCAGTACATGAACTTAGGGGCTTCAAACGGCAGTGCCGTAAGTACATCTGCCACCCCACAAGCCAATAGCATTTACTTTGGTGGCGGATACCTCACCATCCTTAATTCAAATGGCCAGGCGATCGACATGACCGCTAATGGCGCGAACCCCACGACATGGTCGGGCACGACCACGCCCAATGGCTCACGTCGTTTGAAAATCTACACCGTGACGGATTGGCAAACGCAACAATATAAATCATTAAGTTTGTTGCCCGCCCCTAAAAGCGCAGTCGTGGGCGATGGCGAGTATGCCTTACCCACCGCTTTGACGGTTGGCGTAAGCGGTTTTACGCAGGAAGATGTTAAGATGGCAGTGCTTGCCGATGTGTCGCGCTTCATCACCACATTGCAAAAGGCCACAGGCATCCAGGTGGATGCTGTTGAAAGCGACGACGCCAACCTCGTGATCACTGAAAATACCGCACTTGCTGACGAAGGTTACGTTTTGGACGTGACCCAGGAAGGCGTGAAGATTGAAGCCGCTACAGCCGATGGGGCTTACTATGCGCTTCAAACCATCCTTCGCCTCTTACCCCCTCACGTGGTACTGGGGCAGGCATCGGCTGAGCCACAAACCTATGCGCTCCCCGTGGCACGCATTGAAGATGAACCACGCTTCGCTTATCGTGGATTTATGCTCGACGTGAGCCGACATTTCTTTACCATTGAACAGGTGAAGAAGATGATCGACTTGATGGCGATTTATAAGATGAACGTGTTCCACTGGCACTTGACCGACGACCAAGGCTGGCGTGCTGAAATCAAGCAATATCCCTTGCTCACCTCAACAGGAGCAAAGCGCAAGAGCAGCTACGACACGCCCATTACCAAAATTGAAGAAAATGGACAGGTGTATTGGACTGGCGAAGGCGCTCAAACCAATCGCCCATACGGCCCATTCTACTACACACAGGAGGAAATGAAGGACGTGGTGCGCTATGCTGCAGAACGCCATATTGATGTCTTGCCTGAAGTGGATATGCCAGGTCACTTCGTGGCAGCCCTTGCCGCATACCCAGAATTCAGTTGCCACCCCAGCTATGCCCCCGAAGTGTGGACCACAGGCGGTATCAGTGCCGATGTGCTGAACGTGGCTAATCCCAATGCCGTTCAGTTTGCGAAAAACATCATTACAGAACTTTGTGAGATATTCCCCTATCCTTACTTCCATATCGGTGGCGATGAATGTCCTACATCGCAGTGGGAAAGCAATGCCCTATGTCAGGAAAAGCTGAAGCAGCTGGGTAAAACCAGTTTCCGCGCTTTGCAAACCGAATTTATTCGTGAAATCAACGAGCACCTGGCTACGTTGGGCAAAAAGATGTTCTGCTGGAATGAAAGCATCACTGAAAGTGGGGCTGACCTGGAGTTGATGAAGCAGTCGGGCGCCACCATCATGTGCTGGAACCCCTGTCAGAGTGGTGCTGCGAAGGCCGCATCCTTAGGCTTGAATGCCATCATTACGGAGTGGGGTAGTGGTTGCTATTACATCAACCGCCGACAGAGCAACGACTACGGCGAACCCACCGCTGCAGGCTACGGCAACGATAATGTGGCAGCTACGTACAACTATATGCCCGTACCAGCCAATGTATCGGCTCAGGCTGCAAAGTATTACATCGGTGTGCAAGCCACGTTCTGGGCAGAGCATGTGAGCAGCAATGAATATCTGGAATACTTGGCATTGCCACGTTTGATGTGTGTGGCGGAATCGGGATGGAGTGCACAAGAGGCTAAGAACTGGAAGAGCTTTGTGCGCCGCATGACGCTCGACACGCGTGTGCTCGACCTCGGACAGTACATCTACGCACGCCATTGGATGGACAACTACGTGCCACGCCAGGCACCCGCTTCTGCCATTGCTGATGGCAGTGTCGCTACCTTTACCAATAAAAGTACCGACCGTGGTCAGGGATTGACCGACAACGACGGTACACTCAATGGACAGGGTGCTGCCAGCACACAATGGGTGTTGGAAGCTGCTGATGCCGAGGGCTTATTTTACATCCGCAGTGCCGTGAGTGGCAAATACCTCTATGCCGAAAATGGCAATAGTGGTACGATTGTTGTGTTGAGCACCGATAAAACAGCATGGGCGTTCGATACCACGACATCGCCGGGCTATGTAGCGATTTGCTATCAGGGCGTTTCGGGCATGGCGATCAACAACAATGTGAGCAACGCCACAAAACTCCGTTTGTTTGCTCATGGCACAGGCAACGGTGCTTCGTTCTGGGCGATCAGCACGGAGCCTGATGAGACTTTGAAGGAAGGCGAAAGCGGTGCGCTCACCTACAATTACTACTACCGTGGTCTTTCGGTGGGCAAAAAGGAATTTAGACTTG
>JAGBYN010000033.1 GCA_017628775.1 Bacteroidaceae bacterium | reverse complement strand
GATCATTGCCCTTCAGGAAATGCACGTTGGTGACAAATGGGAAATCTATATCCCCTCAGAAATGGGATATGGCAAGTTTTCACAACCAGGAATACCCGGAGGATCAACATTGATTTTTGAAATTGAACTTCTGGGCGTAGCCTAATCACCCACATCTCACCTCATGACACATCACAAAAATATCTTTAAACGCATACTAATCATAACGGGCGCTGTACTTTTGGCCGTTTACCTCAGCCTATCATGGGTTCCCGTGTTCAATGGTATTGACATTTCCCACCACAATAAAGTCAATTGGAAGAAAGTCGAGGCCAACGACGCATTCAAGTTCTGCTACATCAAAGCCACAGAGGGGGAATCCTTCCGCGACCACATGTGCAGCACCCATGCCAGGAATGCCCGTAAACATGGTTTGGAAGTGGGACTCTACCATTATTTCCGCACCGACGTTCCTGCCGACAAACAATTTGAGAATTTCAAAAGCATCTACGACAAAGTGCCCTCAAACCTTATCCCTGCCATCGATGTTGAGCAGCAGGGTAATAACTACAGCAACGTCAAATTGGTAAACGAACGATTGAAGACACTCATCCGTCTGTTTGAGCAGGAATACGGATGTCGTCCCGTCATTTACTTGGGCGGGAGTTGCTGCCTCAAGGTACTTCACACCGTGTATGAATGCCCCATTTGGTTGCGCATGTTCAAAATCTACCACCTCGTGCCCAACACGGCCATCAAGCAAACGTGCATTGAAGGCGGGCTCGACATGAACTACTGTAAGGATTTGAATAAGATACGCCTAAAACAACCTTAGTCAGCAAAGCAAAACTCAAAACCAAAAAATATTTTTCTATAAATTTCAACTGAATTACTAAAAATCCTTAATTTTGCAAGGATATTAACAAAACACTGAAAATTTATGTCTGAAAGAAAAGTACGCGTGCGTTTTGCACCTTCACCCACAGGCCCCCTTCATATCGGTGGTGTACGCACTGCCCTCTACAATTACCTCTTTGCCAAGCAGCATGGAGGTGAGTTTGTTTTTCGCATTGAAGACACAGACAGCAATCGCTTTGTGCCCGGCGCTGAAGAATACATCATCGAAGCATTCGAATGGTTAGGCTTGAAGTTTGACGAAGGCGTTAGTTACGGAGGTGAATATGGTCCTTACCGCCAATCTGAACGCCGCGATATTTACAAGAAGTATGTTGACCAACTCCTTGAAGAAGGTAAGGCCTACATCGCTTTTGACACACCTGAAGAATTGAATGCCAAGCGTGAAGCCGTTGAAAATTTCCAATACGACGCCAAGACACGTTTGGAAATGCGCAACTCACTGACACTCTCTAAGGAAGAAGTGGACGCTTTAATAGCAAGTGGACACCAATACGTGGTCAGATTCCTCATCCAACCCGGTCAGGATGTTGTGGTCAACGATTTAATTCGTGGCAGAGTGGTGATCAACTCATCGATCCTTGACGATAAAGTACTTTATAAAAGTGCAGACCAATTGCCCACGTACCACTTGGCAAACATCGTGGACGACCACTTGATGCTTATCTCTCACGTGATCCGCGGCGAGGAATGGTTGCCCTCAGCCCCCCTCCACGTATTGCTCTATCAAGCCTTTGGTTGGGAAGACACGATGCCTGAATTTGCGCACCTTCCCCTCCTCCTCAAACCCGATGGCAAGGGCAAGCTCTCAAAGCGCGATGGCGACCGTTTAGGTTTCCCCGTATTCCCCTTAGAATGGCATGGTCAAGAAGGTGAAGTTTCATCTGGTTATCGCGAAAGCGGCTATCTCCCCGAAGCGGTCATCAACTTCCTCGCTTTGTTGGGCTGGAATCCTGGTGACGACCGTGAAATCCTCTCTCTCGAAGAGATGATTCAAAGCTTTGACCTTTCCAAATGCTCAAAGAGTGGTGCTAAGTTCGACTATGTCAAGGGACAGTGGGTGAACCGTGAATACATCCTTGCCAGCGACGACATGACATTGGCACCAACATTAGACGCTATCTTGCGTGAAAATGGCATAGAACAACCCCTTGAGCGCATCGCTCAGGTGATCGGAATGATGAAGATGAAAAAGATCAACTTCATTAAAGAACTTTGGCCATTGTGCGACTTCTTCTTTATCGCACCCCAAACGTTTAACCTTGAAGACAAGTTCGTCAAGAAAAACTGGAAGGAAAATTCCAAGGCTGAAATGCAACAGCTTTACAACGTGCTTGAAGGTGTTGAAGACTTCAACATCGAACCCATGCGCGAAGCCGTTGACAAGTGGGTTGAAGCGTCGGGTGCAAAACCATGGAATGCATGGCGCGTCGCATTGGTGGGCGAAGGTAAGGGTCCCGACATGCACGAACTCTCAGCCTTCTTAGGCAAGAAAGAAACCCTTGAACGCTTAGCTAAAGCCATTGAAGTTTTACCCTAAAAAGTCACAGAGCCATGCGCACAAGCAGTGTTTGGAACAGCGCCATAAAGCGTAGCGGCATTTCAGCCTCAACCATCTTTGCTCCAACGCATGGTCACTCTTTCCCATGTATACGCTAATCATCTACCTTTATGCACTGGCGGCACACATCGCTGCACTTTTCAACAAGAAGGTGCGCACCATGATTGTCGGCCAACATGAAGCTTTTGAAAAATTACGCCAAGCATTCAACAAAACTGAAGCTTACGTTTGGGTACATGCCGCTTCATTAGGCGAATTTGAACAAGGACGCCCTCTCATTGAGCGTATCCGCAAGGAAAATCCCAACATTAAAATTCTGCTCACATTCTTCTCGCCCTCTGGCTATGAAGTGCGTAAGAACTACGAAGGAGCAGATATCGTGTGTTACCTTCCTTTCGACACGCCACTCAATGCCCGTCGATTCTTAAAGTTGGCACCGGTCAAAATGGCGTTCTTCATCAAATATGAATTCTGGCGCAATTATATTGGCGAACTTCATCGCTTAAGCATTCCCGTTTATAGTGTTTCAAGTATTTTCCGCCCCGAACAAATCTTTTTCCGTTGGTACGGCAAGGGATATGCCCGTTGCTTGCAACGCATCACGCATTTCTTTGTGCAGAACCAACAGTCGATTGACTTGCTGAAATCAATTGGCGTAAGTCAAACCACACTCACGGGCGACACACGCTTTGATCGTGTGCTCGACATCATGCGCCAAGCCAAGGAACTTCCCATCATCGAAGCATTTGCGAAGAACAGCAACGTGCTGATTGCAGGGTCATCATGGGGTCCCGACGAGGATATCTTTATTCCTTACTTCAATCAGAACCCTAAGTTAAAGTTAGTCATTGCTCCACACGTGGTGAATGAAGCACACCTTGCTGAGATTGAAGCGAAGTTGCAACGTTCTTCTTTACGCTACTCTAAAGCTACACCCGAAAGCGCAGCTTCAGCCGATTGCTTGATTATCGACTGCTACGGTTTGCTCTCAAGCATCTATCGCTACGCCACAGTGGCCTATATCGGTGGTGGTTTTGGTGTTGGCATCCACAATGTGCCCGAGGCTGCGGTCTATGGTTGCCCTGTTCTTTTCGGCCCCAACAACAAGCGCTTTAAAGAAGCTCAGGACCTCAAGGCATGCGAAGGGGCTTTTGAAATTAAAAATGCCACAGAGTTTAAGAATATCATCACCAAACTGCTCACGTACGACGAACTCTTACGCTCATCGGGAGCAGCAGCGGGCCGATACATCAGTTCAAATGCCGGCGCACGCGATATGATTTATCAAGAAATTCAAAATATTCTGAAAAGCATTCGCCAATAACGAAACGCAGACTGATAAATCAAAAAGCACATCGACAAAGTTTTTAGCTTTGTTGATGTGCTTTTTTGTGATTTTATAATCCTTCAATTCTTTGATTGAAAATTACACCTGAAGCCAATTGATGTTCTTGGCATAGTCATTGACCTCTTGATCTATACGCTTTGCAGCGCCAGGTCCCTGCCCCAGCATCTTATCCACCTGTGCCCAGAAACGCGGACTGTGATTGAGTTCCACCTGATGGGCCAATTCATGGATGATGATATAATCAACCAAATGGGCTGGCAACAACAGCAACCACAAGCTAAGGTTTATATTGCCCAGCGAAGAACTGCTCCCCCAGCGCGACACAGCATTACGCACTGCAATACGATTAATCGATATGCCATGGGCAACAGCCAATTCAAAGACTCTTGGCTTCAAGATAATCTGGGCATGATTCCTGAGCACTTCAGCCACAACCTTATTGGCCCAAAGCAAATCTTTAGGTCTTGCAAATTCAAAACCATAGGGCATAAATAACTCCACATGCCCCACCGTTTGCTTCACACGCCCATCCCGTTCGTTCCCTCGCTTAAAACAGAACTGAAACAAATCGGTATCAATCTTAAAATCGTAGTTTAAATGAAGAATATATGACATAAGACTGGTTTTACGCCAGTAATGTTTTTACCATTGCTGAAATCGCTTTACCATCAGCCTTTCCTGCCAAGCGCTTACTTGCCACGCCCATCACCTTACCCATTTCTTTAGCCGATGTAGCACCCACCTCAGCGATAATCTCAGTCAAGGCAGCCTTAAGTTCATCTTCAGTAAGCGGTTTGGGTAAATACTCTTCAACCACAAGCACCTGTACCATTTCTTCTTCGGCAAGGTCGGGACGATTTTGCGACACGTAAAGTTCTGCCGTATCACGTCCTTGTTTTGAGAGCTTCGCCAAAATCTTCATCGCAGCCTCATCGGTCAATTCATCATTGGCACCAGGTGCTGTCTTGGCTTCAATAAAAAGTTTCTTAACATTGCGCAACGCCATGAGTCTTCCTTTATCTTTTGCTTTCATAGCCGCAACGATATCTTGTGAAATTTGATCAAATAACGTCATAATTTAAGTTGTTTTAAAAGATTTAATTTGATTAAGTTGTTCGTACGTTCGGTGGGCAGTAACTGTAGTATCTACGCGATACATGATTTCTTCGTTATCGAAATCAGCAACATCGTAAATGAATACAGCGTTTGCAATCTTCTTAGGTCCTGCCGTCTCGCCATAGAATCGCTCCATGCGTTTCGTTCGCTTAATCTGTTCGCCCACATTCACTTCTTCTTTATCAACTTGTGGTGCTGAGTCATTATAAAGGTTAAACCCTGATGCCAGGATCGTCACCTTGACCTCATCAGCAAGGTTCTCATCGATTGCCAATCCATACTTAGACTCTAAATCCACGTCTTTGAATTGACTCATGAATTGACTCACCTCCTCAAGTTCTTCCATCATCAAGCCATCGTGCTCATCCGAGAAGGTGATGCACATCACCATCTTGCGCGCGCTAAAAATATTGTTATTATTGAGCAATGGCGAGTTTAATGCATTCTGAATGGCCTTAGAAATTCTCTTTTCGCCTCGTGCATAACCCATAGAGATAATCGACACGCCACCATCTCTGAGCACCATCTGCACATCATTGAAGTCCAAGTTAACAACACCGTGCATCTTGATGATGTCAATAATACTCTTCACCGCTAAAGTCAGCACGTTATCAGCAAACTTAAAGGCGTCAACCACCGACTTTACAGCATACACTGAACGCATGCGTTCATTATTGATGACCAACAACGAATCCACTTCCTTTGACATGCGCTCCATACCATCCAAGGCCTTATCTATATTTTTCTTCCCTTCAAACTGAAACGGCAAGGTCACGACCCCGATTGTCAGGATATTGCGTGCCTTCATTTCGCGTGCCACCACAGGTGCAGCACCAGTACCAGTACCACCACCCATACCTGCCGTCACGAAAGCCATGAGGATTTCAGGTTCCACTGAATCATAGATTTCAGCCAGCGCTTCTTCAGCATATTGTTTGCCAAGCAAGGGGTTACCACCACACCCTAAACCTGGTCCTATCTGTAACTTATTGGCAATTGGCGATGCCTGTAACGCCTGAGCGTCAGAGTTGCACACGAGAAAACTCACGTCGTACATATTCTCTTGCGACATCCGCGAAACAGCATTTCCACCGCCTCCACCAACACCAATAACCTTAATAAAGGACTTCTTGGGCGTTACAGGTATTTCAATAAATATCTGCTCTTCCATTTACTTTGGTCGTACGGTTTTAGTGACATAAAACAATTTTCACGTCACTTAAGATTACAGGGCGGAATATCCTTCGCAATATGTAGAAATAGTCACATCACGTTTGTGTCATCATCCTTACACATCGCTTAACAGACGCTCCTGTTAATCCAAAATCCCCATAATGGTCGGATCTGACTCAAGCACTTCTTGACACTCCGACTTACTTTTTATCTCGTTCAATTGCTCTTTGGTTCGCTTGTATGTAGGTGTCAGTTCAACCTTTGAAATGATTTCGTCATTATCCAGGTCATCCAAGCTAAAGAGATAAACCTTCGGGCGTTTTTTGTTGCCACCCGTTTTTTCTGATGTACCATAGAATTGGCGTCGGCGGTCCTCGTTCTCCTCTTCCTTCTCAGCCAACTGCATCAAGCGATCTTGGTCCTCGTTATCCAGTTTTTCCTGCATACCGGGAACGTTCGTAATGCCAAAGCCTGTAGCAAGAATGGTAATCTTTACCTTCTTGCCCAATTTGGGGTCAATCGAAAGTCCCCACTTGGTTTCCACATCTTCTCTGAAGCGGCCCATGAATTCATGCACTTCATTGATTTCTTCCATCATCAAGCTATCGCCTTCGTTTTCTGAGCAGAACGAAATAGAAAGCAACACCTTCTTGGAATTAAACACATCATTGCTGTTGAGCAATGGCGAGTGGAGCGCATCATGAATGGCAGCGGTCACACGATTTTCGCCTTCACCATATCCTGTTGACATGATGGCCACCCCACCATCCTTCAGCACGGTGCAAACATCGCGGAAGTCCAAATTAATAATGCCATGCATCGTGATGATCTCAGCAATGCTTCGTGCTGCCACCGACAAGGTATTGTCGGCGCGTTCAAAAGCTGAAAGGACATTCAAATCCGGATAAATCTCTCTTAATCGTTCGTTGTTGATTACCAGCAAAGCATCAACATACTTGGCTATTTCTTCAACACCATCGAGCGCCTGGTCAATCTTCCTGTGGCCTTCAAAAAGGAAAGGTATGGTCACGATACCCACTGTAAGGATACCCATACTCTTGGCTTCGCGTGCAATAACGGGTGCGGCTCCCGTACCCGTACCTCCGCCCATACCTGCGGTGATAAACACCATCTTCGTGCCATCGTTGAGCATATTTTTAATACCTTCAATACTTTCTTCAGCCGCTTCACGTGCACGCGCAGGGCGGTTTCCCGCGCCAAGACCTTCATTACCCAACTGCAAACGCACTGGGATAGGCGAATCCGAAAGAGCCTTGGAGTCGGTATTACAAATCACGAAATTCACATCATGAATTCCTTCTTTGTACATATAATTGACAGCATTTCCACCACCGCCACCAACACCAATAACCTTAATGATGGAGGGGGTTGCTGTGGGCGTGCCCAAATCGATCAATAAATCTTCGTTCATAATCTATTCATTAAAGGTGGGTTCTATTAAAGTGGGTCCTGTTATTCTTCATCTAAAAGTTCCTTAACCTTTGTCAAGGCACCAAAGAACATTTTTTTGAAACCACCCTTCTTTTTTGGCTTTTCTTCAGGTTCCTCATCATCTGGAGTGGTATCCTCACCTTGTGGTTCGGGAGTTTCCTCCACTTCTACCAACTCCTCTTCTACGAGCTGTTCAGGTTGTTCGGGCTGTTGCGTTCCAGTGAAAAGGTCCTGTGTATCTTCGCCCAGTTCGCCACCACAACAATTCACTTCAGCTTGTTCAAAGAGTGCCAAAGCTGTTGCAAAAATTTCCAATGACACACTATCAATACGTTCACCTCTCACGGTAACGCGTGCATTTTTTGCCACGCGCAACTTTTCAATGCCAAGGAGTTCTGAAAGCACAACTTCCATACCCTTGAGGTTTGCTGCACCACCTGTTAAGATGATACCCCCTATCAATTGGTTTTTGTCGTAGCCCGACATTTCCACCTGATGCTTTACATTCAGCACAATCTCCTCAACACGCGCCTCAATAATACCGCCAAATTCATTGTATTCAAACTTACGGCCGTCCGACACCTGAATGGGCGGTTCATTTGAACCTGCCAATCGTGCCTTGCCGTACTTTGTTTTTAACAACTCAGCTTCATCCTCTTCAATCTGAAGCGACATGATATCTCGGGTGATATTAATACCTCCCAAAGGAATTGCTGCGAAATGGCGCAATACGTTATTCTTATATACAGCCACCGAAGTTGTTTCTGCGCCCATATCAATGAACACACACCCCGAGCGTTTTTCAGGCTCTGTAAGCATCAAATCGGCCATTTTCAACACTGCAATTGGGGTATCAACCACAACGATGCCTGCTTCTTTAAAGCATTTCTCCACTTGGTCGAATGATTGCATGTTGGCCACAATATTGCAAAAGTTTGCTTCAATCGTGTCGGCAAGGAAACCCACAGGATCGTTGGTGGACTGCGTTCCTACCTTGAATTCCTGAGGTTCTGTTCTAAGGATATTGCGCTCACCGCAAAACTTCTGCTTGTTTTCGTCGTATAAACTATCCACAACCTCTTGCGAGATGGGATTTTTCTCGTTGAACGTGCGCGTAATCACGTTCTTCACCGTATGCATGCCCATACCGCCTACTCCGACATAGGCTTTTGCCACGGTCTTCTTACAGTGCTTTTCAAGTTTCTCCTTGATATTCTTCACGCACTGCACCATCTTGTCCACGTTGCTTATTCGTCCTTTCCTGACAAAAGCCCCCGATGGTTCATGGTGGTAGGCCAATACCTTTACAGCGCCATCAGGTTGCTTTTGCGCTGCTAAAGCGGTAATCTTTGATGAACCAAGATCAATGGTTACTATAAAATCTTTATTATCTGTTGCCATGTATATTGTATAAATCGTTTTTGCTTATTTCATATTGCCAGGGCGTTTCATGAGATTTTGTCCCAACGCCCCTCACGGTTCCCTCGTCCGAGGGCGATTATCCTCAACGCAGATTCCACCATGATCTGCTTTTTATTTTCTCACGCCAATCACCTGATTCACATGGGCGATATTCAGTTCTTTGTATTTATTCCATCCCACCACAGGCATCACCTTATCATAAAACAATTTAAGGTTTGCCATTTTCGTTTCTATTTTCTCCACCTTCCCCAGTTTAATGATTTGCTTACCGATACGAGGATACAACAGCACCTTACCGTCCGTTGCCACGTGAGCCTGTTCAAACTGCGCATTCCAGAAGTCATGCGCCTCAACAAAAAGGGCCAAATCCCTGAGTTTGGTTGTGGCATACTTTTGGTTGATCGCCCCCGTGGCGACAAGCAAATTCCTGCGATAATGAAGCGGAGGCAGACAAACACCCGTTTCTGTTAAATAATAATCTTCGCCATTATCTGCCAGCACACGCATCAGTGGCACATGCTGTTCCAAAAGGATGTGCACAATACCACCTGCTCCTTTGTAGCACAGAGCGGTTTCTATATAAGGATTCTTTAAAAGGACCTCCTCAATTTTTTTGCCATCAATACGTTGCATCGTCACGCCCACTGGATAACACAGCGAGTCCTGCAACATACGATCCACTTCCGAGGGGGTGATAAAGCCGCGTTCTGCATCATTCATGCGCACCACCACTTGATCACAAACCGTTTGGTCGCCTTTCCCTGTTAAATGCATAAATGCATACACCAAATAAGCCACCAACGACAGGAAGATCAACAACTTAAGGATTATTTTAAAAATTTTCACTGCTTTGCCTCTAAAAGGTTCTTAAACTCTGCCATATAATTTTCCACATCACCAGCACCCAAAACCACCAGCACATCAAAATCATGGGTTTTCACAATCTGAGGCAAATCGGTTTTCAAGCACATGGTCTTTGCCATATCTGCCCGCAGGTAATTACCAATGAGCTCGCTCGTCACACCTTCAATCGGAAGTTCACGCGCTGGATAAATCTCCGTCACATACACCTCATCGAGCAATGACAAGGCATCTGCAAATTCACGATAGAAGTCGCGCGTTCTGCTGTAGAGGTGGGGTTGAAACACGCCCGTAATCTTTCTTCCCGCAAAAACTTCGCGCAACGAAAGGATACTTTGCTTGATTTCTTCGGGGTGGTGCGCATAATCACTGAGTAATACATGGCGCTCATCATTCAGGTAAAAATCAAAGCGTCGATCCACACCGCCAAAGGTCTTCATGGCACATTTTATCTCATCGGCTGTCAAACCTGCGATCTGAGCTAAGGCCATCGCACCAATACCATTGTCTATATTAATGCTCACGGGCACGCCCAACTCTACATCAACAATAGGTTCAATGGGCGACACCAGATCAAACACGATCTTACCATTGCCAATGCGGATATTCTCAGCATGGAAATCACCCTCATGACGCGAATAATCATAGCGCTTCACACCTTCGGGCTGACGTTCTTCAAATTTCAATCCACGATGCACCACCAAAGCGCCACCAGGTTGAATCAACGATGTGTAATGACTGAAACTTTCTAAATAAGCCTCCTCTGTGCCATAAATGTCTAAGTGGTCAGGATCGGCCGATGTGATGAGCGTTGCATAAGGTCGGAGGTGGTGAAACGAACGGTCGAACTCATCGGCTTCAATCACCACATAAGGACTGTGCGTATTCAGCAGGTAATTCGTACCATAGTTCTTGGTGATGCCACCCAAAAACGCATTACAGCCCACTGCGCTTTCGTGCAACAAATGCGCCGTCATCGATGATGTCGTGGTTTTACCATGCGTACCAGCACAGCACAACCCCTTCATCTCGCGTGTGAGCATGCCCAACACCTCTGCACGCTTTTTCAATTCAAAACCATGATCTTTGAAAAAGTTCAACTCGCTGTGGGTGGAAGGAATAGCAGGTGTCACCACCACCAACGTATTTTCCTTATCCTTACAAGGGGCGGGGATCAGTGCTACATCATCGTCGTAATGAATCTGAGCACCTTCTTCAATTAATTTCTCAGTCAAGGCACATGGTGTACGGTCGTAACCTGCCACAAAATAACCTTTCGACAGGAAATAACGAACCAATGCACTCATGCCTATGCCGCCTGCACCGATAAAATATATATTTTGCATGAATTATTTTTTAAGATGGGTTCTATTTATGTGCTTTGCCAGGAAACAGGCATTTACACGGCATAAAGATATAGGGGCTCACCGTTATAAAAAGGCTGTGGAACACTTTGATAAGAACTCTGTTTGAGTACTTGACAGAAGCCGCCTAAAGACTCACGTTAGTTCTGCGCCACCAACTTCAACACCTCTTCTGCGATGTCCGTCGCTGCGTTGGGCTTTGCCAAAAGCTTAATATTATCGCTCAATTCCTTCAATTGCAACGGTTCTTGAACAAGGGCAATGGCACGTGGGATGAGTTGCTTCACCGCATCAGCATCCTTAATGTATATCGCAGCCTGTTTTTCTACCAAGGCCATAGCATTTTTGGTTTGATGGTCTTCAGCCACATTGGGCGAAGGCACTAATATCACAGGCTTGCCCAATAAGCAAAACTCAGAAATACTTCCAGCCCCAGCTCTTGAAATCACAAGCTCTGCCACTTGATAGGCTGCCGCCATATCGCTGATAAAGTCAGTGACAAATAAATTTTCGGGTTGACCACAACGGCGCAACGTCTCTTTGATTTCCTCGCTGTAGAACTTGCCCGTTTGCCAAATGAATTGCACCTCATCCTGCTGGCGAATCATCTCCAAATTCTGAAGTACGCTTTCATTAAGTGTACGCGCACCGAGCGAACCGCCAACAATAAGCACTGTGCGCTTACGTTCTTCCAAACCATAGGATGCTATCACCTCGGCATACGTTTTATGGCTTTGAAGTAGATTCTGACGCACAGGGTTGCCTGTAAACACAATATGTTCTTTCGGAAAGAAGCGTTCCATACCATCATATGCCACGCAAATTCGATGTGCCGACTTAGCTAGGAGTTTATTGGTCACGCCCGCATACGAGTTCTGCTCTTGTATCAACGTGGGGATACCCAATTTAGCCGCCATATTCAAGATTGGTCCGCTGGCATAACCACCAACACCAACCACCACATGCGGATTAAAATCAAGAAGCACCCGCTTGGCCATACGTCTGCTTTTCATCAATTTCCACAACACCGAGATATTGCGGTACAGCCGCTTTCTATCGAAGCCCTCCACAGGAAGACCTACGATATCGTAACCTGCCGCAGGCACGCGTTGCATTTCCATGCGCCCTTCCGCACCCACAAACAATATCTTTGCTTCCGGATGGCGTTTACGCAAAGCATCTGCAATCGAAATGGCAGGGAAGATGTGTCCACCAGTCCCCCCACCGCTTATAATGATTCGCAATTCACTCATATCTTGATGTTCAATTTATAGAAACCACAAATAGGTGTCCTTCTCTACGCAAACTCACAGAAGAAAAACACCCTTAAGCGACATATCAAGAAACAGCTTAAACTGAAGCAATTTATCTCTTACATATCACTTAAAACCCAAATCAATAAAAATTTCACGGGTTTCTGCAAAGTTAGCAAATGTTTTTGACTTTAACCTCAGAAGTTTACATCAAAAAAAAGATATTTTTAAAATGCTCTTCGATTGCCCCCAGACAAACATTCTCATAACCTAAAAAAACAGGCATCTACTCCTCAAAAAAAGGAACAGATGCCCGTTTGTTTTTATTTTACATGACGTTTCATGAAGTATTCTTTAAAGAAATCAACCGCCTCGGGATGATTCTGTGCAAACGATTCAATATGTCGCATGCGCTTTTGCTCAAGAATTTCTTCGAAAGCAATCAATATACCAGTTTCTTCAACCTCACCAAACTCATGGTTCACTGCCGTACCAAACACGCGCATCGTGGGACTAAGCCCCATATACGCATTAATGAGCGGAGGAATATTGAAGCCATACTTTCTAACCTCCGTATTCAGCAACTTATAATCGGCCTTAAGTTCTTCTTCACACAACACGACCTGAAGTTCCTCTTCCGACGCTTCCAATTCAACGGGCACGATAGGTCTGATGAGTTGATCCTTATCCTCAAAGTGCTTTTTAAGGAAATAAAGAATAAGGTCGCGCGAACGGCGATGGAAAGAGGGATACATGGTCATCTTACCCAGGAAATACTTCACATTAGGAATTACAATAGTCAGCGCTCCTAAGCCATCCCAAAGATTATCCAACGCAAACAACCCTTTGGCAATCTTTCCTGAACTTTGATATTCAAGCGTCACAAACGATCTACCCAATTCAACGGTATCGCAAAGATAATCTTCAATAAATGCCTCAGAGAATTTAAACATGTGGCTCACTGCTAAATTCGGCTGTCCATTAGCCAACATCTGAATCTCTGTACCTGGTAAGAAACGATAACCGCCTAAAATCATTTCATCCTCAGGATCCCACACAATCAATTGATAATAAGGGTGTTCGCAAGTATCAAATTCATCAAGGTCGCAGGCCTTGCCCGTACCTCCCCCCGCGGCTCTGAAAGCAATTTCTCGGAGTCGTCCTATCTCGCGCACCACGTTAGGCGCTTGATGATAGTTCAAGATATAGATTTCATTTGAACTTTTATTGGTAAAGCGCAACCGACGTTCTGGCGTTAATTCAGCCTTGATTAAGGCCTTGTCGATTGGCGAAATGATTTCTTCCATCTGCATGGTTAGAATAATTGATTGACGTCCTTTGACGTTGTTTGTTTTCTAAAAAACTAAGAAGTCTATGATTTCATTTTGTAAACCTCAGCCTTGACGTACTGAGCCCACTCTGATGGTGTTTTTGAGGCATCAAATGTTTGCCAAGATATCGGTTTACCTATTCTTACCGTAAATGTATTGTGCTGATTTTTAAAGAGTTCATCAGCTAAAAACAACATCGCTATGTTAAACTTTATCCCTAAAGCCTTACAAATATTAGCGAGATTATAGAAAAAGTCTGAGTTGCGCCCTTCAAAGTAAATGGGCACCACATCCCTTTGGGTTTGAACACTCTTGGTAATAAAAGTTTTCTTCCATTCCAAATCCGTAATTTCTCCCTTGATGCGACGCGAACAAAGACCCGCAGGAAACATGATGATATGGTTATCGCTACCAAAAGCAGCCTCAACCATCGCAGGAAAATTTCGCCCTTGTCGCCCTGTTTTATTGATGGGCACAAAAAGCGGAGCCAATCCGCGCAAGTTCATCAGCAGGTCGTTCACCAGATATTTAACCTTTCCTTCGTAACGCCGTCCTAAAACTGCGCCAAGAGCCAAACCATCTAACCCACCAAGGGGATGATTGCTGACAAAGGTGTAGCACGCGTCCGTAGCGGCAGGTAAATTCTCCTCGCCCTCTACACGCACCTTGGTGTCAAGATAAGCCAAGCAATCCTCAATCCACTCAACCCCCTGCTTATCTCCTTCTTGCTCAATGAAAGCATTGATTTCTTCTTGATGAACAATTTTCTTCAACCAACGCGACAAAAAACCAGGCACGTAACGCGATTTTTCGCCCATCTTGCTCTCCAAGACCTTGTCTATATCTATTCTAAAATTTTCCACGATGAATTAACAATTGACTTCAAACCATACGAGCTCAATGTTCAAAGCGCGAAATGTTATGCAAAATTACATATATTTTTTTTAATTACACAAAAATTAACCATTCACATTTGCGGTAAGTAGATAGTTCTTCTGTGTAAATGAACCTAAAAAGAAGAATAACGATGCTTACCGCAATTTCGACCAATCACATTTCTGCCCATTACGCCACACTCAAGATGTCCTTAATGATTCTCACGACATTGAATTAAAAAGCGCATCGAAACTTGTTCAATGCGCTTTTTGATGTTGGGGTACCCGGACTCGAACCAGGAAAGACAGGACCAGAATCTGTAGTGTTACCATTACACCATACCCCAAACATTTGCAATCAACGAGCAACCCGCCCACTTTGCGACTGCAAAATTACATATTTTTTTCAAAGCAGCAAGAATATGCCGAAAAAAAACTTTAAGATTATTCAACTTTGCAGGATATTTGCACTGTCCTGAGGACAGAGAGTTGAGAGTTTAGAGTTGAGAGATGCCATCCGGCAGGTGTAGGGGCCGATCACCGTGTCGGCCCGTCGTCAATCAAGACACCAATCTCATATGCAATGTATTGCGCCCCTACCACCCTATTGAACGATGGCCGACACAGAGATCGGCCCCTACACATAAAAACAGCTCCGCCCTGCAAGGATGGCTTGCAGGGCGGAGTCTTTGTGTCAACTCTAAAAAGAATTAGAGGTTAGGATTGATTGAGTTCCATTCTGAGATTGCGGGAACGATACCGAGAGTAACGAGTTCGTCACGCATCTTACAGAGGTGTTCATAAGAAGCATCGAGCTTAGCGAGTTCTTCTTCAGTACCTACAGGCATCTTGTATGAGCAACCATTCTTGTCAAGCACAGTGTCCATAGCCATCATGATGTGGTTGTACTTTTCGTTGCTTACATAAGTACCAGCAGGGAAACGGAAAGGTTCGCCACCCATCACTGAGCGAATCATTTCTACAGAGAGGTAAGAAGGGCTTTGGAATGAAGAGCGACCGCGGAGCTTGATGATTGCAGCACCACCCTGAGTTACATCCTTCTTCATTTGTTCCCATTCTTCAGCAGGGAATTCAGCAGTACCGATGAGGTCG
>JAGBYN010000032.1 GCA_017628775.1 Bacteroidaceae bacterium | reverse complement strand
GGTTTTGACCTCTCAAAGCCCGTTTAACTTTTTTCTATAAACTTTAACAATGTGACAAAATGATATTTTTCACTTTTTGAAAAAAAGTTGAAAATTCACGAAAAACGGTTAGAAATTGTGACAAAATGGGTGAGGCGAGAGTACAGAGTACAACTGCCGTGCGGCTTGTTGCTTTAAAGTTTAGAGATGAGAGATGAGGGGTAGGGGCCGATCCCCGTGTCGGCCCGTGGTGGTTCCCCACCAATTGAGTAAATCCGTGTCGGTTCGTCATTCTCGTCGTACCTATTTCTCACGCAAAGGCGCAAAGTTGCGCAAAGATTTTGAACACTATTTTCGCAGTTTCCGCATGGCAGTTGTACTCTGTACTCTATCTTATTTCTTTTTACAATTTTGAACACCCAACGTTCTCAGCCCGTCTCCAATCAACGTGCCGATCTTTACGTCAATGAATAATAATTATTGAGATAATTGCTTAAATAATTCTATGCGCTCTTTGACTTGAATGATTTAATAGGTATCTTCGCAACGATTTTATTTAGACGTATATGCGTGTTATGATCCAAGTGCTTGCAGGATATATAGCTTTACAACTTGAATATTAATCGAACTTTAACCTTCCTCAATATTAGAGTAGTAAACGATTTATTTATAATGAGATGAAAAGAAATCAATCTGAAAAAAAGAATTACGTGTGTCCTAAAGTGGAAATGCTACAAATGGATTCACAATCCGTATTGGCTACCAGTGGTAATCCTTCAATAACCAATCCTTCGATGGGGTGGGGCACACAGAGAATAAATGATATAGATGAGGAGTGGTAGCGTGGATAGAATTTGCGCATGTATTTGGTGGGTTGTTTCGATAGATAACCACATGACTTGCTAAAGACCATAAATTATTAATAATAGATTTGATGATACCTTATATGAAACATTTTTATAAAGCCACTTCAACCTTCTTGTTTCTTGCCGCCTTTGTCGCTTGTGGTGAAGATTCGGTTGTGGATTCAACACTTATTAATGGCAATAGTGCCACGTTGCAACATATCTGCATTACGGGCGAAGACTTCGTCATGGACGGCGGTGCGCGCTCTACGGTAGAAATTAACGATGACGGTGTGCAGTTCCTTTGGAGTGCTAACGACACTGTGGGTATTTTCCCCAACACAGGCGACCAGGTTTCGTTTGCCATGGATGAAGGCATCGGTATGCAAACGGCAACCTTCAATGGCGGCGGTTGGGCATTGAAGCATTCAGCGACGTATTCGGCGTATTATCCCTATGACTTCTACAACCGCAACTTAACAAAGATTCCTGTCGCTTATACCGGACAGACGCAAACGGGTAATGCCTCTACAGCCCATATTGGCGCTTACGACTATATGGCAGCCAGCGTAGCCACACCGGAAAATGGCTCTGTGGCATTCGATATGCAACACATGGGCTGCCTCGTGATGCTCCAAACGAATCTCGACGAAGCAAAGACGCTTACGGCAGCAGAAGTGAAGTCGCAGGGCGAAGTGTTCGCAGCAACCGGAACGATGGACTTGACAGCTGTAACCCCAGTGATCTCTGCCACAGCATTTTCAGATGCGCTTACGATTACGCTCGCCGATTTCCAAGTAGCGAAGGACGAAACTGCGACCATCTACTTCATGATGGCGCCCACGAATCTTTCGGGCGAAACGCTCGAAATCACTCTCTCGGACGAGACCGATGCATATATTAAGTACGAGGTTGCTGGCAAGGATTTTGTTGCAGGTAAGGCGTATGCTTATCAGTTGTCAGAAGGTGAAAAACTCGGAACGCTCCCTGAATATGCCGTTGACCTTGGTTTGCCCAGTGGAACACTGTGGGCGGATCGCAATGTGGGGGCTGATGCGCCCGAAGCATTTGGCGATTTCTTCGCCTGGGGTGAAACCGAACCGAAGGAAACCTATAGTTGGGCAACTTATCTGCTGTGCAATGGTTCAGCGAGTACGCTGACCAAGTATTGCAATCATAGCAATAGTGGCACCGTTGACGGAAAAACAATGCTCGACCTCGAGGACGATGCAGCCTACGTAAAGATGGGTAAGGATTGGCGCATGCCAACTACAGCCGAACAACAAGAGTTGATGACGCAATGCACCCGTGAGTGGACCACGCAGAATGGCGTGCAAGGCTACAAACTGACTGGGCCCAATAAGAATAGCATCTTCCTTCCAGCTGCAGGCTACCATGCCAATAAACTTCACCTTAATACAGGGCCTTGGGGATATTACAGGTCAAGTACACTTTTCTCAAGTTCCTCTACCCACGCAAACATACTTTATTTTGACAACGGCAGTTACAACTGTGGTAACCGCTATTTCCGATTCAATGGTTATTCGGTGCGTGCAGTGGTGCGTTAAAAGATATAAGTCGTTTTTGTGCGTTTCTTAACGTAAATAATTATTTAGCGAGCCTTAAGGTTGAAATCAACTTTGGGGCTCGCTTTGCTTTGTATGTTTTTTTCTGCTACGAAAGTCGTAAAAAGCATTTTACACAAAATTATTTTTCTGCTTTTTCGTATATCAAATTCCCTTTAATTAAATAAATGTGTAAATTTGCAATGGCAAGCGGTATGTTCAAATGTAAAGACATTTGTCTCGACATTGCGACATGAGTGTTTGCGCAATCGTTCCGCGCCGAAAGTTTTCTTCGCATGAGGAAAACGGGTGGGTGGGACATGACATATAAAAAAGGCGTTTACTACGCTTTGGTTTTGACGTTCTGAAATCCTGAGAAAATTTCAAATTGTCTGTCAAAAACAAAGCAACGTGAATGCCCCTTGGTGTGTTATATATTGTGGTGTGTGCCGGAACGGGGGCGGGGATCGGCTTGGATGCCCTACTGCAACAAATAATACAAAATCCGCAATGCTGTACAAGACTTGCATTGCGGATTTATTTTTTTTAGGGTTTAGAGTTGAGAGGTAGGGGCCGATCACCGTGTCGGCCCGTCGTCCAATAGACGCACCAATCGCATATGCCGTTGAGTTGAGAGTTGAGAGTTTAGGGTTGAGAGAATCTCCCATGTAGTCTGCCCGACCTTAAAGACCTTAATGACCTTAGAGACTTTAAAGACCTTATTAGTTTGGCAAGACTTTAAAGACCTTATTAATTTCCAAAAAAACCGCATTTTCACCCAAATCTGCCAAATTTAACCCTATTTTCGCGCTTTTTTCACTTGACAAATATCAATTCTTAAAAATAATTGCACTTTTTTCGTAGGATGTATTTGCTGTTTCAGAAACTTGCCGTAATTTTGCACTCGCTAACCGCAAGTAACGCGGTTTGGCCCACGAACATTGAAAGATTTTCATAAACTTTTTAGTAGAGAAGTACAAGAGATGAACATGCTTTATTAATTATAGAGTACTGTTCGGGTAAAATAATTTTTGTACCGTTAATTCTTTACTTGATAAATTGTTTGGAT
>JAGBYN010000031.1 GCA_017628775.1 Bacteroidaceae bacterium | reverse complement strand
TCGCAAGCGGGGCGATAACGACTGGGATCTTTGCCTGCTCTACGATATGCCTCGCGTGTGGCAGCAATACCACTTTGCTCCTTAATGGTGTCGGTTGTATAGTTGTTGCGAAGCACATTTGCAATGCGCTCTATTTCAGCCCAAAGTTCGGGAGTAGTTGCTGAATTTTTAACCTCCGCAAGGATGGCACCACCGATGAATTTGGGGCATACATCATGGAAGGTATTTGAAATGGTAATTTGCATCGGAATATTAGCGCTGATTATAGGTTGACAATTTATTGCAGAGCATTCTTGAAAGATTCAATCATCCCGAGTTTTTCTTCTTCGGAAGCATCCGGAAAGTTGGTGTTAATATGCGCCTCAAAGGCCTTTATCGCCAAAGTGCGCATCGTCATTCTTCCTGCCCTGACTCCACTTTGATAATTGTTTGAAGCGAGGGGAGAGCGGTTAAAATTGCCATCTGCCATATTAATGGGATATTTTAGTTGAGGTAAAGTCCTGCAAAACATGATTTTGCAGGACTATAAACTTGTGAGAATTTGTTGAAAATCGGGGGCTATTTATCTACTCCTCGAATTGGGCAAAACTAAGTCCGAGTTAATAAAAACTAAGTCCGACTTATTTCAAATTAAGTCCCAATAAATTTCAACTGTTAGTGAGTTCGTATTGGGTACCTTTGAACGGTATGTTTCAGTGTTAGAACCAGGCATTTTCATTACCCTCTGCTAACAGCCTTCACACCCTTGACCGTGCGGAGTTTCTTGATGAGTTGGGTGAGCACCCCGCTATCTTTCACCATTACGGTCAAGATGCCGGAGAAGAGGCCGTCGTCGGTAGAGTCAATGCTGATCGAGCGTAGCATAATCTGTTGCTCTTTAGAGATGATGCTCGTGATGTTGTTGACAATGCCTAAGTCATCATGACCAACTACATGAAGTGTGATGGGGTAGGTGCTACCACCTTTTCCTGCCCATTGTGCACGCACAATACGGTAGGGGAAACGTTCCTTCAATGCTTCGGCGTTAGGGCAGTTGTGACGATGGATTTTAATACCTCCGCCACTGTTTACAAATCCAAAGACTTCGTCGCCATAAACAGGCGAACAGCATCGAGCCATCTGGAAATCAATACCCTTGAGGTTCTTATCAATGATGAGTACATCGGTGTCGGTTTCCGTGCGCTTGGTCTCAATATCTTGTATCAGGTTGAACTCACCAGCGCGGCGCAAAGGCGTGGTGCGTTCTAATTGTCCAGCTTCTCTTTTGGTGATTTCCACATAGCGCTCAAGCACTTCATTGACATCGCTACGACCGTCGGTGAGTGACTTGTAGAAGTCGCTGGCTTCCTTAAACCCAAGTTTCTTGATGAGAATGTTGATGACACTTTCGTCCCAATCTAATTTCTTGTTTTTAAGTTTGCGCTCCAGAAGTTCTCGCGCCATAACGGCTTCTTTTGCTTGTAAATCTCTTACGCTTGCCTTGATTTTTGCTCGCGCATGAGCGGTGGCTGCAAAATTCAACCATTCAAGTTTAGGCATCTGTGAGTTTTGGATGAGCACTTCCACCGTTGTGCCACTTTCCAACTGATGGCGGATGGGCACTGCTTTGCCATTGATACGTCCCCCCACACAATGGTCGCCCACTCGGGAGTGGATGTGGTAGGCAAAGTCAATGAGTGTTGCTCCTGCGCCTAATTTATAAAGGTCACCCTTGGGAGAGAACACGTAAACGTCTTGTTTGCCATTTACGGCAAGATTCTCAGTAAGGAGTTGGTCATTGCCCGTTTCAAGTGCCGTGCGGATATTTGCCAACCACGATTCCATACCATTTCCCGACGCTTTCACCCCCTTATAGCGCCAGTGCGCCGCGAGACCATGTTCGGCAATTTCGTCCATACGCTCGGTGCGGATTTGCACTTCTACCCATTTGTCCTGCGGACCTCTAACGGTGATGTGCAGACTTTCATAACCGTTACTTTTGGGGACAGTCAACCAGTCGCGCAAGCGCTTTAGACTACTTTCATACTTGGCGGTGACAAGGGAGAACACTTTCCAACATTGCTCCTTCTCTTTTTCAAAAGGAGCATCGAGAATGATGCGTATGGCAAAGAGGTCGTACACGCCGTGAAAACCACACCCTTGCTTCTTCATCTTTTGCCAGATGGAGTGGATGGACTTTGTGCGCCCCTTAATGTGGTAGTTTAGTCCTTCTTCGTCAAGGAGTTGGCGGATAGGATTGATAAATTCTTCGATATATGCATCACGACTTTCCTTGGTAGCGTTCAAGCAATCTTTAATGTGATAGTAAGCTTCACGCTCCATGTATTTTAAGGAGAGGTCTTCCAACTCGCGCTTTAATTGGTAAAGTCCTAACTTATGTGCCAATGGCGCATATAGATAAGCCGCCTCGCGTGAGAGCGCAAGTTGTGCATCGAGGTTTTCTGCGTCTTTAGCATGACGCATGAGTACTACACTTTCGGCAATGAGAATCAACACGATTCGCATATCCCCAGCTTGGTGTACGAAGAGGTTGCGGAAATTTTCTTCCTTAAACATGTCGCTTCGGAGGAGTAGGGTGCTGATGTTGTTGAAGCGGTCAAGCATCACCCCAATTTCTGCTCCAAAGGTTGTGCTTGCCATTTCCCGCTGAGTGGTTGTGTCTAAGATGCAATGTAGCAGGTAGGCTTTAAGTTCAAGTCCCTTTAACCCAATGGATTCGTGCGCTAATTGAATAGCATGAAGCGCCATTTCAATACGGTTGTGTTGAAAGGCATTATGCAGGGGCGCACCTTCCTCAATGCACCTGCTGATAAAGCTGCGCAATGTGGCATAGTCCTCTTTTGTGGGACGCAGTAGGGGAGATTGGCAGATGAATTTTAGTAGTGTATACATGAGGGGAATAAAGGGATAATAATGTTTTGTAATCTTGAAGTCATTTCTTCCTTCAAGTATTTAAGTGATAAATGTTTTTAGAAACCTAATATTTCTAATCGTCGGAACCAATAATGTCCGCTTTCACTTTGTCAATGAGTTGTCGGGCGAGACTTACTTTTCCTGGTATGGCGGGGAGTTTTCGGAGGTTATACCATCCACCTTTGTTGAGTTCAGAACGCTGGATGTGCAGTTCTCCACTTTCGTATTCTGCGGTGTAACCAATCATCAAACCAGAGGGGTAGGGCCACGCTTGACTTCCTGCATACTGTAGGTTTTTAATGGTGATGCCCGTTTCTTCAAAGGTCTCTCGTTGGACGGCTTCTTCAAGGGTTTCACCAGTTTCAACAAACCCCGCTACAAGACCCATGTAGTCGCCTCTAAAATTTTTGCTTTGCACGAGTAGGATTTCTTCGCCTCTCGTAATTGCTACGATGATGGCGGTTGCTAATGCGGGCCACACTTCCTTGCCACAATTGATGCAACGCTTTGAAATGTTGGTGTGAAATTGCATCGGACTTCCGCAAACTCCGCAATATTTTGAATTGTCGTTCCAGTAAAGGAG
>JAGBYN010000030.1 GCA_017628775.1 Bacteroidaceae bacterium | reverse complement strand
TCCTCTTGTTAGGGCACACCCTTCGGGGGAGAAAGTTGAGAGTTGAGAGAGAATCCATTCGGCATGTAGGGGCCGATCACCGTGTCGGCCCGTCGTCAACTAACGCACTAATCACACCAATCCCGTGTCGGCCCGAGGTGGATCTACTCACAAATCGTGGCAATCTATTTCTATAGCAGCTATCGCTAAGCATAGTTCACTCCGCATGGCAAGATGCCGAAGGTATCTCCGCTCTGTAACCGCGGCGGTTGGCGCAGAGCGCCTACCCCCGGTCCCATCAGCACCCTATTGTAGCACCCCGAAGGGTGTGCCCCAACAAGAGGACAGGATTCTCTCAACTCTCAACTCTCAACTCTAAACTCTCATCTCTCCTCTCTCAAAAACAATTGAGGTGAAGGTTTGTTGACCTCCACCTCAATTTAATTATTTAAGCTTAATGATCTTGATAGACACTAAGTTCTTGCCATCTCTAATTGCAACCACATACATGCCGCTTTGCAAGCCATTCATGTTAATTGCATTTCGTCCGCTCATGTTGTTTTGTTGGTAAACGGTTTGGCCAGAAATGCTTGCGATGCATACATTCGCCGACATATCGTCAGGAACATCAATGTTGATTATATTCTTGACCAATCGAGGATAAACTGCATATTGTTCTTGCGCTTGTTCCTCAATGCCATCAACCTCCTTAACCACATAGACGAATGTAGCCACTTCGCTTTCTAACATGCCTTCAGCGGTAGCCATTGCCTTGATGGTTGTGGTTTCGTTGATCACGATTGGCGTTCCATCGTAAATCATCACAGCTTCAGAAGGATCGCATGGGCATGAACCATCCAATGTGTAATAAATCACAGCATTTTCAGTAGCGCAGCTCAAATACACCTCTGTGCCTGCTTCAACCTCTGATCCTGAAACCAAAGAAGCAGTTGGCGTAGCCACAACCACATCCTCCATCTTTTCAATCTTTACAATAGAGGTTGCACGCACGTCGTAACCATCAACACTAAAGTCCAAAGCTGCAGTACCGGGCAAATTACCCATCAAGATGATTTCAGCCTTACCTTCATCATCAAGCACAACAGAATCGGTTTCAACACCCAACAACAACGGTGCTTGCGATACAACTCTCAGTGTTTTACCTGCTGCAGCAAGTGCTGGCAACACCTGGAGGGTTATTGAAGAAGCTTCGCCATAAACGATTGTGATGATTGAATCGCACGCTATTTGACGCACTTCCATCTCAACGGTGAAGTCTTGCGAATAATCGTCCTGCATGCGCACACCAGCGTAACTCTTCACCCTGTTCTTAATCAGCAATGTAACCTCCTTCGTTGCAAAAGGCTGAGTTGCGTTGAAGCGAATCTTTGAAGCATACTTATCCGTATAACCTGTGTAGCTGATTTCCTCATTGAGCAATTCAACAGTACCTTCTACAACATTAGAGTCTGAAAGCACGATGATGTTTTCCGTCGTGAGTAATTCAGGAAGCATGTACTTATCGAAATGCACTTCAATGGCATTTTCAAAAGCACGGGCATACACCACATTGGGTTGAATATTCTGCTTCATGCCTATATTCACTTCGAGCTGTGGAGGAGGCACGGGCAACCACGCACTGTAGGCGGTTTCGTAGCCTTCCTTTTCATACTTCACCTGCCACAAGCCTTGAGGTACATCCCAACGGTACATACCGTTTTCGTCGGTAAACAATGGATTTTTCTGAGCATAATCTTCAGCATTCCAAAGTACCACATTCTCGTGCAAGTCGCCGTACATATCCTCAACCGTTTCCTTATAATAACATGAAGCCATAACACCTTCCAAACGGTTTGAAGACACTGCTTCGTAAACGTAACCTGAGGGGTCGTGAATAGGTTCTATTGGGGGGTCAAACTGAGGACCTTCTGTTTCACCACCACCACCATCTCCACCACCATTACCATCACCGTCACCATCACCGTCACCATCGCCATCGGTCGGGTCATCTGGATCATCTGGATCATCTGGATCGTCTGGATCGTCTGGGTCATCTGGATCGTCTGGATCATCTGGATCGTCTGGATCATTAGGATTGTCGGGATTATCCGGGTCATTAGGATCTTCAGGATTATCTGGGTCTTCGGGATTATCCGGGTTATCTGGGTTATCTGGATCATCGGGTTCATCTGGATTGTCAGGATCATCTGGATTGTCCGGATCGTCTGGATTATCCGGATCGTCTGGGTCATCTGGATCTTCTTCCTCTTCAGCTCCACCTTTACACTTCAGTTTCTTGTATTCAAAATAGCGTTTAGAATACCACCTTGTAGATGTTGAATTAGCGTTGTTAAACATAGCATCGGCAGTATTATTAAAGAAATCAGTAATGATTCCAATCACAAAACCTGCTATGAATTTGATATCTTTTCTTACAAACAAGATGCCATTAATGGTTACCGCCACAGAGGTGATACCTACCGAAGGATAATATCCCTTTTTCCAAGCGATATTGAACCAATCCGATTCACAGTTTTGTTTGAGCAACGCTGCATTTTTTTCATCGCCCTTACATGGCTCTATCTTATTGATTAATGCCATCCATTTAGAACGATCATCTTTAGCTGCATTGATATTAAAAACAAGCTTACCCAATGAGTATCCTAAATTGTATGCATCATACAGTTTGGATAAAAATTGTAATCCCGCCAATACTTTGGGTTTTACCTTGCCTATTTTTTTTGAAAGGTCATCGCATTTATCCTGTAAATTATCACACTTTTTGAGGAGTTTTTCACGTTTAAGCTCAAGTCTTTTAATTTGGTCCTTAAGTTTTTCTGCTAATTTAGGGCTCTTATTATTGGCTTTGAGTGTACGTATTTGTTTTTCAATATCATCTATATTCTTCTTGGCGACCTCACTCTCAGCCAAAAATTTCTTTTTACGAGTTTCAAGTGTTTCAAGATTTTTCTGCAGCTTATCAACCTTTTCTTTCTCTGTAGAAATCCATTCACTAACAACAGAAATTATTTTATCCTTAAGTTCCAAGATACTTGACTTAGCCTCGTTCATAGCAGATATAAAACCTGCATCATCTTTTTTGGCACGTGATAAGAAACGCTTTGAATAATTGACGATGGCCTTACTGAGAACAACAGTTGCTACATTGAGCGTTGAGTCAACAACCACGGTGTAGCCTTCGTTTTCATTCATCAAAATCAGCACAGGATTTCCTTCAGTCATGTCCAGAACTGTAGAATCGGCATTCTCTACGAATTTAGGCGATAGGTTTTGAAGTTCGGTTCTGTAAATCATCAAATCAGAACCATCTTCGGCTTGCATCACTAAAGTGTCTTGCAATGCCATATTCAGCGAACCTATAACATCTATGCCTGTGGTGTCGTTGAGAATAACCTCCGTTTCCTTCAACAGTTCATCAATAGCTATCGAATCATAGTCTTCAACATCCTCAGCCAAGAGAGAATCGCCATAGGCCAAAAGTTCTTCCAGGAATGCGTCGTCCTCACCTACAGGGATATCCATATCGGCATAATTGAATCCCAATAAAGCATACAAGCTGTCGATAACCGCATCGCTTGCTTCGTTTTCGAAGGCTGCGGAGAGTTCCTGCATCACCTTGGTGCGCAAAGAATCCTCTGCATCCAAAAGCAAAGCCAAAGAATCGGCTTCTTGATTTAAGCTATCAATCTCGTTCAAGATCTCAATGGTTTCTTCGCGTTCCTCCTCAATGCGTTCGGAATAGAGCGTAAAGTTTCCTCTATCAATCATTACAGGCGAATTGTCCTTAATCGAAATGCTGATATTAATCGGTAGGTTATCGGCACTAAATTCGCTTGTTCCCACCCATCGATCACTCTTTGCATCGTAACTCAAGTTCAGTTTCCGAACTTCATTCTTATCGGTATAAACATTGAGCACCACTGAGTTGACCAACGTTGTGTCGTTATTGGTTAAATCTGCAATAAAGGTTATGTCGGTTTTGGTATAGAACATATACGATGAAGCGCTCGTTGTTCCCGTTTGAAAATCAAACACCACATCCACGTTTTTGCGCAACCAACCGTTGTAGAACGTCATGGTCACCGTTTTGGGTTGCACGAGATTCTTATCGTACTTACATTCGCGCGACTCTGACTGTAACTCCATACCTTGCTTATTGGTCACCTTAGCCTGGATGCTGTGGGTTGAAAGGTTGTATGGATTGTTTAGATCGCACTTCGTGCTCCACACGCCATTGGCCAAAGCTGTGGTTTCGCCAATCTTTACGCCATTGTCAAAGATTTCAACCTTCGCCTGTCCGTTGGCCATACCGCTCACTGAAATTGTTGGTTTAGCCACAGAGGTAGGCACCGTAATAGAAAGGTCTTTTGCGGTGTAAAGGGCAGAACCGATAGGTTGAGTCACGGTCTTGCCATTCAAATCAAACTGAATGAATGCACTTGGTGCATAGTCGCCACCCTTGGTTGGGATGACGCAGAAGCGCACACGGTCGGTGTAGCGCGTCATCGGAATGGTGATGCGGTTATCGCTGAGCAAGTAACTGCTGGTGTTGTTGCCCACCATCACTGAGTTTTCTACGAACTCGCACGCCTCGGGTAGGTCAACAATCATGTGAACGTTGCTCACCTGACCGATGTATTCCGATTTGAAATCCACCTTACCTGTAAGCGTCAGGAAATTACCAGCCACAATACTTGGTTTGTTCACCGTAAATGAAGTACCTGCACCAGTGTAGAAGAATTTACTTTCGTCGAGTGTAGGAATACTTTCAAACGCCACTTGAGTAATCACGCCATGCTTCACTTCAACAGGAAGCATCACATAATCCGTATCTTCAATCAAACCTGAGGCTTCATATTGGCTGAGGTCGTAAATGGTGTTGAGCATTTGGCTGCTACCCATGCTGACCAAGATGTAATGACCATCCTTGAGGTTTGAAATATTCAAAACGGCATTGCTGTAGGTGTAGGACTTGATCAGCTTACCCTGTTGGTCGTAAAGAATACCAACAACCGAAGCATTCTTCGTGGTCTTGAAGGTAGCCTTGATCTTTCCTAATTCCTGAATATCGAAAGTGAGATTGGCCTTTTGTTCGCTCACCGTGGTGGTGTCCGCAACAGGCATAAATGCGCCGTTCAAACTTGAAGCCTCAACAACCAACACATCGTTTTCATCCACCTCTTCAAGCAAAACTATTTGAGGATACTGCACGTTGAACTGAGAAATGGCCTTATTTTTCGTTTGGTTATGAATGGTGTACTGCACATTGTTGTAGTCCGCGTACCAATCGCTGACCTCGGGTGTATCGCCTTCAGCAACACTCGTGCTGTAAGTAAATTCAACAGAAAGCACTGCTCCAGAGATGGCCTTGAGCTTGATGTCCTCAAGGCTTACACTGTCCTTGTTTTGCAACAAAGAGTCGCATGCCATAGTTTGACTGATGTAGTTTGAAGATGACACCGTCAAAGCGGTGGGCACATTGGCCACTGCCATGGTGTATTGACCCTTAGTGTCGGTCGTTGTATTCTGCGTTTTGCTGTACTTGCCCGAAAAGGTTTGCGATACACTGACAACGGCGTCCTTCAAGGCTGTTCCCGTGGCCATGTCAAAGACCTTACCTTCAATAAACACCAAAGGCAAGTTCTGCAGAGCACATTGAATGACATTGTCGCTGGCCTTTACGGTATAAGCCGAATCAACCGAACTGTACGAAAAGGCCAAGTCTTCAGGAAGCGACACTTCATAATGAAGCTTTGTTCCTTCAAGCAAGCCTGTTAACAACGCATCTTGACCCAGGTAATTACCATGGGCATCTGTCCAGGTGATTTTGACGTTTGAAGTCACATCGGTGCCCGAGGGTTTCAGCACACACAACTGCACCGTTTGCGGTTGAAGCAAATCGGTAAGGCTTACCGTAACGTCTTCGTCCTTCAGTTCAATATTTTCCAAATGTCCAAAAACATCACCCTTTTCATTGCGCACCGTAACGTTCCATGTGGTATTGCGAATCAAGTTGGGGAATGTGTAGCTCATACGGTCGGTCATAACATAGTGCAGTTTCTGACCGCTCTTCGTGTTCAAGAGTTCCAGCCACATTTGCTTATAATCCGCCACATTGATGTCAGTAGGCAAATTAACGGTGAGACTCCTTATGTCCTCTTGAATGGGCAGGAATGTAAAATCTTTCCAACCTTCAGCCTCTTGATATTGCTCTATAACCGCTGCAGGCACATAAACGATAAGTCCGTCGGGAATGTTTGAAAAAACGGCGTTTTCTAAAACAGGAGGTGTCATCGCATAGCAAGTGAGCATAGACAGATTGGGACAATCGGCAAATGCACGGTAGCCAATACGTTCGATGGTTGCAGGTAAGTACACCGATTCAAGATTGGTGTAATCAAAGGCATACGAGGGTACTTCATTGACGCCCGTCACACGACTGAGGTCCAACAACATACAGTTGGTGTAGTTATTAACCAAACCAAAGTCGTAAGAATTTATTTTACCAGCTACAGTAATCATCGTCACAGCCGACCTATCGCCACCGTCAATGGCATTGTTCAATGCCGAAGACAATTGCCCGGGTGTGAAATTATCAACGATTACTTCGCCCGTTGTGGGGTTCCAGTAATTACTGCCTGGATTTGAAGGATTTTGAGGGTTGTATTCAAAACGCGCCACAACGTTTATATCCTTCTTACCCATAGTCAAGCGGTAGGGGCTTGTGGGCACAATCGTGTCGCCCATATCCCATCCCACAAAGATAAATCCCGTGTTGGGGTAGGCATAAAGGTTGAGGTATTCGTTTTCCTTGATCCGTGTGCTTGAGTTGACGTTAAAACTACCCCCATCCTTAGGAGATGCTGTAACGGTAATAGTGTGCGACAAACCCAGTGAATCGGGTTGAGGTGGATTTTCCGGATTGTATTCAAACACAGCAGTGAGCACCACGTCGGCAGCAGGCATGGTGTAGTAAAAACTTGAAGATTCCGACACCAATGTATCGGCGTGGGTCCATTTCACGAACTTAAAGCCCGTATTGTTGTATGCATTCACCCAAACACGCTCGCCAGCTTTATAGCGCTGAACATTACTGTAATTGGTGCTTCCCGAACCTTCAGGATAAACCTTGGTTTGAAGATCATACTTCAATATTGGCTCTTGTGGATTGCCTGGATTGGAAGGGTTGTAATTGTCGTCCGTTCCGATCCGTAACTGACCTAAAAGTGTCAAATGACAAATCCACAATAAACAAATACTTATTATGGTTCTCATGATGTTTAAAATTAGGTTGTGCGGTTTGAGGTCGTACGACCTCAAACCTTAAAAGCAAAACGACTCAATAACCTCTTATTGAACAACGACCTTTTGTGTCATTTGACCTACTTTAACGAGGTACACGCCCGTTGCTGCATTAAACACAGCAGGGGTTTGCTTGGTTTCAGCAATACATTTACCTTCAATGGTGTATAAGGCTACGCTTTCGCCTGCAGCACCATCAACGATGATTTGTCCGCTTTGAACAGAAACGCTGAAGGTCTTTGAAGTTGCATTGTTAATGCCTGTAGGATTCTGACCGATCTTTACAGTAAAACGGGCACGATCAACACCCTTATTGGCATTGAAGGTGTAGCTGCTGTTGTTGAGCACAGTGTGCATGCCTGTTGCGTGGTCAATCAACGTAACGATTTCAGAGGCTGTCGTGTTCAATGAAATGGTGTATTCACCATCCTTAGCGAAGTAAGCACCAAGAACAACCGTACCATCGTTCATGGGGCGTTCATTGATGGCCATGTCCACACCTTGCTCAATAGAATACAATTGTGAAACAGAGGCATCGCTGCTCATAAACTTGCTGGCATCTCTATGGCTTTCGTAGGCCGATGAAGCTTCGTTGTTGATCACGAAACGTGTTTTATCGGTCAATTCGCCATTGCTGAGGCATAAGTTAAACACCTTTCTTTGTGACTTTTCAGTGGTTAAACCTTGCGTTGCGGCACGTTCCACCACAGTTTGATTCACTTGACGACCTTCGGTATTGAATGTAATGGCTTCAGCATCAATGGGGCGCTGCACGAAGAATGCTTCAGCAGGGCGCAGAATATAAGCGTCGTCGATGGTTGAATAAGCCTCATAAGTGCGGTTATTGTCGTTCCAAACGGTGATGGGGGCTTCGAAGTCCATCATGCGCGTGTCGTAGAAGCAAGGGTAGGGGTTACCAATAAGGTTCCAACTGCGGTTATGGCTGAATTCTGATTGATATTCATCAAGAGCCACCGTGCGTGCCTCATTGGCAAACAGCAGATTCTTATTGGCATTATTAACGGCTGTAACCACAAAGCCGCAATAGTTGGTGTTTGAAGTGCTGTTGTTGCACTGCCAGATATAACCCACACCTGCACGCAACGTGCTGTCGGGCGTCATGTTCAACCACGTTTCATCAAAAGCCTGTGCGGCACGTGCAGCACCTGAATATTGGCGAATCACGTAGTTGGTGTTTTCAAACTCAGGAACGATATCCGACACCTTTACATCGAATGGGAACGACAAGAAGTTCCATTCATTTTGGCGCATATAAACATAATAGGTAATGTTGTCGGCACGCATGTTGGCTTCGTTTACCAAAGCGTTGTAGCACACTGAATTGTTTTTATAGCTTTTGTAGTAACTGGGGTCAACCCACATGCTAAAATTGCCCACAGAAAGGGTTGCATTGCCCTTCAACACCACACTACCATATTGCTGGTAGTATGTGGATTGGATGCAGGTAAAACTAACGTTGGGCTTGTATGCCGCGTTAAGGGCATCGGGCAAGGTCAACTCAACGGGTTCGTGCACCACAATATTTTCAGGCAAGAAATATTCACTGATAGGTTCTATCGTACCAAAGTTTTCCCAACCTTTCTTTAGTTTATAAGTATTAACGGAAAGTGCTGGCACGTAAAGCGCACACGTTTTAGCCAAATCCTTTGAACCCAAAAGATTATAGTCATTCGTCAGGAAAGGAGGAATCAAGGCCTGCACATACACTTCCTTCAATTTTTGGCAATAATCAAAAGGCATATAGCATTCCTTAATGGTACTTGGAAGGGTAATGGTCGTGATTGGCGTTTCCTCAAAGGCCCCATCTCCCAAAATTGAAATACCCTCATTGAGCGTCACCGAAGTGAGCTGAGAACAGTTTTCAAAGGCATAATCATAGATTTTCTTTACCGAACCAGGCACCGTAATGCTGGTTAAAGCAGATGATTGAAAGGCATAACTATTAATATTTTCAAGACCTTCGGACAAAGCTATTTGTTTAAGAGCCGTTTTGCAGAAGGCAGAACTACCAATGGATTTCAAATCTTTTGATAAGGTGATGTCATCCAATGCGCTACACTCATAAAATGCATGGCTACCAATGCTGGTCACGCCTTCGGGAATTTCAACATGATTCAAAAGGTAGCAACGATAAAAGGCACTGTTTCCAATGGTTTTCAACGTCTTGGGTAACTTCACACGCTTCAAAGCATATCGATCGTAGAATAAATCCTTAGGAAAATCCGTCATTTCGACATCGCTCATGTCAATTTCTATCAAGTTAGGCATATTGTTTTTTATATGATAGAAATCGTCATCATTGAGCGCGCCTGAAATCGTGAGGCGATTTACATACTTAATGTATTCAACTTGCTTCAAGATTTCTTCGCCAAGTTTACCTGCTTCAGGCAAATTGACTGTCACATCAACACCTGAGCCATCAACAATAGCCATGTTCTTCCAATAAGCAGCATCAGCGTAAGCCGCATAACAGCCTTGAGGCACATGGGCAATACGAATGTTTCCGCTTATGCCATAATCAATGACAGGAGGTTCTGCCGCAAGCGAGGTAATTTCGGTCAAGGCGCTACCATAAAGGAAATAATCGTCTATGGTTTTAAGACCAACAGGGAGCGTTAAGGCTTTTAGCGATTTTGTGTCATAACAAAATTCACGACCAATACTTTCCAGCGCTTCGGGCAACTGAACTTGCTCAAGCGCATCACATCTAAACAGAGCATAATCACCTATAGTCTTGACAGAATCAGGAAAGGTTAATTCCTTCAAAGCATCGCAATCATAACAAAATGAGTTACTAATACTTTGAAGAGACGAAGGCAAATCAACACTTTGCAAAGCATCGCAATCATAACAAAAATTATAACCAACGCTTAACAAGGACGAAGATAATTGCAAATCAACATTTTGTAACGCATCGCAATCATCACAAAATGAATAACCAATGCTTAATAAAGACGAAGGCAATTCAATACTTTGCAAAGCATCGCAATCATAACAAAATGAATAACCAATGCTTAATAAAGACGAAGGCAATTCAACACTTTGTAAAGCATCGCAATTATAAAAAACATTATAACCTATAAAATACACATTTTCAGGAATGGTAATTGATGTGATGCTTAAATTTCTCAGCGTGTTAGAAGCGATGTATCTTAAGGTCTTAGGTAATTGCACAGACTTTGTTGCATTATTAAAATCACAAGCCAAAGCCACAACAGTGTAGTCCACATCATTGTAAGTCACCGTTTCAGGAATTACAATATCCAAAGCATT
>JAGBYN010000029.1 GCA_017628775.1 Bacteroidaceae bacterium | reverse complement strand
TTCTGTGAATGTTATTCTTGCAGCTGCTGCATATAACTTCAAAAGAGCAATGAGAGCTCTTTTGTGGCTTATACAAAAAATCAGAGAAATCCTAATTAATGATAGAATTTCTCTGAAAATGGATTTTTAAGGGACGACTAATTAGACTTGGAAATAAAATGTCAGTATTCTATCATGGAGTACTGACATTTATTTATACCATAAAGAAGGCTGATTAGAAATTATTTTTAAGCATATCAATAGAAAACATGTTTACTCTCATATATTCTTATTACTTTTGCTTAAGCTCATGCCATAAAAGCTATTAAAAGTTAACCTCATGCTTTTACGCTCTTGCAGTTAAGTTTATTACGAACGAGACTTTGACATTCAACAATAACTTTATATTTTCGTTGCAAAATCGATATCGTAATTTCAAGTTCCACCTAATGATAACGCAAACCACCTTTAAACTCTCACCCAAACGGCGTGGGTGCCACCTCATCACGCATGAGGTGATGGAGCATCTGCCCCGTCCGTTGCCTGAAGTGGGCATGCTCAACCTCTTTGTGCAACACACTTCGTGCGCACTCACCATCAACGAGAATGCCGACCCCGATGTGCGCACGGACATGAGCAAAATCATGGATCGCCTCGTGCGTGAGGGAGAACCTTATTACGACCACACGATGGAAGGTCTCGACGATATGCCCGCCCACGCTAAGTCGTCTTTGTTTGGCGTGAGCCTTACCATTCCCATAACCAATGGCAAACCTAACCTCGGCACGTGGCAAGGCATCTACCTCTGCGAATTCCGTGATTATGGGGGTGCTCGAAAAATAGTAGCTACCGTTTACGAATAAGTTTATCATTTCAGTTCAACATGCTTCAATCAATACTCATTGTAGGTGCAGGCAGTTTTACTGGAGGTGCCCTGCGGTTTTACATATCTCACCTCATGAAACACCTGTGCGGAACAGGCTTTCCATGGGGCACCTTGGCTGTGAACCTACTGGGATGCCTTATCTTTGGTATCATCTACGGACTATTTAGTCGGTTTGGCAATGCTTCAAATTCATGGTATTTGCTGCTCACGACTGGACTCTGTGGAGGGTTCACCACGTTCTCAACCTTTGCCTACGAAGGACAACAGATGTTGCAAAGTGGCCATATTTCGGAATTTATCATTTACACCGGGGCAAGTGTGCTTATCGGCATCTGCCTTGTTTTCCTCGGAATATGGATGGTTAAGTAAATTAAAGAAAACATGTATCAGAAATTCATCATCACCCACGAAGGCGTCCTCAAGTTCGGACGTGTCTATCAACACCGCGACCTTCTTGCATGGAACGAAGATTGCCACTATGGCGGCGGACTTTGGAAGATTGACGATAGTCGAGGAGCCATCCTGCTCTACGGTCGTTCCTTTGCCTTCGGCCCACCCGACTTCAGCGGCCTCAAACGCATTGACTGGAGCACCCTTGGAGGCAAACCCCGTCCACTCTTCTTCCTGCCTCATTGGCCCAACGAAGATCATCTTGAACCCGTTAATTAAGGTTGTGAGGTTATAAAGTTGTGAGGAAAGCCATGTGGTTTTCCTCACAAGACTTTAAAGACTTTTAGATCCCCAACAATCCTAAATATTTCCCATGAATATCGAAACCGTCCGCGAATATTGCCTTTCATTACCTTACGCCACGGAGGACTTCCCTTTCGACGAAACCACACTTGCCTTTCGCATTAGAGGGCGCATCTTTGCGATGCTCGACCTTGAGCGCACCGAATGGTTCGTGCTGAAATGCGACCCCGATTACGCGATAGAACTGCGCGACCGCCATCCTGAAATCACAGGCGCCTGGCACATGAACAAGAAACATTGGAACCAACTCAACCTTTACGGCACACTCACCGACGAGCTCATCCAGGGCCTCATCCGCCACAGTTACAATGAGGTCATCAAGAAAATACCCCGTCGCACACGCGAAGAGCACAACATCACCATCATCACCTAACACCCCACAAATATTTATGCTCGCCATCATCTGCTACATACTATTAGCCCTAAACCTGCTCACCTTCATCATCTACGGCATCGACAAGTGGAAGGCCAAGAAATCGAAGTGGCGCATCTCAGAAGCGACCCTTCTTCTGCTCGCCGTTATTGGCGGAAGCATTGGCGCTTGGCTCGGCTTATACGTGTGGCGACATAAAACGCAACACAAGAAATTCAGTATTGGACTGCCCCTAATCATCGCACTTCAATTCATCACAACGATCTACATGCTGACGCATACAGTTTAAGGCATGTAAAACTAATTTATACGTTGCACGTAAATGAATTTCAGGAAATTCTGCTAACTTTGCGCACAGAATAAACCTTCTGAAAAATAATTCATCATGAAACGATACTTGTTATTGATTTTGAGCAGTTTATTATTCATCGAAATAGCAGTGGCTCAAAAACGTGTGGTAGATGCGATAGATAACTCACCAGTGGCTTCCGCACCTATTTTTAACACCACAGGAAATGTTGTTGGCATGACCTCTTTTGATGGCGATTTCTCGGATATACCAGAATCAGCCTACCCTATTACAATCCGTTGCATTGGTTATGAGAGCCTCATTATTGAAGAGTCCAAAGACACCACAATATTGATGCTTCCTTCGGTTTATGAATTGGAAGAGGTGGTTGTTTCTGCTAAACGTGACGTTTTAAAGCAAACGTTTTATGTGCGCGAATATTTCACATTGAGCAATGCAACCGACACGGTGTCTTATTTCTTAGAACACATGGCAGACCGCTATGTAGCAACCTCCGAAGACATCAAATTCAGCAAGAACTCACTACGCAATCGCAACTGCCGTAGCTACGTACACTTTAAGGTAGAAAATGTGGACAGTGTAGCCTACGAAAGTGAGCCATCGTTTCCCTCATTCTTAAGCATTGTTCAATTCATTAATAAGGAGTTTGACACCCAGAAATTCTTCAAAGACCAAACTGGTGCTACGAAGCTGTATGAAGACAAGGGCAAATCGGGCACAACAATGCTTCTAAAACAGAATGAAAACACATTAACAATGGTTGCCGATTTCTTGGCTGATAGCAAAGACCACGACTATTCAAACTTGCTTCTGAAAATGATCGGACTGTCAATGAACATTGAGCAATTGTATAGCACATTTATTTATGAAGCAAACGATTCAGGTCATTACCTCCCAAAAGATTTAATTCAAACAGGCATTGTCATGGAAGCTGAGGGCAAGGGTAAATTATTCCGCCTCATGCTGAATTCTAAAACTCCTGTGGCGATTAATTCTTCAATTGAGTTATACGTAGTGGATCGTGAATACCTTTCAAAAGAACAGGCTAAAAAAGAGTATAAGGACAAAAAATCTAAAATACCCTTTGAAATCCCCGCTTCAGTACCTGATTTAGACGAAGCCACAAAACAACTCGTTAAGCGCGCAAATGCTTTAAAGAATGACAAACCAGTGTAACTCAATCATTTGAAGACACACCTGCAATGGTGCGCTTAACCCTTAAACTTTAGGACTTCTTACCTCATGAAAATTAAAGCACTCCTCATAGCAATCTTCATTCCATTATTAAGCATTAACGCACAAAATTGGCAATTCAAAGTCGGTTTAGGATGGGCAAACCTTGAACCAGGCACCGACGCAGTGGGTTCATGGTCCATCGGCGGGGGCTACGAATGGGAGTTCAACCAACATTGGACCATCCTCACCTCCCTTCAATATGCCGGACGCGGCTGGGAATTACCCAACGAATCTGTGTTGCAAAAGGACAATGCGGGCAATCCCATCGTGAACCCCGAAACGGGCGAACCACTTTACGGATGGAAGAACACCAGCGCTACGGCCTATTACCTGGAACTCCCCATCCTACTTAATTATTACCACCGTGTGGGCGAACGGAAATACGTCGTGGCCTCAGCAGGACCATACATCGGACTTGGTGTAGGCGGTAAAATAAAGGTCAAAGGCGACACCGACCAGGAAGGGGCGAACCGTCTGTACTACGACCAAAGCACATTCTCCGCACCTCACACACACCGCTTTGATGTAGGGGCACGCGTAGCACTTGGTTTTCAGTTTGCCAACAACATCACAACCACGGTTGAACTTTCACATGGCCTCACGAAAACTGCCCATAATGCACGCAACACGTCGTTGACCTTGAACTTTGCATATACATTTAAGGCAGGTTCTATAAATTAGTAGTTTTATTTTTTCTGTTGATTCCGAGCTTGGTTGCTTACATATCTTTTTGGCCTTTCTCTTTTTTTAAAAATCCTCGAAACGAGCGCAATGAAAAATTTTCAAAATGCCGAATGCAGCTAAATCTTATGTAAATCTACTCAAGCTAACCTTATAGAACCTACTTTAAAAAACAAAGGCAAATACACTTTATTCATCAAAAAGACACCAGCGAAGCAAGTCGTACGACTTATCCCGCTGGTGCCTTTTGGTTTATTTGTATTGCAATCGGTTAAACGCTTATAATACTCAAAATATTATTCGAATGATGTATGCCTTTGAAGATTGCGACTACATTCAAAATGGCATTAAAGTCAAACGTTCTTCGCCTTTCTTTTTCGAATACCAACAAGGGCAATCACCAAAATAAGCGGGAAGATTGAAGCCGCCAGAAGTCCGCTTTGAATGCTGTTTTCTGCTGAGCTGGTACAAAGGCCTACTAGGGAAGGACCTAACGTTCCGCCCATATCACCAGCCAGGGCAAGGAGTGCGAAAAGTGCAGTACCGCCGCCTGGGATTCTTGCAGATGTTATGCTGATAGAGCCGGGCCACATGATGCCCACTGCCAAACCACATACCATGCACCCCACCAAACTCACAAGCGGGACAGAAGAGAGAGATGCCGTTAGATAGGCGGCAAAACTCAGAACACCAGATCCAATCATATAGGCCGACAAATCAAGCGCCTCACCTTTCTTGCCGTACCAAAGTCGGCCGAGCCCCATACAGAAAGCAAAGCCACATGGTCCAGCAAGATCGCCGATCGCTTTATCCACACCCAACGACGCTTCAGCAAATGCCGAGGTCCACTGTGACATGGTACTCTCTGAAGCACCGGCAGCCACCATAAGAACGAGAAAAATCCAAAACGTTTGATTCCGGAGCAGTTGCCCCATACTCATGCCCTCAGAATCCTCTACAATAGGTTCTATCGGGCAAGTAGCAAAATTATAAATATTGTAGAGCGGTATTAATGCCCAAAGGCATGCCAAAACGCGCCAATGTTCAAGTCCAAAGAGCATAAAGAAAATGGTTGACCCAACAATCACGCCCACAGCCCCCCAGCAATAGAACGAATGAAGCAAACTCATCATGCTCTCCTTATTGGGAAAGGGACAAGCCTCAATAATAGGACTGCACAGCACCTCTATCAAGCCACTACCCACGGCATAGATGCAGACGCAAATAAGAATACCGATCATCGGGTTGTTGAACAAGCCTGGCACGAAGGCCAAACCCGCTAGTCCCACAGCGGCTGTAATTGCCGAGGCAATGATGCTCTTGCGGTAGTTTATATTCTTAAATTTGGCGCACAACAGGTCGGTAATCAACTGCACAATATAAAAAACAGCAGGAATAAGCGCCATGCTTGCTAATGGCATCTCATATTCACGATGAAATGCCACAAACAGGAGTGGCGTGAAGTTTGCCACAATGGCTTGCGTTACAAAACCCAAGTAACAGGCCAATTTGGTCTTACGATAGTCTTTCATATATTCGGTTAAGCAATGAATTATTATTTTTCAAACACAAAAATACAGTTATTATTCTTCTTCACCAAAAGCAAAACCTAATATTCCGAGCATGCCCGACTGAATGAAACGCGCCAAACCCAGAAGTTTAGACATATAGGTCAATTTTCTAGTTAAGACATGCCCACATCCCTCATAAGCACAAGGGATGTGGGCATTTTAAATTTAGCGAACTGAAAAAACAGGGCTCTCACGTCAGTGTATGGCACGCCTATATTTGTTTTTCGACAAAGTAGCGAGGGCGGCGTTTTACCTCCCTATATATCTTTCCGATATATTCACCAATAACCCCTATGGAAGTCAAAACAACCCCACCTATGAACCACATTGACACCAACAACGAAGTCCAACCAGCAACGGTATATCCACAAAGATATTCGTATATCGCATAACCGATAATACCTATAGCCACAAAGACAAACAGCAATCCGAGAGTGGTGATAAGTCGAAGGGGTTTTACACTGAATGACGTAATACCATCAATCGCAAAGTTCAACATTTTTGAAAGCGGATACTTCGACTCTCCTGCAAAACGTTCATTACGATCGTAATAGACAAAGTCTGAAGGGAAGCCTAAAGAACGGACCATACCACGCAAGAAAAGGTTGCGTTCAGGATGAGCCACCAAAGCTTGCAACGCCCGCTTGCTCATCAAGCGAAAGTCTGCATGGTTATACACCACATCGCCCCCCATCGTCTGCATCAGATTATAAAAGAGTTGTGCGGTGTGCTTCTTAAAGAACGTATCGGTCTTACGTTCCTTACGCACACCGTAAACGATATCTACACCTTGATTGAAGCGGTCGGTCATTTCGATGATGGCTTGCACATCATCCTGCAAATCGGCATCAATAGATATGGTGGCATCAAAAGGCGCACTGGCAGCCCATTCTAACCCAGCCCATAATGCTTGTTGATGACCGACATTGTGAGCAAGTTTTAAGCCCTTAACCCGTTGATTTTCGGTTGAAAGTTGCTCAATCATATGCCAAGTCGCATCACGACTTCCATCATCAACAAATAACAATTTGCCTTCTGTTATTTTTCCGTCCTGCTCCATCCTTTCAAGAACTATTGAAAGTTGACGGGTTGTTTCTTGCAGAACTTCTTCTTCGTTGTAGCAGGGCACTACAATGATGACCTTGCTGTTATTCATGATTTCTTGTGTTTAAAGACGAAACGTACTAAAAGGAAATTCACAGGAATAGCAATGGCAAACACGGGGATGGGTGCCCACTCTTGCGGAATTCCGATGTAGATAAAAAGGTTAAGCAGAATAATGTGTAAACCGTAATTAACGACATGTGCGCCCCCCATTCCAAACAGTTTCTTCCATGAAGGTGAAGTTCCAAATGTAAACCAAGAGGTGAGGTAGAAATTGACGATAAAACTAATCACATAACCTATGGTGTAAGCGATATTGACATTGATGTATAGTTGCATCGCATAATAAAGTGCATAATGCAAGACCGTACAAGTAACGCCCACAATGATGAAGCGTAAAGCTTCTCCAACAATTGGTTTCATCTGATCATTTGGTTTATTGGTTTATTGTTGTCTTACCCTCCGATACCAATTGCTCCGTTGCCTGAAGCATGGAGAATACATATTCCTTGAGGGCTTCAAAATTGTCATCCACAGCACTTGATTTCAGTTGTCCATCCTCAATCGCATAACAGAATTCCTGTCCGGTCTCAGGCGAATGTAGATACAGGTGTGCTGAATCTCGGGCTGCGATGAGGTTGTCGGCTGTATAGAAGCTGCATGGACGCTGACACTTCAACAAGTCAACACCAAAGTTATTTTGCGTATAACCTATACCCAGCATACCCAAAAGTGTTGGCGCAACGTCTATTTGCCCACCAAAATTGCAGATATGGTTTGGTTCAATGCCTTTTCCATAAATCATGAATGGGACATGGTTATAAGCTTCAGGCATTTCATTTTCAGGAGTGCCCACCAACTTTCCATGATCACCAATAAGCACAAATATTGTATTAGCAAACCATGATTGCTCTTGGGCTTTAGTCATAAAACCACGGATACTCCAATCGGCATATTCCACAATTTGATCCTCAATCTTTTCGCTCTTAGGTTGGAAATGCGGAGGGATGACATAGGGAGGATGGTTGCTTATAGAAAGCAGGACGGAAAAGAAAGGTTGTCCGCTTTCAGCCCGTTCGTTGAGAATGGGTAAGGCGTATTCAAACAGGTAATCATCCTGCACCCCAAAATGGTTGGCGATCTTTTCCTTTGGATAGTTCTCTTCTGCGTGTATCTCATCAAAGCCATTGGTGCGGAAAAACGCATTCATATTGTCGTACTGACTTTCGTGGGTCATAAAGAAAAGGTTGTAATAACCATTATCCTTAAGCACTGTCGGCAATCCGCTATATGTGGGTATGACGCTACCTTTCATGGCATTGCGTTTCATAATCGTAGGAAACGAATAAAGCGTAGAATACATGCCATGATTGGTATGTATGCCTGCGGAATAGATATTATCAAAGACCAAGGCCTGGTGATAAAGACTATCCAAAAAAGGTGTCAGGCTCTTCGTTTGCCCATAAGCGCGCATCAGTTTCGCGCTCATCGATTCCATAAAAATGAAAACGATATTCGGACGTCCTATCGTGCTCGTGTCTGGCGCAACGATCTGTGCGATGGGTGAAATACCCTCAATGCCCCCTCGGTTCAGCAATCTTTGTACGTTGCTAATCGCAGTTTGAGCATCCATCAACTGCAACTGGCGGTTTTCCTTACGCGCATCATCAAGCGTACTCGTTAAAAGATTGAAAACGGGGTTCACGCCCAACTGATTGAGAAATGGGTCGTCACAGTAGTACGCTTGACTCACCTTGATGGGGTTATACCCTACACGACCACGGATGCCAAAGAAACAAAGGCCAATGAGAGCGGCACCTGTAATAAGGACGACGCCACGAGATTGAAGGGACATGCCCTGAGGCGTTTTCAAACCAGCTTCATAAGTTCGTTTTGACAATTTATGAATACCGATACCCCAAAGCGCTATGGCTGTTACCCCCAAAGCAATGGGAAAGTAATAGGAGGTTTCTCCAAAAATCATCCCAGCAGTGGTCCCTGCATAACCAAACCAATTATAAATAGATGAATTGATGGTCTTGAAAAAATATTGGAAATAAGGGATATTGGCAGCCGAGATACTAAACGCCAAAGCATAGAGGCAGATGAACCAGCCTCCTGTTAACAGGTATATCCACTTTCTTGTATAGTTGCAGAGCAACGCCACCCATAATATAATCAGGGGGAGCACAAGTATGTAACAGGCTATGACGTTGTCAAACCAAAGTCCCTTGACAAAAGCAACGGTCTGCAAGGCCCAGTCATCCTGTATCGCAACAGGAAACGTATAATCCATACTAAAAAACAGCACACTGCGGAAGAGCGTAAACACCACAAGCGCGGCAATGTGGATTTTCAGCAGATATATCAACGCCAACTTCGCGCGCTGTAAGCCATCTATCTTCATGGTTCAATCTTTTTAAAATGATAAACGTTCATCCAGTCACGGTTGTCATTACTCTTAAAGCGACTATCAGGTAATTGTTCAATGGTAAAAGTCTTACCATAGTTTTCCATAAATCCATCATATTCTCTTTCGCCCAAAAAGAGATAACCCTCTGTTGGCGCAAAATCAACAAACGGCACTACACGATTGCCCAAATAGTAATTTAAAGTAAACGGATGCAGGCGATTGCCCTCTGCCATGATCGTGATATAGGAATAGATGTTACCTTCTGGAGCCAAGGCTTCCACACGTTCAGCAATTGGTTTGTTTGACTTTACATTCAGGATAGCAGGTTGGTAAACACCGTCTAAGGCAAAGAACAGGACGAATGCCATAAGGGGGCCATAAAGGGCTTGACGTTTTGGCAAATCCAAATGAATCGACTTGGGCCATCTGAAATATAATAGCGCCACGACAAGTGGAACGAGGATGATCAGCAAATTACCTACTGAAAGCGGAAGCGTTTCCAAAGCATTCAGATATGCAAGATTCTCCGCAGCGCGTTTACCCTGAAACAGAGCATGAGGAACAAGTCCGCATCTGACAATCACAAACACAGCGGTCAGCGTCAGACCCAAGCCACACATAAAAGCATTATACCATCGAACGGACTGAGGCTTATTCTTGACCAAATAAACGATATACTCTGCTATGAAATAAGCGATGAAGGGGTAAATCGGTAGCAGATAAACACTACGCTTGCTCTTTGGAATGCAATAGAAAACAAACATAATGACTATACTGAGCAAGGAGAACAGACGGGCGTCATCCATTTGCTTGATGTATGCCACAAACTTCTGCCACCACGCTTTGGGTTTTACCGAAATACGTGTGTACTTTAACGTAAACAAAGACAACAGGAGCAAAATCGTATATGGTACAAACCCTGTTATAACCGTCATTACATTGTATGGCCATGGATTCTCATGAGAAGCATACGTCATCTTGCCTAAGAATCTGAGCACATTCTCTTCAATAACAAGCGTCAAGAACTGATCGCCTCCATCCTTCCATGCCGCAACATACCAAAGCGCAGGAATGACACAAGCCGCCAAAACCACACCCACGTAGCGAACGAAGATGCGCATAAATCCCATATTCCTTATCCAGGCAAATACGGCTACTACCGCACAAGGAAGCACTACCCCCACTGGACCTTTGGTTAAAAAAGCGCCACTCAAACAAAGTATTGCCCACCAAGGAACACCTTTCATCTTATGCTCAGTCCATTGATAAAGGGCATAAAGCGCCAATACCATCAACGCCGACAGCAACATATCCACACGGCAAGCCACACCTGCGCGATGAACTTCAAAATTAGTCAGTGTGATGATCGCGGCCAGAAAAGCCACTTCAGCGCCTCGCCGTTTGGCATAGAATAAAAATCCAGCCAGCACCATTGCCATCAAAGCTATAGCAGATGGCATGCGCGATGTATATTCACTAATCCCATTGGCTATAGTGGACAAACTTGCGATGGCCCAGTGAAACAAAGGTGGTTTGTAGGCAATATCCGTTCCGTTTGTAATAGGAAGAGCCCAGTTTCCATCTTCCAACATGGCCATAGCAACTAAAGCCTCACGCGGTTCTCCTCGCGTATGAAAATAACCATGTCCTAAAAACAGAAACAATGAAAGGAAGCACAAAAGTGCTATAATCCAAAATAACCGACTACGAAGTCTATTGTCCATAATGCGTTTGAGAATTTGTATATATTTTGCTAAATTAACAAATTATGGTCAAATATTCGTTATATTAACTCAAATTTTACCCAAAAACACGCTTAATGGTATCTTTACTTTCCTTAAAACGGCAAAATACAGATATTAAGTGACGGCGATATAATAAGTTGCGACAGTTTTAAGGTGTAAAAAAATGATCAAAAAGATAAGCCAAACAACTAAGCTCGGAATCAACCGAAAGAATAAAAAAAACAAATTAAAGAACCTACCTTTACATAATATGAGATGCGGTTCGGAAGAATTTGAAATAAACTTCATTCTTCTCTCACCTTTCATCATATTTACATAATATGAGATGCGGTTCGGAAGAATTTAAAATAAATTTCATTCTTCTCTCACCTTTCATCATATTTACATAATATGAGATGCGGTTCGGAAGAATTTGAAATAAATTTCATTCTTCTCTCACCTTTCATCATATTTCTGTTTGAAAAGAAGGAGCATAGCGGGCTATGTTGTGACTGATGAACAAAAAAAGTCAACAAAAAAAAGACAACTCTATAAATGCTTACCAAAAAACATTGTAAATTAAAAATGTCCAAAGTAATTTTCTAGCGTTACTTAATTCATGTTTTTCTAATCTCTATTTTTTATGCTCAAATCCTTTGTTTATATTTGTACTGTGTAAAAATACGCAACAGACTGCGTAAAAATACGCAATGCACTGCGTAAAATGTTCTGATATGTACAAAAGAGTTGAATACCAAACGATTAAATCAAGACTTGAAGAAGACAGAATGTTTATTCAAGTAGTAATGGGACCACGACAAGTGGGAAAATCAACCGTAGTTAAACAAGTTTTAGATGATTTAACCATAGCTTATCAACTTTATACCGCGGACAACGTACCAGCAACGAATACAGCATGGATTTCTAATTGCTGGGCTGCCGTGCGTAGTTGGAAAGAGAATAATGGATTAGACTCGGTTGTTCTTGTAATTGACGAAATTCAGAAAATAACGAATTGGAGCGAGGCTGTAAAAAAGGAATGGGATACGGATACCTTTTATAACTGTAACATTAAGGTGTTATTGCTCGGTAGCAGTCGCGTTATGTTAGAAAAAGATTTGTCTGAATCGCTTGCTGGTAGATTTGAGGAAATTCGTATGAGTCACTGGAGCTTTAAGGAAATGAAAGAATGCTTCGGATTTAGTCTTGACAAATACCTCTTTTATGGGGGGTATCCAGGCGCGGCTAAATTGATAGAATATAGTGACCGTTATGAGCAATATATTCAGTCTGCCATTATTGAAGCGACTATCAATAAAGACATTTTGATGGATACTCCGATAGGTAAACCTGCGTTATTAAAACAAACTTTTGAACTGGCAGCTGCCTATTCTGGAAACTTGCTTTCTCTGACTAAAATGTTGGGTGCATTGCAGGATGCCGGAAATACATCTACATTAGCTGGATATGTCAACCTTTTAGATGAAAGTGGATTATTATGCGGACTTCAGAAATATAGTGTAGATATGTCGCGTAGAAAGGCGAGTATTCCGAAATTTCAAGTATATAACAATGCGCTTAAAATGGTTTATACTCCAACGACCTTTGAACAGTCTATAATGGATCGTAAATTGTGGGGGCATATTGTTGAATCTGCAATAGGTAGTTACCTTATAAGCCAGGCATTTATTTATCGTTTTGAAGTATTTTATTGGAGAGAAAAAAATGACGAAGTTGACTTCATACTAAGAAAAAAAGGTGTCTTAGTTGCCATTGAAGTTAAAAGCAATAGCGAAAAACGTACTACCGGACTGGATAAGTTTAACGAAATGTTCAAACCCCACAAATCATTTATTGTTGGTGATGGTGGAATTAGCATTGAAGATTTCTTGATGATGGATTTAACCAAATTATTTTTACTCTAAATTTATTGTTAAAGCGGTCACTTCGGTGGTCGCTTTTTTCTTTGGTATCTCTAACTTCTGACCAGCTGCCGCAAGCGAATATGTGTGCGCTCCTCGTGTTCTGCCCAACCACTCCAATCGGTTCGACCTTCGTCCGAATCGATACGCCCAGAACTCGGAGCGCACTTCAAATCGCAGTTCGCCCTCACATGCGGCGATTTGACCGTGTAGTCGGTGCATATTCCGCCTTTCTTCGTTTGAGGTAATGAGTTTACGGACGAAGGTCAGTGATGGAGGGGGCTTCTGCAGAAAGAAAGTCATGAGCTGTCTTCATCTACGCTTATGCCATTTGGCTTCTGGGGCGGAAGACCACGTTCGGGTGGAAAAAGTATTGCGCACACATTCCTTATTTCCCTCAATGGTTGTCGTCTTCCTTTATTACTTCATCTGCGCTTACTACTGCTCATCACTTTCCATTTATTCACGTTTCGCCATCTGCGTTTTGACACTATTTTGAGAGGGTCTGCCACACCACTTATCCCTGAATAGCCACTGCGTTTCGCTGTTCTGTGATAAGTCGTGTGATTTCTTTTTGCAGATTCAAAAAAACACATTTTGTTTCTATGGTACAAAATCGTATGGGATCCAGGAAAAATATGAGTAGTTTTATTAATTCAAGTTTCGCAAATGCTCAACTTATTAGGTTTAAAAGTTTTAAGATTATGCAGCGTGCAAGCTAGCGTTCGAAGCAAACTTACTCAAAGTTTTGAAACTCTCTATTGGAGACATCATAAAATATAAAGAAGCCATCTGCATAGGCGGCTTCAAACGTAAGGGAACGCATAGGATTATAGTTCCACTTTTAGGAGTTATCCGTGAGTTCCGGGATATAACACTTTTTGAGATTGATGGGTTGCATGTATATTTGTAAAATTCACTATAAATGGAATATATTTAAATATAACTAAATCTAACTATGGAAACCAAAGTAAAGACCGGCTCGATTGAGTTTACGCAAAAAGTCGAATAGAATATTTTCCTAGATAGACCACTGTATGACTATTCAAATAATTACTTTAACTTCTTTAGATAGTTTTCCTTATATTTTTCAAGGATTGGCATAATTTCTTCAAAAGGCATTGGATTTGCCACTATTATTGTTCCTGATTCTGAATTGAACGCTACATATGTATTATATTCAGCTTCCCATATAGTAATCGGGATCTCATCACTAAAGTTATTTGAGTGAGGATTTTTCTTCAGTTCTTGGTAAGCGTTTTGTTTGTTAGATCCTAGTTTTACATATTTACTAAATACACAAGGTAAAACACATCTACCGTCTAGAGAGTAAATACCATCAAAGTTATCATTGCTTACTAAAAAGTAGTTCTTTTTAAAAATAATCTTTTGATATATAGGGGGAATTATACAACGGCGTTTTATATCGAATACAGCAAGTTTATTATTTTGCCTTGTTATATAGTACTCAACTTGTTCATTATCATTTTTCTCGATTTGAACGACCTCATCGTATAAAGATGGCACTAAGATTTCACCGTCTAATCCTATTATGCCATGTTTCCCATCCTTCACATAAACAAAACCATAATAATCTTTGTGATAACGCGAGTGAATATATTCTTTACCTATTGAGTCTAATACAGGATAGATTTCGTCACACTCTACTTCGAACCTTTTATTATTTTCAAGCCAATTGAATGGTGAAACTATAATATACTTTTTCCCTTTTATACTACCGCACGCATATAAATACTTATTCCCTATTGCCAATATATTTAAAGAGTCATATATATATTCAATAAGAACTGCTGGATAATGAATATCATTAATTATCCCGAACGAGCCATTCTTTTTTACGAAATATAACATTCCAGAATAGGGGGTGGTATATGGTATAATCTCATCATATTCCAACACATTATAGATTTTGTTTGTCTCATCTTTTAGATAGGTCTTTCCTTTTTGAGAACATAAGAAACACTTATGATAATCATCTCCGATGTAAAGGCCTCCTAAATATTTAATCAAATCATACTCAACATCAAATACTAGTACACCATAAAAAGTATAACACCCATATTTTGAATTCTTCTTTACAATAAGATATCCTTGATCATTGCCTTCAGTAACACATTCGATTGAATCATAAATAAAGTCATAAAAACGTCCGTCATAATTGGTCCACCATCCATAACTATTATTTTGTTTTAAAATATATCCATTGTAGTCTGTTATTCCTGTTATTCCACTTTCTAATAGACTGATTTCTTCATATTTGCACTCTAATAATAGTTTTCCTTCTTTATCATAAATACCTTTTTTTTCATCTTTTATACATAGAAATGCAAATACTGTATCATGTGTAAAAGTATGTTTAACATAATGCTCAATCAGACTTATGCTTTCAAACTCACAAGGGATCATTAAAGCATTGTTACTAAACGAATATACCCCGCATTTTCCATCGGATTCAACAATATAGTTATCATTTTTATAGTGAATATTATCAAATAACAGAGGCATTAATTCCATACCACCTTTATCTAACAGCGAATATTTATTTCCCTTCTTTGCTGCAATTATTTCACCAACGAAATAGATATCATTATAAACAAAGGAAGTAAGTTCCAATCCATTTGCATTAACTAGTCCCAAGAAATTTCCTTTACGAGCAATAATCGGAACATTCTCTTGATATATTCTTGTCAACGTCCCATCCTCACTTTTAGAAAACAAATCATCATAAAGGAAAATTGGATTCATACTTCTTAAATGACTCAAACCATATTTACCATCCTGGATGGCAATTACTGAATAAGGATAGAAATATTCGGTTAGGTTTACTCTCATACTAAATTCTGATAACCAAAAATCTTTTTCTACCCTTACTACAGGATACAATTCTTCGCATTTTATCTTACAAAGTTCCTCGCCGATAGGAGCTACAAGATATTGTCCACTTAATTCGTGGTTTCTACTATACTTGCGACCATTAAGATTTACCAAAACATTATAATTCTCTTTCTGAAATGTGATCAAATCCCAATCTGCATATACGGATAATACCTTGTCATAGATACAAGGCACTAATAATTTAGGAGAGTTATTTTTCTCTATTAAACAAACTCCCCACTTCTCATCTTTCACGACAGGAAGATATGTACTCCCATTCATCTTTTGCGATGTATGCAAACGTCCACACCAATCATAACAATCAGAATTCAAAACAAATCGACCTGCGTTTTTTTCTGATACTTGTTTAATATCGTTTACAATCCATATTTTCCCATCTCTGGTTATAAAACGCTCGACATCATAACGCTTGCCAACAGCGATTCCTCTCTCATTGTAATCGTATGGTTCAGGAAACGTATCAGCATTTTCATGGTTTATAGATTTTTTGTCATTCTTCGGTGCATTTGCAATAAATTCTATGCGCTTTAATGTCTGCTTTTCTTCTAAAAGTTCAAAATCCTCAACATAGGCCGAAATCGTATTATCTATCGGCACCACCTCTAATAAATATGAACCAAGTTCTAACTGAAACTTACAAATTGTACCAGCTGTAAGACTTGCAACACGCTCCTGATCAATATATAATATTGCGTCAACATTTGATATAAACTTAACTATCATTATTTTATAATTTAGACTGTAAAAATAAATAACATTTGCCAAAGTTAATAATTTTTTGTCTTTTCTATTTCTATATATGTTGAATAAATTTGCATCAAATCCAACACAGAAATGAAATACGACATTTACATCAATGGTTCAATAGGCTATCCCTTCTCAGCCTCCTTCATTCAAGACGAATTGGCCAAGGTTGGAGAAGCACCCTGCACGGTGTATATCTCCTCCTTGAGCGGTTCTGTCGTTGATGCGCTACAAATCCGTCAAATGTTCCTGGAACACGGCAACGTCACCGCTCACCTTCATGGCTTCGTAGCAAGTGCTGCTACTATCATTGCCATGGGTGCTAAACGCATCGTCATGGGCGAGTTTGCTTTGCTCCTCGTACACCGCTGTTCCAACTGGATTGACGAATGGAGAACGATGAATACCGACGAAATTGCGCAGACCATACAGAAATTGGAAGCATCCAAAAACGACTTCGAAACGATTGACCAGACCGTGGTCAATATCTACGCTGCACGCTGTGGCAAGAAAATCAAAGACAATGCCGGATGAATGAAAGATGCAGATTGGCTCAACGCTGAAACCTGCAAAACGTATGGTCTTATTAATGAGATCATCAAAGATGAGCAATCAATAGCCCTTACCGACAGCATTAAAGGTCAAATCCTGGCATGCGAACCTCTAGTCCCTGAAGTCGCACCCGTGATGAACATCGTTCTATCTTAGTCCATGGGTTAAATACAATAAAGAGCAATGTGTGAAAGTTTTGAATCTTTCTTCACATTGCTCTTTATCAGTTAGTTATCTACTAAAAGACGACTTTTTGCCCATTAATACTCATCTTCATTGAAGAGGAAGTCTTCCTTGTCAGGATAGTCGGGCCATACGTCTTCGATGGTTTCAAAGAGTTCGCCTTCATCCTCCAATTCCTGAAGGTTTTCAATTACTTCGAGAGGAGCTCCCGAGCGTGTAGCATAGTCGATGAGTTCGTCTTTTGTTGCTGGCCATGGTGCGTCTTCGAGCTTAGAGGCCAATTCAAGTGTCCAATACATATTCTTGCTTGTTTTTTTGTGTTTATTTTAGTTGGGCGCAAAAATACAATTAAAAATCTAAAAAGCAAGCGTGTTTATATTTTATTTTGCAAAATATGCATAACATTCTATAAATAAGCTATCAAGACTAATGTTTTAGGACACAATCGTCAGCCTTTACCCTTTTAAAAGTTGTATGCCTTCATCTGTAATTTCAATAAGACGTTGTTTATAAAGCGTACCAACAGCTTTCTTGAAGGTTTTCTTGCTCTGCTGAAAACGATTCACGATATCTTCAGCCTGCGATTTATCATTGAAGGGCAAGAAGCCATTTGGAGCTTGACGCAACGCTTCAAGCAATTCATCGGCAAAATCTTTAAATCGACCTTTCCCAATTTTCTGAACAGAAAGGTCAAGCTTACCATCAGGACGTACGTTAACCACAGCGCCTTGAACTTTCATGCCACTACGCAGATTCTCAAAGATTTGATTATCGTAGATTTGTCCTTGATGTTTATTGTTAACGATGACCTTAAAACCTAAATCCGTTTTCTGCCAAATCAACATATCCACCACTTCGCCACGATGATAATCGGCAAAAGAAGCAGGTTCAATGTACTTTTCAATTTTAGCCGAAGCCACAATGCGCATGGTTTCTTCATCCACATGCACATGAACCATGTAACTATGGTCCTTAATCATGCGCAATTTCTGTTCTCTAAAGGGCACAAAGAGGTCCTTCATTAATCCCCAGTCCATAAAAGCACCATGCTCATTCACCCATGCCACCTTCAGGTAGGCAAAATCACCCACCACCGCCAAGGCCTGTTCTGTGGTTGCCACCAAGCGGTCCTGCTGATCAAGATAAACGATTACCTCCACTTCTGTCCCTGGACGCATTTCTGGCTTAACGTAAGGTTTGGGCATAAGGATTTCACCCAAATCACCCCCAGCATCAAGATAAGCGCCATGATCGGTGAAGCGCGTAATGGTGAGTTTATTGTATTGTCCGAATTTTATCATATCGTCGTTTGTTTATGGAGAACTAAATGGCTTAAAATATTGATTAAACCACACTTCCGTCCAAGAGATGAATGGTCCGGTCTGTAAGTTTTGACAATTCTTCGTCGTGCGTAACAATGACTAATGTTTGACCGAAGTTATCGCGTAAATCAAAGAATAATTTATATAGTTCATTGCGGTTGGCTGAATCCAAACTTCCGGTAGGTTCATCAGCAAGGATTACGTCAGGCTTGTTTAAAAGTGCTCTCGCCACTGCCACCCTTTGATTTTCTCCACCCGAGAGTTCGTTGGGCTTATGAGCTAAACGGTGAGTTAGGCCCATAAAATCAAGCAATTCCTTAGCCCGCTGTTCGATATCCTTATGCTTCTGCCCTGCAATAATCCCAGGAATCATCACATTCTCGAGTGCAGTAAATTCGGGCAAAAGTTGATGAAATTGAAAGATAAAGCCTATATGCTGATTGCGAAAACGAGCCAGTTCCGCCAATTTCATCTTCTGAAGATCAACACCAGCGATGTTTATGGTGCCAGAATCGGGTTGCAAGAGCGTTCCCAAGATTTGCAGTAAAGTTGTTTTACCAGCACCACTTGGGCCTACAATACTCACCACTTCATGCGGATTCACGTGAAGGTCAATCCCTTTTAAGACTTCAAGACTCCCGAACGATTTATGGATATTTTGAAGATTAATCATGTTTTGAAGACGAACATTAATAAACGAGCAGCTGCAAACTACTGCTTAGAACCCGTTTTTGAGAATTTCTTAAACAAGAAGTAAACAACAACCAATGCCACCACTGCAAGGATGCCATAGCCGATTTGGTGACTGTATTCTGCAGCCTTATCAGCCACTTTTTGTGGCGTATCGATCACAGGGAACATCTTATAAATTGCATAACCAATTGCTGCCAACACAAAATTCCAAATACCAGCGCCAAGCGTGGTGTAGAAGAGGAACTTACCGAGGTGCATATTTGACAAACCTGCAGGGATAGAAATCAACTGACGGATAGCAGGAAGCAAACGACCCACGAATGTTGATGTCGCACCATTCTTCACAAAATAGTCTTCAGCCAACTTAACCTTCTCTTCGCTAATCAAGCAGTAACGCCCCCAACGGCTGCGGGCAAACTTATAAATAAAGGGGCGACCCAAGAACTTTGCTAAATAGTAATTCACCAAGGCACCCATGTCAGCACCGATCGTTGCAAACACCACAACACCAATAAAAGTTAATTCATCTGAAGATCCTGAAAGCCATGCGGCAGGAGGCACAACGACTTCAGAGGGGAAAGGAATAAATGAACTTTCAATAGCCATAAAGATGGTTACAGTCCAGTAATTGAGATGTTCAAGCAACCAAATGATAATTTCTTGCATAGGGTTATAATAATTAAGATTTAATATTCAAAGGTATATCGAGCGCAAATTTACGAAAAAAAGTTGAGCGAGATACTATGAAATAAGTACACATACGCTTGTGTTTAACATCATGGTGCAAGAACTGCAAACTAAAAAGATCTTTTTAAGCCCTTTCTACGGTTAACGAACACGAATTTAGAGTTGAGAGATGAGCTCATCTCTAACAAAGATTCTTTGCTCGAATATGCTTTTGCACTTACAGTGCGAACATATCCTGCTGTATTTACCCAGGGTGACGTTCACTGCGTTCACTCTGCCCTGGGCTGGGTGCTCATTGGGCCTTCAGCCCGTTTTCCTCAAACCATTGCAAAAGACTTTGCGTTTCTTTGCATCTTTGCGTGAGAAAAAAAACACACAGCGAATGATGGTTCCGAATGGCAGTTGTACTCTGTACTCTGTACAACTGTGCTATCTTTGAATAAGATATGGGCGGCTCGATAAAATATTCAAGTAAACTTGAACCTTTTATTCTCGCCTTTTGCTATCTTTGCCGTTGAGAAATGTTTGCAAAACCTGACATAAGCCATTCATGACCTATCGATATTACTGTATTTTCATCTTTTTTCTAACCTTTTGTTTCTGCAATTCTGCCAGGAGTCAACACATTGAGCGCAACCGAATGATCGGTGTAGCTCATACAAATGTGCTTGACACATATTTATCGCCATTAGAATACACGGGCACATCAGTGCAGTACCACGCCTCTTCGCTTCGTGCGTTGAACGATAGCCTTTCAGCCTGGCAGTTTCAGCATTCTTGCTGGGGTAATATTGGTTTTGTGTCCAACCCCACCGATGATTGCTCGGAATGGGACGGACAATTACAATTGGACTGGGCATGGCGATATTGCTTTGAATGCACACCACAATTTAACGTTTCAATAGGACCGATGATTGAAGTGGGTGCTGGATTCACATATAATCTCAAGGGTGGCAATAACCCCGCACAAGGTCGATTAAGCATTGCCGCGGGTGCGTCGGCCGCAGCACGTTACGCTTTCAGTTGCTTCAAGAAAAATATGGCTGTGAATGGCAGGATTGACCTGCCCATGCTCGGCGCAGCATTCTCACCCCACTACGGTCAATCGTACTACGAAATATTCTCTTTGGGACACTATGACAACAACGTTGTTGTGACTCATCCTTTTAACGCCCCCACGGCACGAATGCTGTTCACATTGGAAATTCCATTTAAAAAGTCCGCTTTATTGGTGGGCTATTGGGGCGAAGCCCGACAAAGTAAGTTGCACCACCTTAAACGGCACACTTGGACCAACGGATTGATGATTGGCTATGCAGCAACCTTCTTACGCTGCAGCAAGTAAAAGACCATACCTCTAAGCTTTTACTCCTTGCACCCAAATTTCGCCTCACCCTCACTTGACCCATGAACCATTTCTCTTTTAATCGCTATTGCCACACTTTACTTTATGCCATCCTTATGATATTTTGCACGGGATGCATCACAGAAGAAGTGCCCAACACTTCGCGCCATGGTGTGTTTCATGCATTGTGGTCCACTTTCGATACGCGTTATTGCTTTTTTGAACATAAGGCTCAAGCATTTGGTTTGAATTGGCAAGAACAATACAACGAATATGTCCAGCGCATTGATGAACGCATGACGGAAGAACAATTATTTGAGGTTTTGTCTGAACTATGTTGTGAATTGCGCGATGGCCATGTGAATTTAGTTTCCACATACGGCACCGCACGCTATGGTGCTTGGTTTGATCGTTTTCCAGCCAACTTCTCCGATACGTTAGAACGCAAATACCTCGGTTTCACCGAAGATTATCGCACTACAGGCACATTAAAATACAGAATCTTACAGGACAACATCGCTTATGTACGCTGCGCCTCGTTTGAATCAAAATGGGGCAATGGTGCCTTACACGAAATGATGCGTCACCTGGCGCTGTGCGACGGACTTATTTTAGACCTACGCCACAATGGCGGGGGCATGCTCACCGCAGCCGAGCAGTTGGCTTCGCTCTTTGTTAATGAAAAGACGCACGTAGGCTACATGACCCACAAAACGGCTGCCGCCCACGACGCTTTCTCAAATCCCGATCCTCTTTACGTAGAACCTTTTGAAGGGTTACGTTGGCAAAAGCCATTGGTTCTGCTCACCAACCGACGCACGTATAGCGCTGCCAACAGTATGGTTATGTTTTTAAAGGGATTACCCAACGTCACGGTTATGGGCGATCAAACAGGCGGTGGTAGCGGAATGCCCTTCGTGTCTGAACTACCCAATGGATGGATGGTGCGCTTTTCGGCATGCCCCATGTTCAACCGCGAGGGCGAACACACCGAACACGGTATTGCCCCTGACATCAAGGTTGATATCACCACTGAGGACTTTGCCCGAAGCATCGACACCATTATTGAAGCAGCGCGCAAACACCTTAAAAACGCCAAACCATAGTCGGTGATATAAAGAAGAGCAACCAACCTCACTTCAAAGGCGGGGTCTATTCTTCAGGAAAGTGAAGCTTCTCATTCTTTTCACGTCTCTCAACCCAAACGGCTAACAGCAAATAGCCCACAAACTTCTACTCATGAAGCATTTCTTAAAATACTACATTCTCCCCATGCTTATCGCCTTGTGCCTCTTAGTTGTGGTGCAGCGTTTCTGCATCACGCAGTACGTGTCGTCAGGCGCTTTGGTGGAATGGGGCATAGAACCTAACGACCGCATTCTGGTGAATCGTTGGGCCTATCGTTCATCGTCGCCCCCACAGCGAGGCGATCGTGTAGTGTTTCATCATCCCTACATGCCTGAAAAACCAATATGCTTTGCAGCCTGCAAGGCTATTCCTGGCGACACCTTGTGGTACGACACAGAACGCAACATCTTTGAACAAAAATGCCGTTCGAATGATGCTGTGCCTATCATCGTGCCTCAGAAAGGCGTGGATGTAGAAGTCACCCCCTACAATGCCCGCTTATTGTGGCATCTGCTAAAATTAGAAAAAGCCTTTGTCACGTATCGTGAAGGCGGAGAGCTCCTTATCAACGGCAAACGCGTGAAGCACGTGGCATTCCTCAATGATTACTTTTGGCTTGAAACACACACCACAACTTTCGGTTTCATCCCCCTAAATGCCATGCTTGGTGCACCGATCTGCATCAGCTACGGTATGAAAGATGGCGACCTACGTTTCGACCGTTTATTCTTGACTATTGAATGAAAAAAATAATCCTTCCTTCAGCCTACGCTGCGCCTGTGCCTTACTATGCACACCTCTATGCGCATCCCGAATCCCACATTGAACACTGTGAGCACTACATCAAACAAACCATTCGAAACCGTTGTTGGATTGCAGGTCCCAACGGCGCAGAAATGCTCACCATCCCTGTGGAAAAATCTGAAAAAGGGAAGATGCTCATGCGCGATGTTAAAATATCCGACCATGGTCATTGGCGCCACCAACATTGGAATGCCTTGCAAAGCTATTACGAACGCAGTCCTTTTTTCGACTATTACGCCGACAGTCTGCGACCTTTTTACGAACGCGAAATCACATTTTTGACCGATTTCAACGAAGGTTTACAACGCACCATACTTGAATTGCTTGACTTAAGCGCAGCGTTCACCACAACCACGCAATATGAAGGGCGTGAAGCCTATGACATCGACCTTCGAAATTTTCCCAACTTGCAAAACGCCGCAAGTGCACCGATCTGGAATGCTAAGCCCTACTACCAGGTCTTTGCCCACAAACATGGTTTCATTCCTCACCTAAGCATCCTCGACCTGCTCTTCAATATGGGACCAGAAACACGCCTGGTGCTTAAAGATTTTGAACTTTAAACCACAGGAAACTAACTCCAAATCTTATATTTCATTTATGAAGAAACACATTCTAACCTTAGCAACCATCCTCTTTGCCTGCACTGCAGCATGGGGACAGCAAGTATTTCATGGAAAAGATTACGGCATCATCCCCAACACTGGTGCAGACATGACCAAGGCTTTTTCTAAAGCATTGGAACACATCAAATCCAACAGCAAAGGCAAAGCCGTTTTGAAGTTAGAAGCGGGCGACTACGACTTCAACCATAGTAAAGCAAACATACGCGAACTCTACATCAGCAACCACGACCAAGACAATCCCAAAAGCGTGGCGATTATCATTGAAGACATGGAAGACTTCACGCTCGACGGAGGAGGTGCTTCTTTTTACATGAATGGCCGCATGCTCCCCATTGCCATGCTGGATTGCGATGATTGCACGCTAAAGAACTTCTCAGTTGACACGCGTATTCCGCAAATCACACAAGTAAAGGTGATTGAAAACAATGCTGCGCAAGGCACCATCACCTACGAGGTTGCGCCCTACGTCAATTATAAGATTGACAACGGACGCTTCATTGCCTACGATGAAAATTGGCACATCCAACCCGGATGGGGCATTGCCTTTGAGGGCGACACCAAACGCGTGGTGTATAGCACCAGCGACATCGGACTGGGCACAAGCAATGTGGAGGAAATTGCACCACGTACCATCCGTGCACCGTGGAAAGATGCACGCCTCATTCCCGGCACAGTCATTGCCATGCGCTCTTATGCACGCCCCACACCTGGCATTTTCCTTTATGGCAATGACGACACCACACTTGAAAACATCACCGTACATTACGCGGAAGGTATGGGTCTGCTCGCACAAATCTGCGAAAACATCACTCTGAATCGATTCAACGTAGCCATCAGAGCCAACAGCGACCGCTATTTCACAACCCAAGCCGACGCAACACACTTCTCTGGTTGTAAGGGCAAAATCGTTTCTGTAGGAGGTTTGTACGAAGGTATGATGGACGATGCCATTAATGTTCACGGCACTTACTTGCGCATCGTTAAGCGCTTGAGCAACAACACCGTAGTGGGGCAGTACATGCATGGACAAGCCTACGGCTTCTACTGGGGTGGCGAAGGCGACAAGGTGCAGTTCGTGAATTCAAACACCATGGAAGTGACCGCACAAAACGAGGTGACCGATATTGAACCTTACGACAAAGAAACCACACAAGGGGCCAAGCAATTCAAAATCACGTTCAAAAAACCTGTTAGCGAAGATATCGCCAACGGACAATACGGCGTTGAGAATTTAGAATGGGCGCCAAGAGTATATTTTGCCGACAACGTGATCCGCAACAACCGTGCTCGTGGTGCTTTGTTCAGCACACCCAAGAAGGTCGTGGTAGAACGCAATCTTTTCGACCACACGTCAGGAACTGCCATCTTACTCTGCGGTGATTGCAACGGATGGTTTGAAACTGGCGCTTGTCGCAATGTGGTTATTCGCAACAACCGCTTCATCAATGCCCTCACAAGCATGTTCCAATTCACCAATGCCGTGATTTCAATCTACCCTGAAATACCCAACCTCAAGGCACAACAAAAGTACTTCCATGGCGGTAAAGGCACAAAGGGCGTAGTGATTACTGATAATGTTTTTGAAACCTTCGATGCACCTATCGTTTACGCCAAGTCGATCGACGGGCTCACCTTCAAAAACAACACCATCATTCAAAACAACGACTTTAAACCCTTCCACTGGAACAAACATCGCTTCCTCTTTGAAAGAGCCATCAACGTCAAAATCAAGAACAACGAATTCTCAAATGGATTTGACGAACAAAAGGACGTGAAATACAACATGTAATTCATTGATATTCAAAAAAGCCAAGCAATCCGAAAAGCATCATACCCTCGGGTTGCTTGGTTTTTATTTTAAGGCAAGATTTCTCGCCAACAAGCAAACATGAGATTTTGACAAAAACGCGCCACGCACAACCATCGTGAATCAACACAAATCGTCAAACTTCCCATTATTCGACTGCTTTTGTCCGTTTGAAAAAAAATACCAGGCTTTGGTACAAAAAAATACCACGGCTGGTAGAAAAAATACCAAGCTTTGGTAGAAAAAGTACCACGCCTGGTACAAAAAATACCAAGCTTTGGTACGAATATCAAAACGCCAAGAATTTCATTTTAGCCCAACAAAAAGTACAGACACAACCGCAGAGTGGAATTCTCGATGCAAAATATTTTTTTAATGCCTATTTGCAATCTTGCAAGTATTTGATACATAGTGTATTACAAGGTTTTGCCGAAGAACAAAAGTTCGTTCGGGTGACAGATAGGGGACTGCATTTCTGTAAAGAAACTAATAAAATCTGCAAAAACGCAATTATTTTAGAATTTTTAGCATATTTGCATTTCGTTGCATGGTAAAATGGCCTTTAATTGGAACTTAAATTGCACCTGCGATAGCTATTGAATATAGTGGTTTAGTTTAGTCCAATGTATATATAGAATAGGAGTAAACTAAACTGCCTTTATCGACAAATCTAAGAGGCATGTTACAGAAGCGGCTTTACATTCCTTTCAAATGGGCTTTGTTCCTCTCATTTGCAGATGTTATGTGTTTCTTTATATCCGTCTACCTTATTAATACGAGTTTCTAAGAAGTGTCAAAACATACTCTTTTTGCTTCTCAAAAGAAGAAAG
>JAGBYN010000028.1 GCA_017628775.1 Bacteroidaceae bacterium | reverse complement strand
TTTGTTGGGGTAATGACGACGAGCCGACACGGTGATCGGCCCCTACACCATCCGGATGGCAGTTGTACTCTGTACTCTGTGCTCTGTACTCTGTATTCTATTCTCTAAAACAAGAGCAGCGATGCATATGCACCGCTGCTCTTGTTTTATTATTGCCAGTTAGAAGAATCCCAACCGTTGTTGTACTTGTTGGTGAGCTGTCCACCATTTGAAGTATCTACAGTCTTTTCGCTGTTGATCTTGATTGACGCTGCGATTACGCCTTGGCTTTCGAACATCACTTCGATAGTAGCAGGCTTAATATATGTCTTTTTCATAATTCGATTGGTTTTTAATTGTTGTTACTTAACGATGAACTTCTTACCGTTTTGGATGTAGAGACCACCCTTCACAGCGTTCACTACGCGGCGACCGCTGAGGTCGTAGATAGGAGCGTTAGCGTCGAATGAAGGAGCCACTACAGATTCAATTGCAGTTGTGTTGCCATCAAAGTTGAAGCGGAGAACGAGTGAAGCAACTTCTTCAACGGGCAAGTATGCCTTATTAGCGTTGTTGAGGAAGTAACCTTCACCTTCGTTACCATCAGCACCCTTATTCAACGCAGCCTTAGCAAGCATAACTTCTGATTCTCCTTCAGGAATTCCGAGGACATAAGCAGGACCAGGAATGTAAGCGTTCACATTTGTGCCTTCGAGCATGTTGTTCGTCCAAGCTTCAGCTTCTGCGATAGTCAACTTGTAAGTACCCTTAGCACCTTCCAAGATAGCACCTTCATTAGCGGGGACAGAAGTCTTTTTAACTAAAGTAGCAGAACCTTCAGTACCGTTCATCGTCACGTCAGAAACAGCATAAGCCTTGAGGTTTTCAGGAAGCACTACGTCGAAAGGCAAGTGAAGCGTAGCCCAACCAGCAGCAGTAATATCTACTTCAAGTTCTGTAGCTGGGATGAGGTACCAAGTTGTGTTTACATCGCCCCACCAATAGTTTACTTGACCGCCACCTTCTGTACGCATAGGTTTATCATTACTCTTCAAGAGCTGCTGTGCATTGCCCTTATGTTCAAGAGTAAACGTTGCACCTTCTGCAGAGTTTACCTTTGTTGCGCTTCCGCCATTTGCTGCTGCATCTTCCAATGCAACAAACGCATCAAGGTTTGCATGCTTCAACGAGTAACCACCATCAATTTGTTCAAACTTCCAAATTTGGTTAATGCCTTCTTCGGTAGCGGTAGCCATCATGTTGATACCATCAACCGTAACATACTTAGAATTATTAACCTTCTTGATGAAGTAATAACCAGGAGCCATTTCAACCTTTTGATTATTTGCTTCAAATTCTTGGTATGCTGAATAAGAAGAAATCGCGTTAATTGCACTTTCTTTTTCAAGAGGATAACCACCTACATAACCTAAAGTAGAAAGTGATGCTGTTTTCCATTCATCTACGAGCACTCCATTAAACAAAGCCTCTACTTCACTGAAGTCGTTAATAGTTTCACCTGTCTTTTCGATTGTAAACTTAGATCCTTCTCCATTAGCATTTCCGATTACGCGTACGGCTTCAAAATTGTAACCAGGAGAGAATTCCAAGTAGTTGTTAGTAGTTTCAAAATATACGCCTGAAACAAGATAATCCAACTCCTTAATATTTACAGGAGTAGGTTTGCCAACAAACTTGACTACAGAACCATTCACTGAAATAAACTTCTTATTGTGAACATTGAAGATGTATTGCTTTCCGTCACGTTCGTAAATAGCCCATTTTTCGTAAATACCTTCAGTTACCTGTTCATCAGTGTAAAGAGGAGCATGGTAGTCTGTGCGATTTGAGCTTGCAAGATAAACATACTCTTCACTACCCTTTTCTGCCACTGTAGAATAAACCATATAGCCACGACCATGATTGTTCTTCACAGTAAAGACATCACCTGCCGAAAGGGTTACCTTTTCACCATTAGCAATCACATCTTCATATGCGGTTACTACTGCTGTCAAATTTTCGTCTGATCCGTCCGTCTCATATGTTTCAATAGCTACAGCCAAATTAGCAAGAGCGGTCATTTTGTAACCCCCTACAATTTTACCTTGTATTTCGTCAGCCTGAGCAATCAATGCCTTTGCATTTGCGAGAACAATCAAACGATAATCTACTTCCTCCAAAGTCCAAGATGTACCTTCAAAGTCCGCTATACGAGGATTCCAAGTACCAATCTTATTTGAATTCCCTGAATCCCAACAATTTTCGCTTAAAGTATTACTTGTTGACAAACAAACATAGTCAGTAAAATAAGGATTTTCCTTAACATACAAAGTAGTACCATTTGCATCAAAACTAGTAGTTGATTTATACACACTTTCAGTTGCCACATTATGCAACTTATAACCACCAGTAGTGCCGTCTGCTACAAAGTACCATATTTGCGACAACTGATTTTCCCACGCTCTGTGATTAATTTGTGCATTATCGCCCATATATGTAGCATATTCATTGTGACGGAATCCCTTAATTCTGTAATAGGTTTTCGTTTCACCTGTAGAAGCAACGGGTTGCTTATTTGCAATCGCAGCAAGTTCGTCATCAGTCGCTTCGATTAAGCGCACTGCACTACCAGCGTCACCTAAAGAATTCACATGATTCCAAGTTCTCAAAAAGTCAGGATTACTACCGGAGGCATCCTGGTTGTTCCAACGTTTATTTTCACCATCGCGGAAATTGAAAGTAACGCAATCTCTATAATTTGCATTTTGAGACATTGCATAGTCAAACAAATAAGTTATGCCTTCCTTTTCATAACTATAAATTTTCGCTTCCGAATCTGTCATACCGAGCATGAAATAAGGATGCGCCTTATTGTAGAACTTGAATCCATTAGTTTCATCACCCACGATACACCACAATGCAGAATTCTTTACAGGTTTTTCGGTTTGTGTAATCAAAAGTTTACCTTTACCTTCAACCCAACCTTGACTCTGATCTATTTGATTAAAACCATTAGTTGCCACAAATCCAGCCCCATCAGAAGCAAGGAAACCACCTGTATGATGTTGATCCTGATTAGGGAACTGAATATAGTACCAAGTTGTACCTTCAGCCCACTGACCATCAGTGGGAGCATCTGAAGTTTTGAATGGCAACTCCTGTGCCCATGCTGTACCTACGAATGCGCAGAACAGCACCAAGAGAGTAGAAATTTTCTTCATAAATTGTTTTTAGTTATTATTGTTATTTATTTAATTCCTATCGCTATATTTTTTCGCAATGAAACTTCAAGGTCGCAAAATTACAACTTTTTTATAAATAAGAACAAGATTAAGCAAAAAAAGAAGAAGGGAAGCGATATTTTAGGGGGGGGGATTGTAATATTGAGTAAACAAAACAAAGAAAAACAACCATCGTTAATTCCTAAAGAAAATCCTTGCTGAGCAGGAGCAAATTCCTGGGCGGCAAGGATTTGTGAATTAAAGGGTTAGGTAGGGGCCGATCACCGTGTCGGCCCGTCGTCATTAACGCAACAAATGTTGAGAGATGAGAGTTGAGAGTTGAGAGTTGAGAGAACCTTGTCCTCTTGTTGGGGCACGCCCTTCGGGGTGCTACAATGGGGTTCTGTTGGGACCGGGGGTAGGCGCTCAGCGCCAACCACCGCGGTTACAGAGCGGAGATACCTTCGGCATCTTGCCATGCGGATGGTGTAGGGGCCGACACGGTGATCGGCCCCTACAAAATATCCATGACGATTGATGCATTGGATGACGACGGGCCGACACAGTGATCGGCCCCTACCTCTTAACCCTAAACTTTCCAAACATGCCGCACGGGCTCACATCGTGAGCAAAATTCTCAAATTCTATAATTCTAGAAAAAGGAAAGAAAGCAAGAATAGAGATTCTAGATGTTCTAGATAATCTAGAGATTCTGGACACGGATTGGTACGATGGGTGCGTTGATCCACGACGGGCCGACACGGGGATCGGCCCCTACCTCTCAACTTTCAACGTGATTCTTTTTGCTTTATAGAAATATAGTTATACATTTGTACTGACAAAATGGTCGTAATATGCGACCGTTTTTTCAGTACGATTAATAAATATGGATAGATGGTATAAAGATTAATGCGATTAAGGAGTGCGGCTCCTTAATCGCATTTTATTATATTGCTGTCCGGTAAGGTTATTGAGAAATAACGGCAAGAAATAATGGTGCTCCGACCCGCATGGGCTCACTTGTGAGCAAAAATTATTCGCTAAGGCTCATCAAAACGTCTCTCATTCTCAAATTCTAGATAAAGAAATGAAAGCAAGAATAGAGATTCTATATGTTCTAGATTTTCTAGGGATTCTAGACACGGATTGGCACGATGAGTGCGTTGATCCACGACGGGCCGACACGGTGATCGGCCCCTACCTCCAACCTACCCCAAACAAACCATGACGATGACTTGGGCGATGATGACGCGCAGGAACATGCACAGGGGATAAACTGAGGCGTATGCCACATTGGCCTTGTCGCCTGGCAAGGTATCGCTCACGTAGTTCAATGCAATGGGGTTTGCCATGGCGCCACAGAGCATGCCGGCAGTGGTGGCAACGCTCTTCTTAAACCACACCACGCTGATGATGCCCATTATCATCACAGGCACGAACGTGATGAGCATACCCCACCCGATCCATGCCAACGCCTGGGGCTGTACCACAGTGGCGAGGAATTGCTCGCCGGCATCCAAGCCTAAGCATGAGAGGTACATGGAAAGACCTAAGGAACGCAGCATGAGGTTGGCACTGGTTGTGGTGTAAGCCACCATGTGAAGACGCGGACCATAAGCGCCAATCAAGATACCCATGATAATAGGACCACCTGCCAAGCCCAAACGTACGGGGAATGACATTGAGGGGAGGTGGAAGGGGATGCAGCCCAACAGCAAACCGAGGACGATACCAATGAAGATGGTCACCATATTGGGTTCGTTGAGCACCTTCACGGCATTACCCAACTCATCAGCCACTTGCTTGATGCGGTCCTTCTCGCCCACCACAGTGATGCGGTCGCCCATGCGTAACATCAAGTCGGGCTTAGCCACGAGCTGAATGCCAGCACGCTTCACACGGCTCACATTCACGCCATAACGCTTGCGGAATTGCAGTTCTCCCAAGCGACGGCCGTTGATATTGGGGCGCGTCACCAATATATTTTCCGACACCAACCGTGCGTCCAATGAATTCCAATCCACATCCTTCGCATTCCAGTCGGTGCGGTCGAGCTTACCAAAGACCACGGTGAGCTGATCCACATACTTCGCTTCTGTAATCACCAAGACACGGTCGCCCTCTTCAATCACCGTTGTGGAGGAAGGCAGGAAGGCCTTGTCCTGGCGCCACAAACGGGTGATGACGAACTTCGACTCATCGAACTTAGCAATATCAGCAAGCGACTTGCCAAAGACAGCGGGGTTATGCACAAAGAACGATGCGATGAACGCCTCGCCCTGGGGTTTCACGTCAACTGCCTTTTCATGGCGCAGCATCCAGTTCTTCATCAGGATCAAGGCGATAATCACGCCAACCATACCCAGGGGATAGGTGACGGCACAGCTCAACGCGGCCCCTGCTGCTGGCTGATTAATCATCTTCAGCGTTTGCTGCGCTGCCCCGAGTGCCGGGGTATTGGTGGTGGCGCCACAAAGCACGCCCATCATATCAGCTAAGGGATAATCGAAAAGCCCAACAATCGCCAAGAGCATCGCCGTACCGATCAGCACCACACCTGTGGCTAAGATATTGAGTTGCGTGCCCCCAATGCGGAAGGTACTGATAAAACCAGGACCGACTTGCAAGCCTAAGGTATAAACGAAAAGGACCAGACCAAAGGACTCGGCATAGCTCAACATCTGGGGGTCGATCTCCAGCCCTAAGCTCCCGGCTAAGATCCCGATGAAAAAGACAAAAGTAACGCCTAAAGAGATGCCACGAAACTTAATCTTTCCTAAACTTAAGCCTATGGCACAGATCAGACAAATAATAATCACGGCTTGAACTGCCGAATGAACGATAATCGTATCGTTAAACCACTCATTCATAATGTGAGGTTATAGGTAATGAGGTTATAGGTTCTGAGGTCGTTTCCCGACCCCATCACTTTTCGCCATTAAACAATAGGGGGTTCAAAATTGTAAGAATAGATTTAGAGTACAGAGTACAGAGAACAGAGTACAGAGTACAGAGTACAGAGTACAACTGCCGTGCGGCTTGATATTCCCTTACTTTCGTGCCTTTGCTTTCTTTTCTTTATCTAGAATTTAAGACGGTTTGATGAGTCTTGGCGAATAATTTGGCTCCGCAGTGCATCAATAAATGTCTAGAATTAGAGAATTTGAG
>JAGBYN010000027.1 GCA_017628775.1 Bacteroidaceae bacterium | reverse complement strand
CCCCAGTTTTCTTCATTGATAATCTCTGCACCTTCTGCAACGAGAATACCTTTGAACTTTTCGACCGCTTCCTTTGCCTGTACGTCAGACAAAACGGGAGTAAGGATGAAAACGGTCTCGTACTGATTCATCATACTTGTTATGATTAAAATGTTAATAATAAATGATTGTGAATTAGCATCTATTCACAAATCGTGTGCAAAATTACGACTTTTTTTTCAACCCACCAAATAATGGTTCTATATTTTGATGTTCGTAGTTTAACTAATGCTCATTTCTTAGACTTTTAGGTTCTAAGGTTATGAGGTTCTAAGACTATCCAGACGGCATGACCTCATAAACCTACTACTTCACATGCTAATAACACCTAATTTATTGCACTTTTCTTAATTCCCAAAAAGCCACGGCTGATGCGGCTGCTACGTTCAAGGAATCGACATCATGATACATAGGTATTTTCACCACATAATCAGCCGACTCAACAACCTCGTTGGGCAATCCATCTCCTTCAGTACCCATCACGATTGCCATACGCGGGATTTGCTTTAATTGCGCATCGCTGATTGAAACACTATTATCTGATAAAGCCATAGCTAAGGTTTTAAAACCTAATTGATTCAAGGATATTATGTCGGCATCCAACCAAGTCCATGGAATCAAGAACACACTACCCATTGAAACGCGAATAGAACGGCGATTTAAGGGGTCGCATGAATTTCGAGTCAGCAAAATGGCATCAATCCCTAATGCAGCTGCCGATCTAAAAATAGCACCCACATTCGTTGAATCCACAACACCATGAATCACCACTACCCTACTTGCATTAGCACAAACGGTTTCAATACTGGGCATCTTTGGGCGCGACATGGCGCAAAGCACACCGCGAGTTAGCGTATACCCCGTTAGTGAGGCCAAAACATCGCGCTCACCCGTATAAATCGGCACATTGGGCAAACACTCAATGATGTGTGCAGCATCGCCTGTAATATGCTTTTTCTCGCAAAGCAAAGATATGGGCTGATAACCTTGCTTTAAAGCCACGTCAATCACTTTAGGACTTTCAGCAATAAAAACGCCCTGCTCAGGATTTAAACGGTTTCTGAGTTGATTTTCAGTTAGTTTTGAATATATCTGCAATTCAGGCGAATCGATGTTGGTGATTTCAAAAATTTCCATGATTGATAACCGTTACTCATTCAAAAAATAGATTCAAAGAAAACCGAAGTTTCAATGAATCTATTCTCTATAATATTACTTAGTATCCTTCAAACCAACGGTTCTGTTGAACACAGGACGTTCTGGAGTCGAATCCTTATCAACATTGTAGTAACCAATGCGTTGGAACTGGAGGTATTCATAATGTGGCAATGTAGCACCCCACTCTTCAATAAACGCGTTTTGGTTTATTTGCAAAGAATTAGGATTGATAAACGGACGCATAGATTCGATACCTCTCACGCCGTTTTCTTTTTCGTATTGCTTAATGGCATCGCGAGGATTTTCGCACGTCCACAAGCAACTATAATCGCGCACCTCGCAAGGCACACAATGCTTTGTGCTCACCCAATGGAGCGTTTTACCCTTAATCTTACGTGCTGATCCGGGCATACCGCTCTTGCTTTCAGGATCGTATGTGGCATGAATGCAAACGATACGACCATCAGCATCCTTTTCGATGCACTTTGCGGGATCCTCGTCGCACTTGATGATGTAGGCATTCTTAAGGCGCACTTCCTTACCAGGACCAAGGCGCATAAACTTCTTGCCACCGTCTTCCATGAAGTCGTCGCGCTCAATGTAAAGCTCACGGCTAAAGCGAATCACGTGGGTTTCAGAATTTGGATCTTCAGGATTATTGATTGCTTCTAATTCCTCAACCAAACCTTCTGGATAATTGTCGAGAACAAGCTTCACGGGGTCGACCACGGCACTTACGCGCATGGCTCTCGTGTTCAAATCCTCACGACAGGCGGCTTCAAGGAGTTTGATATCGTTGAGCGCATCGAAAGTCGTGTAGCCAATCTTATCCACAAAATTCAAAATCGCTTGAGGGCTATAACCGCGGCGGCGAATACCACAAATGGTTGGCATACGAGGGTCGTCCCATCCGTTCACTACCCCCTCTTGCGTGAGCACAAGCAAGTTGCGCTTTGACATGAGCGTGTAGTTCAAGTTAAGCTTATTGAATTCAAACTGACGTGGACGGTTGTCCTCGATGTTATCGGTTTGTCCTTTCCATTCCTTAATCCATGTCACGAAGAGGTCGTACAAGTCTCTATGAGGCACGAATTCGAGCGTACAGATTGAGTGTGTCACGCCTTCAAGGAAGTCGCACTGACCATGTGTAAAGTCGTACATAGGGTAAGCATTCCACTTATTGCCTGTGCGCCAGTGTGGCTGATTAAGCACGCGATACATGATGGGGTCTCTGAAGTGCATGTTAGGACTCGCCATGTCAATCTTTGCACGCAAAATCATCTTACCTGGTTCCACGTTGCCCGAATTCATTTGACGGAACAACTCAAGACTTTCTTGTGCAGGACGATCGCGGTAAGGGCTATTCTGTCCGGGTTCGGTAGGACTACCCTTTTGTTGTGCAATCTCCTCAGATGTTTGTTCGTCAACATAGGCCTTATCGTTCAAGATACACCATTCAGCAAAGTCCCAAAGATCCTGGAAGTAATCGCTGGCATAGCACACCTTGCCCCATTTGAAGCCCAACCACTTGATGTCCTCTTCAATGGCACGAACGTATTCAATATCCTCCTTTTGGGGGTTGGTGTCGTCCATTCTAAGGTTACACACGCCGCCAAACTTCTCAGCAATGCCGAAGTCGATAGCAATAGCCTTAGCGTGGCCGATGTGCAAATAACCGTTTGGTTCAGGCGGGAATCGTGTTTGTAATCGACCAGAGTTCTTACCCTCAGCCAAGTCGTTTTGCACGATTTTTTCTATAAAGTTCAAAGTCTTTTTAGACTCTTGTTTCAATTCTTCTTGTATCATTAATATTTAGTTATGTACTATGAGTTAGTTTATTAGTTAGCCATTTCAGAGATAAACTTGATTCGTACCAATCTAATTTCTTCTTCAGAATAGTCGACTCCAATTTCATTCAAAGCCTCTTCGATATCATCGGTATCCGACTCCTTAAAATAAGAATAGATATCGTCAATATGCTCGTCGTCAAGAATCTCTTCAATGAAATAGTCGATATTAATCTTCGTTCCTGAGTAAACAATCGCTTCGATTTCAGAAAGCAATTCATCGAAATCAATACCCTTTGCTTCTGCCAAGTCGTCCAACATCACCTTGCGGTCAATGCTTTGAATAATGCTTACCTTGAGTTTTGACTTGTTGGCAACGGTGCGAATTCTTAAATCCTCGGGGCGTTCAATTTCATTATCCTCACAATGTTGCTTGATAAGTTTGCAGAACTTTTCGCCATATCGCTTTGCCTTACCCGCTCCCACGCCTGGAATATTTTCCAATTCCTTAATCGATTGGGGGTAGATCGTAGCCATAGCTTCGAGCGATGGATCTTGGAAGATAACGTAGGGCGGTACATCAAGTTCGCGTGCCATGCGCTTGCGCAAGTCTTTGAGCATGTCGTAAAGCACTGGATCGACCGCACAAACATCGCCACTTGGCATAGGTTCCTCATTGCTTTCGTCATCAAAGTCTCTATCCTCTACGATGGTAAACGAAACGGGTTTCTTATAAAAGGCCTTTCCTTTCTTTGTGAGTTTCAACACCCCAAAGTTTTCGATTTGTTTTTCAAGATAGCCTTCAACCGTAGCTTGCTGGATAACCATCTTCAAGAAATCGGGTTCCTTTTCTTCAAAAATGGCAAACACATCAAGTTCGTCGTACTTATGAGCTAAAATTTCGTCGGTTTCATTGCCAAGAAGAATATCTACAATTTGTTCTTCTTTAAGTATTTCTTTAGTAGAGATAACCACCTCTATCGTTTTCTGCAAAAAGTCTTTAGCTTCCACGTGTTTTTTAGGAGTTAAGCAATTGTCACAATTATGACAATTTTCGTGTTCATAATTTTCACCAAAATAATGAAGTATTAATTTACGTCTGCACAAGGAAGACTCCGCATAGAGCGCGGTTTCCTTGAGTAATTGCTTACCGATATCTTGTTCAGACGCTGGCTTATCAGCCATGAATTTCTCTAACTTTTGTAAATCCTTATGCGAATAGTAAGCGATGCATCTACCCTCGCCTCCGTCGCGTCCGGCACGACCCGTTTCTTGGTAATACCCTTCCAAACTCTTGGGGATATCGTAATGGATCACGAAGCGAACGTCGGGTTTATCGATACCCATACCAAATGCAATCGTTGCAACAATCACTTCGATTTCTTCCATCAAGAACGCGTCTTGCGTTTGATTGCGCGTTTGCGCATCCATCCCTGCATGGTAGGCCTCGGCTTTAATATCATTCGTGCGCAGCACTTCTGCCAACTCTTCAACCTTCTTGCGGCTTAAGCAGTATACAATGCCGCTCTTACCAGGATTTTGCTTGATATATTTAATAATATTCTTGTCAACATTCTCTGTCTTTGGGCAAACCTCATAGTATAGGTTCGGACGATTAAAGGAACTCTTGAATTCCAACACGTTTTTCATGCCCAAATTCTTTTTTATGTCGCTCCTCACCTTCTCCGTAGCGGTAGCCGTAAGTGCTATCACGGGCGCCTCGCCTATTTGATTGATTATCGGGCGAATCTTGCGATACTCAGGTCGGAAGTCATGTCCCCACTCTGAGATACAATGCGCTTCATCCACGGCATAGAATGAAATCTTAATACCCTTCAAGAATGCAATATTCTCTTCCTTGGTCAGCGTCTCGGGCGCCACATACAGCAACTTCGTAATGCCTGCCTGAATATCACTTTTTACGGCATCGATTTGCGCTTTATTGAGCGATGAATTAATAAAGTGTGCCACACCATCATTATCAGAATTATACCTAATAGCATCCACCTGATTCTTCATCAAAGCAATGAGTGGCGATATCACAATGGCAGTGCCTTCCATCATCAAAGCCGGCAATTGATAGCACATGGATTTACCTCCACCTGTAGGCATCAGCACAAAAACATCCGAACCATCAAGCAAACTACGTATAATGGTTTCCTGATTCTCTTTAAAGTTATCAAAGCCAAAATAGCGCTTTAAAGAAGTATGTAAATCATAAAATTCACTCATAAGCACGGCCACTTTTCATTGATTTTCATATTACTACGCGCACACTCTGCACATCTCTCTTTGGGCGTTGCCCTAAATCTTAAACAAAGGTATAACAAGATTTTCAAATAAAACAAATTCTTGCGTCATTTTTTTTTGCATTGATGATAAAAACACAGAACGCTAACCTACGCACATATATTAAAAATACTGCACTCTCACCAACACCACACTCTATTCTCTCCATAAACATCCCCACAACCCTTTATTTTAACCCTATTTTTTCCTTACCTTTTCTACTACAAAATTACGGAAAATAATCGAAAAACCGAAACATTTTTCCACCTTTTTTTCGCATAAAACAAAACTTTTTCACCACCGCTAAAAAAGTCTACAAGCCAACGGACCAACGAGCCTACAAGCTCCCTTCCGGACGAATCTATTAATGCCAAAACGTTGTAATCATCCTGTAAGCAATCCGGATTACGACTTGTTAACCCGTTCACTTGCCCAAGCCCTATTGATGCGAGAACGTTGTAATCATCCCGCAAGCATTTATCTCTGGGCGATATTGATAGCAATTACACATTAGGAACACAAAAAAAAACACCTTTCTTTATCCCTACTTGTTAAATTTTGTATATCTTTGTTGCAGATTCATTAATTCATAAACGAACATACATTATGAAGCACAAATTAAACTCTTTGCTGCTCGTCCTTGCGGCGATGTTTTGCAGCACCTCCCTCTTTGCCCACGACTTTGAGGTGGATGGTATTTTTTACAACATCACGTCGACTAAAGATATGACGGTCGAGGTAACGTTTAAAGGAAGTGTTTACAACTCATATGCTAAAGAATATTCCGGCACGGTTACAATTCCCCAATCGGTCACTTATGCCGAAAAAAACTTTAGCGTGACAAGCATCGGATATAGAACTTTCTTTGAATGCGACGGTTTAACTTCCATCACAATTCCAAGTAGCGTAACGAACATAGGCGAACAATCATTCTGGGAATGCGTCGGTTTAACTTCCATCACAATTCCAAGTAGCGTAACGAGCATTGGGCAAAGTGCTTTCTATGACTGCTCCAAATTGGCTTCCATCTCTATCCCTAATAGCGTGACAAGCATTGGTGGTCATGCTTTTAATAATACAGCATGGTTTAAAAAACAACCAGAAGGTGTCGTTTACATTGGGAATGTATTGTACTACTATAATGGAGAAATGCCTAACAATGCTTCTATTACTGTAAAAGAAGGCACGGTATCAATATCTCCCTACGCTTTCGAGTATTGCAGTAATTTGACATCCATCTCCATCCCTGGTAGCGTAACGAGCATCGGAAAAGGCGCTTTTCAACGTTGCACTGGTTTGAAATCTATCACCATTGGAGATGGCGTAACAAACATCGGGGATTATGCTTTCTATGATTGCTCTGCTTTAACTTCTATCACCATCCCAAATAGCGTAACGAGCATCGGACAGTATACTTTCAATAATTGCTCTGCTTTAACTTCCATCACCATCCCAAATAGCGTAACGAGCATTGGGCGAGGTGCTTTTGATGGCACACCATGGTACAACAACCAGCCCAACGGTGTTTTTTATGTCGGAAAGGTATTATATCAATACAAGGGAACAATGCCTGCAAAAACTGCAATTACAATCAAAGACGGCACAACTTCTATCTCTCCTTACGCTTTCTACAATTGCTCTACTTTGAGTTCCATTACCATTCCAAATAGTGTGACCAGCATCGGTGATTATGCTTTCTATTGGTGCTCTATTTTACCTTCTATTACCATCCCCAATAATGTGACAACTATTGGAAACAATGCTTTCCAAGACTGCGCAAGTTTAACTTCCGTCACTATCCCCAATAGCGTAAAGAGTATCGGTGATAAAGCTTTCTATAATTGCGGAAAATTAGCATCCGTTAGCATTGGTAATAGCGTCAATAGCATTGGAAATAGCGCCTTCGAAAACTGCCCTAAATTGACCGTCATCAATATCCCGAATAGCGTAACAAACATCGGCGAATACGCATTCAAAAAATGCACTAATTTAAAATCCATTATCATCCCTAATAGCGTGTTAAACATCGGAGGCGGTGCTTTCTATTCTTGCTCTGGCTTAACTGAAATAACCAGCTATATACCAGCGGATTACGTCTTTTCAATCAATATTAATACTTTTGAGGGTGTTCTAAACAACTGCGTTTTAAAGGTACCATTCGGCACAAGAAGCAAGTATGCAAACACCGAGGGATGGAGTAGATTCAGTGAAATCGTAGAGATGGCACCCGAAACAACAGATCTTATCCTCAAAGAAGGCACACCTTTTGAAAACGCAAATCCCTACGAAGCCAACACAGTGACCTACTCGCGCACGCTCCCTAACTTGATGTGGAATGCGCTCTTCTTGCCCGTAAAGATACCCGTAGCAGAGTTGATTGAAAACTACGATGTGGCGTACTTCAACGACATGCATGCTTACGATCGCAATAGCGATGGCGTGGTGGACGACATGAGCATGGAAATCTTCTTAATCAAGGAAGGTACGCTCCATGCCAACCATCCTTACTTTATTCGCGCTAAGAACGAGGCAGCAAAGCAGTTAAACTTAGAACTCACCGACGTAACAGTTCAGAGCTCTGATATTGTAAACCGTACGAGCATACCAGTTTCATCGGCATATATGGACTTTGAATTGATTGGAGTTTACGAACGACACGAGGGCAATGTGCTTCAAAATTGTTATGCCATCACCGCTAAGGGTTCATGGTCGCCCATCGCCTCAAATAGCTACTTAAACCCCTTCCGCCTCTACTTAAGAATGACTACTCGCCCTGGTTCTCCATTCGAAATTTCACCCCAAGCGCTTCAGAGCATCCGCATCAGTGTTCAGGGCGAAGACGAACTTACGGGCATTGAAACAAACGCGGTCAACGCACAAAAGTCAACCGAGATCTACGACCTCCAGGGCCGCCGCGTGACGAACCCCACCAAGGGCATGTATATCGTGAATGGCAAGAAGGTGATGTTTTAAAAAGTGAGGAGTGAGAAGTTAGGAAATCCTCCTCTAACCCTCTCAAATCCGCTTTTTATCCTCTAAAGCTTTCAACTCTCAAAATAGAAAGGAGCGTCAAATTAATGGCGCTCTTTTTTTATTGATAGCAATTGCAACTCACCGTTTTCGAACCTCACAAATCACTCAAAACCAAGGGTTGCGAAAATCTTGTAATCATCTTGTAAGCGTTTTTAGGCATGAAAACACACCTATCCCTTTGCCTGTTTGTTAAAGATTGTGTAATTTTGTTTGCAAACAATTTATTCATTAAATTCACAAAGCAATTATGAAATGTAATCTAAAATCTCCACTCCTCGTCCTTGCAATGATGCTTTGCACCACGCCCCTCTTTGCCCACGACTTTGAGGTGGATGGTATTTTTTACAATATCACGTCGGACGAAGATATGACGGTGGCGGTGACGTTTAAGGGACTATATTATGATTCTTATTATGCTGAATATTCAGGTAATATCACAATTCCTGAATCACTAACTTTTAACGAGAAAACTTATAGTGTGACAAGCATCGGAAGTTCGGCTTTCCGAAATTGCTCAGGTTTGACTTCCGTCACCATCGGGGATGGTGTGACAAGCATCGGTGGGTCTGCGTTCTCTGGCTGCTATGATTTAACTTCTATCACCATACCCGGTAACGTGACAAGCATCGGAAGTTGGGCTTTCGAAGATTGCTGCAATTTGACTTCCGTCACCATCGGGGATGGTGTGACAAGCATCGGCTATTACGCTTTCTCTGATTGCACCAAATTAACTTCTATCACTATTCCCAATAGCGTGACAAGCATTGAGAATGGAGCTTTCGCAAGATGCTCCAATTTGACTTCTATCATCATCCCTAATAGCTTGACAAACATCGGGGATAATGTATTCTCTAGTTGCTCAAGTTTGACTGCCATCACCATCCCAAGCAGCGTAACAAGCATCAGTAAAGTGGCTTTCTCTGGTTGTTCTGGTTTAACTTCCATCGTCGTTGAGGCAGGAAATGCAAAATACGATTCAAGAGAAAATTGTAATGCAATTATTGAAAGCGAAAGCAATACGTTAATTACGGGTTGTATGAATACAATTATCCCTAATAGCGTGACAAGCATCGGGGAAGGGGCTTTTTCTAATTGCTCTGGTTTGACATCCGTTACCATCCCTAATAGCGTGACAAGCATCGGTTATTCGGCTTTCAAAGGGTGCACTAATTTAACATCTATCACCATTCCAGAAAGTGTGACGAGCATCGAAAGTTATGCCTTCAGTGGTTGCTCCTGTCTGACCACTATTGACATTCCTACTAGCGTGACGAGCATCGGAGGTTATGTTTTCAACAATACACCATGGTACAACAACCTACCCGATGGAATCGTTTACATTGGCAAGGTGTTGTATAAATACAAGGGCACAATGCCAAAAGACACCGATATAGAAGTCCAAGAGGGTACGATATCTATTTCACCCTCGGCTTTCTCTGATTACTCTTACTTAAAGTCTATCAGCATACCCAATAGCGTACTGAGTATCGGGGATCACGCCTTCTATTATTGCACCGGTTTGACGTCAGTTAGCATGGGTGATAGCGTGACGAGCATCGGGGAATCAGCTTTCTATAATTGTTACAATTTAGCAACCATCACCCTTCCTCGCACCATAACAGAAATTGAGGATTACGCTTTCTCCTGCTCAGGATTGACAGAGGTGATTAGTTACATACCTGCCGATAAGTTGTTTCCCGTTGCAATTTCTACTTTTTTCGGTATTCCAAGCGAGTGCGTCTTGACCGTACCATCTGGTGCAACAGATACGTATGCAACCACTGAAGGATGGAATCATGCATTCGAAGAAATCGTAGAGTTGCCTATGAACGTCGTCCTCAAGGAAGGCGAAAATTTCGTGAATGCTCAACCCTTCTATGCCAACACCTTAACCTACTCGCGCACGCTCCCCAACTTAATGTGGAATGCGCTCTACTTGCCCGTAGAGATTCCAATTGAGGCATTGATTGAGAACTACGATGTGGCGTACTTCAACGATATGCATGCCTACGATCGCAATAGCGATGGCGTAGTGGACGACATGAACATGGAAATCTTCTTACTTAAGGAAGGTACGCTCCATGCCAACCATCCTTACTTGATTCGCGCCAAGAACGAGGCGGCTAAGCAAATGAACCTTGAACTCACCGATGTAACGGTTCATAGCAGCGCGAAGGAATATTGCACAAGCATCCCGGTTTCGTCGGCATACATGGACTTCGAATTGGCGGGCGTTTATACGCGCCATGAAGGCAGCGTCCTTGAAAATTGCTATGCCATCACCGCCAAGGGTGCATGGTCGCCCATCGCCCAAAGCAGCTACTTAAATCCCTTCCGCCTCTACTTAAAGATGATGCCTCGCCCAGGTTCGCCAATCAAGGTATCCCCTCAAGCCCTCCAAAGCATCCGCATCAGCGTGCAAGGCGAGGACGAACTCACGGGTATTGAAGCGAACGCGGTCAACGAACAAACACCCACAGAGATCTACGACCTCCAGGGCCGCCGCGTGACGAACCCCAAGAAGGGCTTGTATATCGTGAATGGCAAGAAGGTGATGTTTTAAAAGCCCCCTCCCAACTCCCCCTAAAGGGTGAGGCTTACCATCCGGAGTAAGTTTTTTGAGAAGTTAGGAGTAGCCATCCCTCTTGTATCCTCTCGCATCCTCTTAAAATCCTCTTGTATCCTCTAAACCCTCAAATAGCAAGGAGCGTCAAATTAATGGCGCTCTTTTTTTTTATTGATAGCAATTGCATGTAGGGGCCGATCTCCGTGTCGGCCCGTCATAAACTCACGTACCTATCAGCATTCACCACATTTCCCCCATTACATTCTTCCATTTAAATTTTCACATTTCCGAGACATGATGATTGCGATAAGTACGTTAAACGATGACGGGCCGACACAGAGAACGGCCCCTACAACTCACCGTTTTCGAGCCTCATGAATCACTCACAACCTGGGGTGCAAAATCTTGTAATCATCTTGTAAGCGTTCCCGAAGGTGAATGATGGCAATGGCATGTCCCTAAAAAGTGTTACAGAATGATTACACGATTTTCGAGTGTGCTTCAAAGCTAAGTCTTTATTTTAATTATATATATATATTATATATATACTAAAAAAGGGTACCCCCCTCTTACCCACACCGCAAAATCGTGTAATCATCTTGTAAGCGTTTCCTGAAGGTGAATTGATAGCAATGGCATGTCCAAAAGTGTTACAGAATGATTACACGATTTTCGGGTCTCCTTCAATGCTAAGTCTTTTATTATGGTTATATATATAATATATTATATATATACACTATAAAAAGGGTACCCCCTCTTACCCACACCGCAAAATCGTGTAATCATCTTGTAACACCTTTTGGGGATGAAAATGAGGGATATGAAAAAAACTGAGGGGAAGGCAAACATCATGAGGCTTCAAATTATCCTCAAAAACGGTAAAAGTTTCGCCCCCGCCCGCACCGCAAAATAAAAAATATAAGAAAAAAATAAAAAAAATCGTAATACACGGATATTAAGCGTTTTAACACTTGCTAATTCTCATTAATTCTCATTATTTTCCCCGTAATTCTCATTAATTTCCCCGTAATTCTCATTAATTTCCCCGTAATTCTCATTAATTCGCACACCCTCAAAAACTTGTTGTACCTTTGCACCAGGAAAAGAGGAAGAAACAGAGCGCGAAACGAGCTAAAGCCACCCGGGCCCAAATT
>JAGBYN010000026.1 GCA_017628775.1 Bacteroidaceae bacterium | reverse complement strand
TACTTCACATGTATGGAATGAATGGACTTTCCTTCTTGAATCATATGCATGTACTTCAAGCACTCTACATAACCATGTTTCTTCCTTTTAGACATAATAAAACCCCGAAAGTTTTTTGTCTAACTTTCGGGGTTCACATCACCGCTGGCTCTCCTTTCGCTTTTTAAACTGATTGAGGATTTACTTTTTAGCATTACCCATCGTGCAGTAAGACTACGGTTGGGGACTTTAATTTCCAAACACCAATTCTCCCTGACGTTCACTGATACTGATTGGCGTATCCTTACTTACGGCTCCTGCCAACAGGGCGTGGCTCAGCGGATTAAGTAGCATGCGCTGAAGTGCGCGCTTCACAGGACGTGCCCCAAATTGAGGATCGTAACCTTCGCGTGCCACACAAGCAACAGCAGCATCGTCAACAATGAGATTAACCCCTTGTTTCGCCAAACGGTCGCACACCAAACTAACCTGTAAGCGTACGATTTGCTGAATGTCAGACTCCGACAATGGTTTAAACAGCACGATGTCGTCAATGCGGTTCAGGAACTCTGGACGCACGGTATTCTTCAGCAAGCCCATAACCTGATCTTTCAAGACCTCCTCGTGTTCGTTGAAATATTGGTCAATAGCCAACCCTTGTTTGGTCGCTTGTTCAAGCGCTTGATGGATAAAGCCACTACCTAAATTAGATGTCATGATGATAATGGTATTCTTGAAATTCACCACGCGTCCCTTATTATCGGTTAATCGACCATCATCCAGCACCTGAAGCAGGATATTGAATACATCAGGATGTGCCTTTTCGATTTCGTCAAACAACACCACCGAATAAGGTTTGCGACGCACTGCTTCCGTCAATTGTCCACCTTCATCATAACCCACGTATCCCGGAGGCGCACCGACAAGTCGGCTCACACTATGCTTTTCTTGATATTCGCTCATATCTATGCGCGTGAGCATTTGCTCATCATTAAACAGCAACTCTGCAAGCGCCTTAGCAATTTCCGTTTTTCCCACCCCCGTAGCACCAAGGAAGATAAACGACCCGATTGGGCGACGCGGATCCTGAAGTCCAGCCCTGCTGCGCAACACGGCATCAGCCACAGCTTGCACCGCATCATCCTGCCCCACTACGCGTTGGTGCAAATCGGCATCAAGGTGCAACAACTTTTCGCGTTCACTCTGTTGCATGCGACTCACTGGAATACCAGTCCATCGGCTCACCACATCTGCAATATCGTCAGCGCTCACCACTTCTTTCACCATTGCTTCGCTGCCTTGACGTTGTTTGAGCGTTTCATTTAATGTTTCCAATTTCTGAGTCAACTCAGGCAAACTTCGGTAGCGTATCTCTGCCACGCGTCCGTATTCGCCTTCACGCTCCAGGCGTTCCGCCTCCATATTCAGCGTTTCTTGCTGTTGCTTGATCTTTTGAATTTCGAGCAACGCACTGCGTTCACCTTCCCACTTCGCCTTCATCTCGTTCACCTGCTCTTCAAGCATGGCGATTTCAGCATTCAGCGATTCCTGCTTCAAAGTATCGCCTTCCTGCTTGATGGCTTCACGTTCAATCTCCAGTTGGCGCAATCGGCGCAAGGCTTCATCCAACTCCTCGGGTTGCGAATCGCGCTCCATGCGCAACTTAGCAGCTGCCTCATCCATCAAGTCAATGGCTTTATCAGGCAAGAAGCGATCGGCAATATATCGGTGTGATAACCTGACAGCAGCAATCAACGCATCGTCCTGAATACGCACACGATGGTGGTTTTCATAACGCTCTTTCAATCCACGAAGAATTGAAATGGCATCTTCGGGCGATGGTTCCTCAACCAACACCGTTTGGAAACGTCGTTCCAAGGCCTTGTCCTTTTCAAAATATTTTTGATACTCCTCTAATGTCGTAGCACCAATACTGCGCAATTCACCTCTTGCCAAGGCAGGCTTTAAGATATTGGCAGCATCCATAGCCCCTTCACTTTTGCCTGCGCCCACGAGTGTATGAATCTCATCAATAAACAGCACAATCTCACCCTCCGCCTCAGTCACTTCGTTCACCACACTCTTCAGGCGTTCCTCAAACTCGCCCTTATACTTAGCACCCGCAACGAGCGCCCCCATATCAAGCGAAAAGAGTTTTTTGTTTTTCAAATTCTCCGGCACGTCGCCACGCACAACGCGTTGGGCAATGCCCTCAACAATAGCTGTCTTACCCGTACCAGGTTCTCCAATAAGAATTGGATTATTCTTCGTGCGTCGGCTTAAGATTTGGAGAACCCTTCTAATCTCTTCATCACGCCCAATCACAGGGTCTAACTTACCCTCGCGCGCTTCATCTACAAGGTTACGTGCATAGCGTTGAAGCGCCTGGTAATTGTCCTCGCTCATGGGCGAATCCACCTTCTTACCCTTACGTAATGCCTCGATCGCCTTTTCAAGGGCATCTTCTTTCATGCCAGCATCCTTTAATATTTTAGACGCTTTTGAAGTAACAACCAGCAAGGCAAGGAGCAATATTTCAAGTCCAACGTAGGTATCACCACGTTTCTGAGCCAATTCTTGTGCCTTTTTCATTACCTTTGCAGCTTCATGTTCCAAATAGGGTTCAGAACCTCCATTAACACGTGGTTGATTCTCCAGTTCGCGCTCAAGCACACGACGCAACATATCAAGATTCACGCCGGCCTTTTCAAACAAGAAGGGCATAATATTCTCGCCCGGAGCTGAAAGCAACGCATACAGCAAATGTAAAGTGCCCACAGCTTGTTGACCTTTAGCTTGAGCAGTTTCAAGAGCTTGCTGAATCACCTCTTGAACTTTGTGTGTCAAATTTTGTCCAGTCATAGTTATATCTGTTAATAAGTTAATCATTATATAAATAGTGTTCGGAGTCGCGTACAATGAAAAAGAAATATGCTTTGCGTTCCTCCTTACCCTTCTTATTACTTAAATCATGCCACAGCAAAACTGCAACATTTTTTATCTTTTTATGACAAAATGGCATAACATAAGGAAAAAAAACAGGACAAAATGACAGACGACAGAGCATGACTGGCAAACAAAAAAACTGGTATTCCTCAAATAGGTCCTGACTTCATCACTTTTAGTGCTATTAAATAGCGAAAATTGAAAATCATCAAGTTAGATATTCTAAACGGGGTAAGTTTGGGTGACTCAAACCTATGTTTTATTTCTAGAATTTGTGACGTTTTGATGAGAGTAATCGAATATTTTTCTATCTATCAATATACACTGCGGAGCCTAATTATTCGCTAAGGCTCATCAAACCGTCTAGACTAAAAATCAAATGTTTTCTTGTTTTTTTCTAGAATTTGAGAATTTGAGAATTTGAGAATTTTTTATTCATCAAGATGAATTTATTGATTGATACACACTGCGGAGCCAAAATTATTCGCCAAGGCTCATCAAACCGTCTCTAATTCTCTAATTCTAGACATTTATTGATGCACTGCGGAGCCAAATTATTCGCCAAGGCTCATCAAAACGTTATAATTTGGGTGACGCATTGACGAATTCAGGAAGTGCATGACTCGCAAACAAAAAAACTGGTATTCCCCAAATAGGTGGAATACCAGTTTTTGTTTGATGTCACTAAGCCTGCTTGTAATCTTCCATTGTTTCGGGTGTAAAGTTCATCACCCAGGTGTAGTGCTTCATCACTTCTGCCTCAACGTAGTTTGCGTAGATGCGAGCGCTCTTGGCAAACATTTCAGGACAACGTGTTGCGTTTTGTGTGAGCAGATGGAGCATGATGATGCTGGCAGCCATTTCGTAGAGGTGGCGTGCGCAGAAATCGTGAAACTCAGCATTAGCCGCATCCTTCACGTAAGTTGTGGCAGCTTCAAACTGATTGGCCATAGCCTTTGCACGTTCAATGAGTGAAGCAAACTCAGGCGCTACGGGCACTGCTTCGTAGTCGCGCATAAGGGCGAGGTAAGCACCATTGGTTACGTAGCGAATAGCTGCTACAACTTGTAGCTGCGTGGTCCCTTCATAGATGCTGGTGATGCGCGCATCGCGATAAATCTGCTGACAGAAGTATTCCATCATGAAACCCGAACCACCATGAATCTGAATGCAGTCATAAGCGTTTTGATTACAATATTCAGAGTTCATACCCTTAGCAAGGGGCGTGAGCGAGTCGGCGAGTTTTGAGAATTTCTTGAGTTCCTGTCGTTCCTCTGCTTCAAGTTTTCGTTCGCGTGCAATATCTTCAAGGGCCTTATAGATATCCACGTAGCGCGAGGTTTGATAAAGCAGTGCACGACCAGCATCAAGTTTTGCCTTCATCAGCGAGAGCATATCGCTCACTGCAGGGAAGTTGATAATTTCTTTGCCAAACTGCCTACGGTCGCGTGCATAGGCAAGTGCCTCGTTGTAGGCAGCTTGTGAAAGACCCACGCTCTGCGCCGCAATACCAAGGCGCGCCCCGTTCATGAGTGCCATCACATACTTAATAAGCCCCAATTTGCGGTCGCCACAAAGTTCTGCCTTGGCATTCTTATAAACGAGCTCGCATGTGGGTGAACCGTGAATACCCAACTTGTTTTCAATGCGGCGCACGTCAACACCACCATCATTCTTATCGTAGATAAACATGGAGAGGCCACGTCCATCGGTCGTTCCTTCTTCTGAGCGTGCAAGCACGAGGTGGAGTTGCGCGTCGCCATTGGTAATGAAACGCTTACAACCATTCAAACGCCAGCAACCTTCAGCTTCATCATAGGTAGCCTTAAGCATCACACTCTGGAGGTCGGAACCAGCATCGGGTTCGGTAAGGTCCATTGACATGGTTTCGCCCTGGCAAATGCGGGGGATGAAACGGCTGTGTTGATCTTCGTTTCCGAATTCATAGAGTGTTTCAATACAGTCCTGAAGGCTCCATATATTGCTGAAGCCGGCATCAGCAGCAGCTACGATTTCAGCACACATCGTATAGGGTGTGATGGGGAAGTTGAGTCCACCGAAACGGCGGGGCATTGTCATTCCGTTCATACCTGCGCTGACCATTGCATTGAGGTTATCGTAGGTTCCAGAAGCGTAGCGCACACGGCCATTTTCGCAATGAGGTCCTTCGGCGTCAACACCTTCGGAGTTAGGCTTAATCACGTTTGCCGTGATGTCGCCCACGATGTCGAGGACCTTGTCATAAGAGTCCATGGCATCTGTAAAGTCAATGGGCGCCTCGTCAAAAGTGTCCTTATCGCGGAAGTTGCGTTCCTTGAGTTCAACGATGCGCTCCATGAGCGGATGGTTGAGTTCGAACTGAAGTTCTTTGATGTCGCTATAATAATTACTCATAACAATAAATGGCTCTAATTTTTGTAATACTTAATCATTTTAGGAAGCACCTCTTCCACACTACCTGTGATGACATAGTCAGCGATTTGATTGATAGGCGCATTGGGGTCGGTATTGATGGAAATAATAATGCCACTTTCCTTCATGCCAGCCACATGCTGAATAGCACCCGAGATACCGCAGGCGATATACACCTTTGGACGAACGGTAACTCCCGTCTGACCAATTTGAAGATTATGAGCGCAGAAACCCGCATCAATAGCGGCACGACTGGCACCCACCTCAGCATGAATCTCCTTGGCCAAAGCATACAGGAGGTCGAAGTTTTCTTTTGACCCTACGCCATAACCGCCCGCTACAATAATGGGAGCACCCTTAAGGTTGCTGTCCTGCGTCTGAACATGGCGATCAATAACCTTAATGAGGAAATCAGCTGCCGAGGTGTAGGCATCAACAGAAGGGTAGCTCACCTCGCCAGGATAATTGACATCTACAATTTCAGCCTTCATCACACCGCTGCGCACCGTAGCCATCTGTGGGCGATTTTCGGGATTGATAATTGTTGCCACAATATTTCCTCCGAAAGCGGGGCGAATTTGATACAGCAATTGATCGTACACCTTACTGGCCTTCTTATCTTCATGGCTACCAATTTCGAGTGCCGTACAATCGGCTGTCAAACCCGAATGGAGGGCTGACGACACACGCGGACCAAGGTCGCGACCAATAACAGTGGCCCCCATAAGGCAAATCTGTGGTTGCTCAGCCTTAAACAAATTGATCAGAATTGAGGCATGCGGCAATGTGGTGTAAGGGAAAAGTCCGGGTGCATCAAAAACATGAAGTTTATCCACACCGTAAGGAATGATTTGCGCTTCCACCTTGCCCTTAATATCGGTACCGACAGCCACGGCTTCAAGCTTCACCCCCAGCGTATCAGCGAGTTTGCGTCCTTTTGAAAGTAATTCCTGACTTACTTCGGCCACTTGTGTGCCTTCAAGTTCACAATATACATATACGTTGTTCATAATTTCAATTATCCAATGGTGTGGTTAGCAATTAATTCGTGCATCAAACTCTTGATATCTTCGTCTGAGCTGGTAAGCACTTTACTTTCTTTAGCCTTGAATACAATATTTTCAATAGCCTTTACCTTAGTGGGCGAGCCAGCCAACCCACATTGAGAGAGGTCGGCATTGACATCGGCACACGAAAGTTGTCCAAGGGTAAGGTACGGCTTTTTGCCATACTCTTCTGTATAAGGCATATCGGGCGTTTGCTCCATAGGCACACGGCAACGCTTGTACTTCATCACCAACTTGGCATTACGTGGGCGACATGGGGCTGCGCTTCCATTAACAGTGACCACCAAGGGCATGGGGGCCGTAACGGTTTCCACACCACCATCAATATGGCGTTTTGCGGTAAGCAGATCACCCTCAACATCAAGAATCTCTTCAACGTAAGTCACTTGGTTGAGGCCTAACTTCTCTGCCACTTGTGGACCTACCTGAGCCGTATCGCCGTCAATGGCTTGTCGGCCACCAATAATAAGGTCCACCTCACCAAGATGCTTAATGGCTGTTGCTAAGGCGTAGCTTGTGGCCAAAGTATCGGCGCCAGCAAAGGCACGGTCTGTGAGGAGATAGCCCCCGTCAGCACCGCGATACATGGATTCACGAATCACGTCAGCAGCACGTGGAGGTCCCATAGTGACGATGGTCACTGTCGTGCCAGGATATTTATCCTTCAATCGAAGGGCCTGTTCAAGAGCATTTAAATCTTCTGGATTATAGATAGCCGGTAAAGCTGCACGATTAATGGTGCCTTCAGCCGTCATGGCATCAGGGCCCACATTTCGCGTGTCGGGTACTTGCTTGGCAAGCACAACAATTTTTAGACTCATATCAATCTATATTTGTAAGCGGTTAAAAAATATTTCCATTTCCAAAATTACGAGATTTTTGTTAGGTCACCAAAAATTACTCATTTTTTTACAGGCATACGATTATAGAGCATAAAAAAAACGGGTTGTAGGCGCCGTTCAAACTTTTGTCGGCTCCACGTCAATCAAACTCTATTCCTGACTTCATCACTTTTGTTGCTATATTATGGGCTTACTGATTTTTTAGGCAGTTACGGTAATTTTTTGGGTGGTTTTGGGTGGCGCAAACCTATTTTATTTATAGAATTTGTGACGTTTTGATGAGAGTAATCGAATATTTTTCTATCTATCAATATACACTGCGGAGCCAAATTATTCGCTAAGGCTCATCAAACCGTCTAGACTAAAAATCAAATGTTTTCTTGTTTTTTTCTAGAATTTGAGAATTTGAGAATTTTTTATTCATCAAGATGAATTTATTGATTGATACACACTGCGGAGCCAAAATTCTCTAATTCTCTAATTCTAGACATTTATTGATGCACTGCGGAGCCAAATTATTCGCCAAGGCTCATCAAACCGTTATAATTTGGGTGACGCATTGACGAATTCAGG
>JAGBYN010000025.1 GCA_017628775.1 Bacteroidaceae bacterium | reverse complement strand
GGTACCAATGTTAAAGCCCTTTTCATCCTGACCTTGAACTGTGATTGTATTAGGAGTAGCACCATGGTAGTCAGGTCCATCCTGCAATTGCCATGCAACGCCCTTACGCAATGCTTCTTCGAAGTAAGTTTGCATACGTCCACCACGCATGCCAGAGTAATCGTTAACACCTGAATTTTCGTCTTCAAGACGGAGGCTATGACGATTACCTGTACCATGAAGCTGAGCCCATGCCGCATAGATATTATTGGTTGTTTCACCACAACCACTCCATTTAAAGCCTGGAGTTACCTGGTTATTGTGCCCCCATTCGTGACCAACGCCCCAGAAGTCGAAGCGCTTTGAATCAGGACACATAATGCCACCAAGACTATTGTAATGACAGTATGAACCTTCGCCACCTGCAGCCATAAAACCATAGTCAGTTGCATAGAAGAGCTGACGATTCTTGACTTGCTTACCGTAACGTTCAAGACCAAGGATATCGCGTTCTGCCCACTGTACCTGTTGATAAAGTGTCATGGTAGAGTCAACATCCGTAGGACAGTGTTGCAACCATGCGCTTACGGGATAAGCTGTCTGTGCGTGCTTAGAACGTGTCACCAAAATTGTGTGGTCATCTGCACTACGTCCCTTCAAGAGTTCCACCCAATCAGCATTGGTCATTGTTTCTTGATCCCAATAACCCTGAACAGGCGCATTAACGAAGTGAAGCTTTACATTAGGTGCTGTTTCAAAGTTGTTGGTGTAATAATCTACGAACACGTTACCTTCTGAAGCAGCTGTAATGTAGTTAAAGCCATTCTTAAGACCATATTCACTATAGTTTTCGTTGGTGTACCAGTTCTTAATTTTCAAACCAACCGAAGCACTTTCAATACCACTGGCAACAACAATACATGATTCACCCTTCTTGAGGTAAACCCCTGTTGGGTTTTCATAGTTGTTGTACTGACTGCTCACCTTCAACATATTGCGAAGGGTGCTTGTAGGCATATAAGCTTCATACTCACCCACACGGAATTTCTTGTATTTGTCGGCATTTGTAAGGATATTGTCAACGAGTTGCTTAACATCTGCATCTTCAATACCTTCGCTTGACGTCACCTCTGGTTTAAGTTCGGTGTAAAGATCGTCCACAAAGTATGCGGCAAACGCATCACGCTTTGTATTGTCGATTTGATACACTTCAATTTCAGCCGCTGAAGCAACATTAAAATAACCTCCAATGATTTCGAAACGAATCTGTCCACATTCTACGCCACCTAAGTCAAATTCTGAAGCTGAAGAGGTGCCATTGGGCTGAAACTCACCAACTTCCTTAAAAGTAGAGCCTGTTGTTTTGGGCGCATAAGCCACCTTCACCTTGATCCAGTTACCATTTTGATTGCCATCACAACGAGGGATGTACTTAACGTAATCAACCACTGACACTTCCTTCAACTTCACAGTGAAGCGCACTGGGAATGTTGTACCATTATAGGCACTGTGCCACATCGTGCTGTAGTCACCGTCAATGGCTTTCTTTGCTTCTTCACCAGGTTGATAGGTGCTGGCAGAAGCCGAAGCTATCGCCACCTTCTTGTCCTGAGCACTCACGCCTAATGTCATGGTCAACATCAGGAGCAAAAACAATACTTTTTTCATGTATAAAATTTTAATAATGATGATTTAACCTTGCAAAGTTACACCTAATAATTTATATATGAGGTATAAATCTCAAAAAAACAAAAAACGAACAACAGAACTTTTACACCTTAGTTCATATTGTTCGTTTTTTTTAGTAACGTAAGCCACGTTTTTATTTCACGATAATCTCATCTGCAAAGATCCATCCACCGTGCTCCGAGCGATGAGCCTTTACCCGTAAATAGCGACCTTCAGCCTTACCTTTCCAGGTATAGGTCTGACAAGCCTTACGGTCGTGACGACCGATGGTAAAGGTTTGTCTTCCAACTTCCGTGAAGTTCTCATTGTCGTCGGACACATAGATTTCATAGGTCGCGGGCAACCATACCTCTGCCCCATTGGCTTCAATAAAGCCTGTTGACACCTCACGAATCTTTTGGCGTTTACCCAAATCGACGGTTACGTCAAAACGATCGCCCTTTATAAATCCCTGCCAGCGTTGATCTGAATAAGTCCAACCACCACGCAAACCATCTGTAAGCGTAGCGTCACCTCCTGCGGTGTAATAGGGTGAATAGGGCAAATTATACTGCACCTTACACCCCACGGCCTTGTGCTTCACGGGTTCTTTATATTCCTTACGAAGACCTATTTCCTGCGATAAATCAAAACTATTCACACCTTGCTGACGAAGTGTAGCGACTGTTGCTAAAGCCGTTTTATGAAAATCCTTGAACGCGGGGCGTTGCTCACCATTCCAGCCAATTTCAGCAATAGCCAAAGCACGGGGATAAAGCATGTATTCAGCATGTTCTGGGGTTGGGATATACTCTGCCCAAAGGTTGCCTTGAATACCGACTACGCTCTTACGTTCTTCCGCATTAAGTTCATCCATGGACACATTTTTATAAACCTGTTCCAATGGAAGATAACCACCAATCGCCTCGGGTTGGAAAGGTGGCGCATCCTGGTAATAATCGAAGTAGCAATAGGCACTTGGGGTAAGAATAACCTTCAATCCACGTTGCACTGCCTCGCGTGCCAATGTTGTGGCGCGCCAATTCATAATGTGCGTACCTGGCACTAAGGAATCAGCCAAGACCTCATCCCAACCCACGAGCGTACGTCCGTGCTTCAACAAGAAATCATTCATGTGGCGAATGAGGTAGCCTTGCAATTGTTGCACCTTTTCAAGCCCAACCTCTTCTGCTTTCTTCTGGCACAGTTCACATGTGGGCCAAGCAGCCTTCCCTGCCTCATCGCCCCCAACGTGAATATACTGCGCCGGGAACACGTCCATCACTTCGAGTAGGACATTTTCCAGAAATTCATAGGTACCAAGATTACCAGGACAGAAGTCGGCAGCCTTTAAAGGTATATGCGTACATGAGAGTTCGGGATAAACTGCCAACACCTCTTCCGAGTGACCCGGCATTTCTATTTCCGGAATAATCGTAACACCTCTTTCCTGAGCGTAGGCAACGAGTTCACGTAATTCATCCTGGGTGTAATAACCGCCTGAAGCACCGGGTTGTCCTTCCTTCATATACTCGCGACCGCCATTCCACCACGTTTTCCAACTTTCATGCGTGCGCCATGCAGCCTCTTGAGTCAATCGTGGATAGCGTTTGATTTCCATACGCCACCCTGCAGCATCCGTCAGGTGAAGATGAAGGGTATTTAGCTTAAATTGCGCCATAATATCAATTTGCTTGCGGATGTGATCAAGCGTAAAGAAATGACGCGACACATCAAGCATCACCCCGCGCCATGAATACGTTGGGATGTCTTCTATCTCAACAACTGGGAACCCACCTTTAGGTAAGCAGAGTTGTTTGAGTGTAGCGGCACAACGCACCAAACCGTCCTCGTGCGCCACGCGCAGAAGCAGCGTATCGGGAGTGATACGGAGTTGATAAGCCTCAGCCGTGGGGGCGCCATTCCATTTTTCAATGCACACAACGGCCTTGCCTTTTGGTGCGGTACAATCCTTTAAAACCTGGGTCAAATAGGCCGACGTGTAGGGAACATCAGCGGCATACTTGATTTGAAGTTGAGGATCCAACACACATGTGCCTTTACCATATTCCACCTTTGTGGGTTTGGGCAATAACGTCTGTGCCGAAACATTGAACAATGCGCCACAAAGAAATAACAACAGAAATGTAAGATGCTTCATATATAAAATATAATGTAAATTGTTTCGCTTTGGGTAAAGGGATAGCTGAACAACATGCTCTTTTGGTCAGCGCGCCAAGCACCCTTTATAATGCAAAGTTAGGTAATCAATGAAGAACTCACAAAAAAAATCTTATGAAATATATAATATTCAAACAAACTGTACGTTATGTTAATGTATCCCAATCAATAAAACCAGGTCACACCAACTTCATTTGCCTATGATAGATTCTACTCCTGTTTATTATTACAAACCCAGCGAAAGACTTTTGAACCAAATCCGCGCCTTTGCCCGTGCATATCGAGGAGACTTGGATTATAACCGAGCACCGAGCACGAAGGTGAGCGGCGAAAGAGCATAGTGCCGTGCATGGTTTCGCGAAACACCCAACGCCAAACTCTCTGTCGTGCTCTAATAATTGAGTCTATTTTTCGCTTGTTATGATTTTTATTTATAAATTTGCAATCGTGTTTGCGCCATTCAATGCACAAACACGATTG
>JAGBYN010000024.1 GCA_017628775.1 Bacteroidaceae bacterium | reverse complement strand
TTTTACGTGAGCACCATCCTGAATATAAACTTCAACCTCCATCGTTGGATCAAAACGATGAAACACTTGCTTAGCAATTTCTACTCCGGCAAAAATACCTTCTTCCTTGATGAGCAGCTTACTTTCGCCCATACTATCAGCGGGAATACAACAAAGTGTGGTGTGGTCGCCATCGCCTATATCCTCTGCAAAAGATAAGTCAATAAGTTTTTCGTTGAGTTCATCTACTGTGTACATAAGTCAAAAATATAAGGATAATTAATGATTAATCACTTCAGAAAACGATTTAGACCCTGCAAATTTACACTTTTATTTATTGAGAATACAAAAAAATAGGTAAATTAGCAAAATAAACGCTTAATAGGACGCACACAAATCCACATTCATCCTTCTACACATCATGAATACAATAAAGCGAATTGGCATTTTTGGCGGTAGTTTTAACCCCATTCATTGCGGTCATGTGAATATCGCATCATGGATTGTTGAACAGAACTTTGTTGATGAAGTGTGGCTTATGATTTCGCCACATAATCCACTTAAGGATGCCTCACATTTAATGCCGGAAGACCAAAGAATGACATTAGCACAATTGGCCCTAAAAAACATTAAAGGGGTTAAAGCGAGCGATTTTGAATGGAGTCTGCCACGACCTTCATACACATGGGCAACGCTCTGCGCATTGCGTGAAGCCTACCCCAACACTGAATTTTATCTGATTATAGGGGGCGACAATTGGGTCAACTTTGACAAATGGGCAAACACCGATTTAATTTTAGCTAGCACACAAATCCTGGTGTATCCAAGACCTGGTTGCGACATCGACACCACTAAACTCCCCCAACAAGTCAAGATACTAACCGGTGCTCCACAATTTCCATACAGTTCAACCCAAGTGCGCCAGGCATTGCAATCGGGGCACATCCCCAACGATATGTTACCACAAGCCGTAGCGGAGCAACTAAGTTTAGAATTAAGACCATGAAACACATAGTTTTCCTTACCGGAGCCGGCATAAGCGTTGAAAGCGGACTATCCACATTCCGAGGTGCAAACGGGCTTTGGAACAACCATAAGATAGAGGATGTTTGCACGATTGAAGCGTGGGAAAAGAATCCCAATTACGTCAACGCATTTTACAACGACTTGCGCAAGAAACTACCTGAGATCATGCCCAACAAAGCACATCATTTGGTGGCTGATTTGGAAAAATCCTATCAGGTAACGGTAATTACACAAAATGTTGATGATTTACACGAACGTGCTGGTTCCTCACACGTGATTCATCTTCATGGGGAATTACTTAAGGCATGCTCTTCGCGCAACAAAGATGACCAAGCACAATGGGTAACACTTGACCACGAAAATCTAAACATACCAATAAATGCAAAGGCTGCTGATGGTTCACGCTTACGGCCTTATATCGTATGGTTTGGCGAAGATGTGCCACTAATGGAAAAAGCCATAGAGATTGTAGAGCAAGCCGATGTTTTGGTTATTATAGGCACCTCTCTTAATGTCTATCCTGCAGCAAATCTAATTAACTTTGCCCATCGTAACGCTAAAGTGATTATTATAAATCCAGACTTATCAAGCAACAAACCCGACTCAAGAGTTTGGCACATTTGCAAAAAAGCCACAGATGGCATGGTGCAACTTTTGGAGTACCTCAAACAGGAATAAAAACGAAAAAGTCATAAGCACATATATTGGAAGGTTTCCAACATGGCTTATGACTTTTTATATCAAAAAAACAGACGAGCGATAAGCCGGGTTCTGTAGTAGCTTAAAGAATAAACTACTGCCTATCATTTATCCGCATGCGCCATTGCTGACACATTGTATCGTTCTACCCTCCAACGCATCATTATCGAAAAACGATAAAAAAACTCAGGCGAGCAACCCTCAATCGTTGGTTTACATGAACTTTCAGCCTTTGAAGTGCACAGCCCGTGTGTCGCCACACGGCTGGTGAGCTCTTACCTCACCTTCTCACCCTTACCAATTAAGGCGGTTATTTTCTTCTGCACGTTTTAACCCTCACGGACTACTTCCCATTAAGAAGCAAAGCGCTCTATGCTGCCCGGACTTTCCTCCTGCACCACTTACAACTAAAATATGGATGCACGCGATAGGCTGCCCGTCTGTTTATTTTTCAAAAAACTAACAAGAGCAATTAATTTTATAACAAAAATTAAACAGCTTTGAAAATCACTGCGAAGTTAAGAAAAAAAATGATTAACTTTGCTCTTTGAATCATGTATTTCATACAAATAATGCTAAAAAGATTTTCAAGCCAAAATAAAGTTTTGAAAAAATTGAATTGCAGAACACACACAACCCTGTTGGTCTTACTGACCATTACGGCATGTTTTTTTTCAAACCTCATTCAAGCACAAAAGCCCATTGTGTTTTCACCATCCATTTTCACACCTCAAATAAACATTGAAAACACATGGAACATGCTCCCTATCCTGGCATTAAATGATGAAAAAAGAATGATCTTGTCATTTGATGACATGAACACAGAGGCCATAAGATACACCTACAGAATAAACCATTGCGATGAGCATTTTAATCCCACCGAAAATTTATTTGAAAGTGCGTATTTACAAGCCACAAGCAATGAACTATTGGTTGAGGATTATGAACCATCGCGAAACACGGTCACCCCATATAATCATTATCAACTAACATTGCCTAACGACGATGTTAAAATGTTGCTTCCTGGGAACTATAGCATAACGATAGAACAAGAAGATGACGATGGATGGAAAACCGAAGCGCTCAAGGCTTTTTTCATGATTTTAGATCACAAAGTAAAGATCAACGCCCAAATTTCTACAAAAACAGATATTGATTTTAACCATAAACACCAACAAATCAGCGTTGAAATAAATCATGCAGGCCTAAACTTACACAACCCTATTGATGAATTAAAATGCGTCGTTGTAAAGAATAGGAAATGGGAAGATGCGGTGTGGCTCAATAAGCCAACCATGCAATTAATAAACCAAATGAAATGGGAACACAACCTGTCGTTAGTTTTTAAAGCGGGAAATGAATATCGCAAATTTGAAAATCTATCAACAGAGACCGCATCAATGCATATCGATGCCATACAATGGAATGCTACGACAAACCAATATGATGTATTTTTACAAACCGATGAAATAAGGAAACACTACCTTTACAACGAAGACCATAATGGTGCATTTGTCATTAGAAACACGGACAATTACACAGACAACACCGAAAGCGAATACACGAATGTGCACTTCAGATTAAATATGCCACAATTGTTTCAAGGCGAAGTTTACGTTGATGGCTCATGGGCAACATCGGCACAACGAGATATTTATAGAATGAACTACGACCATGAAGAGCAGTGTTACAAAGCCAACATTTGGCTTAAACAAGGTTACTATGAGTACCAATATCTCAGCCCAAACAATGAAGTGGAAGGTGATTTTTACGAAACTGAAAACGAATATTTAATTTTAGTATATGCCAAACATCCATCCGAACGCTACACAAAGCTGGTTGGCATGACACAAATTAGCAGTAAAGACTTATGAAAATTGTTTTTTTAGATAGTTACACGTTAAACCCAGGCGACCTTAGCTGGGAACCGTTCATGCAATGGGGCGATTTTGTTCACTATCCCGACACTTTGCCCGAGGATGTCATTCAAAAAGCCCAAGACGCCGAAGTAATCATAACCAATAAGGTTAGGTTAAATGAAGCACATTTCACACAACTCCCCAAGCTCAAACTCATTTTGGTGGCGGCAACGGGTTACGACGTTATAGACACCGTAGCCGCACGCAACCATGGGATAACGGTATGCAATTGTGCCGGATACGGCTCACGCGCCGTAGCACAAATGGTTTTTGCTCATTTATTGGAAATCACCAACAAAGTGGGCTATTACACTCAGCTCAACATCACCGAGAAGGATTGGGCCAAACAAACACATTTCAGTTATTGGCACACACCACTTGAAGAGCTTGACGGAAAACACATTGCGGTAGTTGGGTTTGGCAACATCGGGCGCGAAGTGGTTCGCCTTGCCCATGCATTCTACATGAAAGTCAGTGTCGTTTCAAGCAAAGGCGCACACGAGCTACCCGATAATGTTGAAAAAATAACTTTGGAAGAAGCTATCGGCAAATGCGACATCATTTCGCTCTGTTGCCCATTAACGAATGCGAACAGGGGCATGATTAATGCCGAACTTCTGGAAAAGGCAAACCCCAACCTCATCTTTGTCAATACCGCCCGTGGTGGACTCATTGACGAGAGCGCCATGGCGGATGCTTTAACCAAGGGTAAAATCAGAGCGTTCTGCGCCGATGTCTTGGCTACGGAACCCCCTTCGCCTGATTGTCCTTTACTTGGACTCCCCAATGCCTTTATCACTCCGCACATCGCATGGGCCACGCGCGAAGCACGAATGCGCATCATAACCATCATGCACAACAATCTGAAAGCATTTACCGAAGGCGCACCCATCAATGTTGTCAATCCATAAACAACGCGCCCCCCAAAAAAACTCATTCACACCATCAAAATAACATAACTCTACCATATTTTGACCATTATGCTTAACGAATTACTAAACATATCATTCTACACCGCTTGCGACTACATCGGTACATTAGCATTCGCCATCTCAGGTGTTCGTCTGGCCTCTGCCAAGCGCTTCGACCTTTTCGGAGCTTACATCGTAGGTATTGCTACCGCTATTGGTGGTGGAACCACACGCGACATCATGCTCAACGTGCCTATCTTTTGGTTGAAAGACCCCATTTACCTGCTCATTTGCGCTTTTGCTTTGTTTTGGGTGATTGTGTTCCGCAAACAACTGGTGAAGCAAAACAACACGTGGTTCATCTTCGACACCATCGGTCTTGCCGTGTTCACCATCACAGGTATTGAGAAAACGCTCGACAATGGATTCCCTTATTGGACGGCCATCATTATGGGCACACTCACTGGTGCCGGTGGTGGGGTTATCCGTGACATTTTCATTAATGTAGAGCCACTTATCTTCAGAAAAGAAATATATGCTTTAGCATGTGTTGTGGGTGGATTATTCTATTGGTTCTGCCACACGATCCTCGACTTTAATTATGTATTCTCTGGCATTGTGTGTGCAATAGCCGTGATCATCATGCGCTTACTGGCCATGGGATTCGGTTTGCACCTCCCCACCCTCAAGAGTGAAGACTAAAAACGCATTTGTCCACCAACTCCGTTCTTTATGAATTCAAAACAAACACCGCTTAGCAAGGCCAGCCTTGACGATATTAAAGAAGCGCTCAACACGTTGCACCGTGGAGGCGTAATCCTCTACCCCACCGACACCATTTGGGGACTGGGATGCGATGCCACAAATCCCGATGCCGTCAAGCGCATTTATGACATCAAACGCCGCACCGATGCCAAAGCGCTGATTTCCCTGGTTGATAGCGAAACAAAAGTACAGGCTTACGTCAAGGAAGTGCCCGAGGTGGCATGGGACGTCATGGAGTTAAGCGAACGCCCCATCACCATCATCTTTGATGGTGCACGCAATCTGGCGCCCAATCTCCTGGCATCAGATGGTAGCGCCGCATTGCGCATTACCAAAGAAGCATTTAGCCGAGAACTTTGCATGCGGTTCAAAAAAGCCATCGTTTCAACATCGGCAAACATTAGCGGTGAACCCTCGCCCCAAACGTTTGCCGAGATCAGTGATGAAATCAAAGCCTCGGTCGATTATATTTGCACTTCACGACAGGACGAAACGACATCACCCCCCGCATCAAGCATTATCAAGCTCGGTGTTGGCGGCGAAATCACCATTATCAGAATGTAAAGAAACCGAGTTCAAAGCCGATTGTCGCCTTTTTGCAAACCTTTGACTATTGATTTAATAGAATAACACACACACATGTTGCAATACATACGTATTTGGTGCAATAAGCATTTAACACAACGCCAATTCATCTTGTTACTTAGTTTCATTGTTGGCTTGGGTTCTGCTTGTGCTGCTCAATCGTTGAAGTGGTTGATTCACACCATTGAATCGCTACTCACCCACGGCTTCGACACCACAAATGCCAACTATCTGTACTTGGTGTATCCCGTAGTCGGCATTTTTCTCACCGCGCTCTTCATCCGCTACATCGTGCGCGATGACATTGGTCATGGGGTAACAAAAATCCTCTACGCCATTTCCAAAAACCGCGGGTTCATCAAAAAGCACAATTGTTTTACCAGCGTTATCGCCTCGGCCATCACCATCGGTTGCGGCGGTTCGGTTGGGGCTGAATCGCCCATAGTGCTCACGGGTTCTGCCATAGGTTCCACCTTGGGCAAGGCGTTCCAATTGGACCACAAAACGCTCATGTTGCTCATTGGTTGCGGTGCTTCGGGGGCCGTGGCCGGTATTTTCAAGGCTCCCATTGCCGGACTGATGTTTACCCTTGAGGTGCTCATGATCGACCTCACGATGGCGTCGCTCATGCCGCTCCTGGTGAGTTGCATCACCGCCACCTGCCTGACCTATCTCCTCTCTGGCGACATGCAGGCGCTCTTTCCCTTCTCGCTCAAGATTCCTTTCAGCGTTGACCATGTCCCCACGGTCATTCTGTTAGGGTTGGGTTGCGGCCTGCTCTCGCTTTACTTTACAAAGGCGATGAATGCTTTTGAAAAGTTTTTTGCCGCGCATTGCAAAACCATGTTTTCGCGTCTGCTCCTTGGCGGGTCGGTGTTGGCCTTGCTCATCTACCTTTTCCCTCCATTGTACGGCGAAGGCTATTCCACCATCACCCTATTGCTCAATGGCAACCAAAGCGCCGATGTCAACCAGGTGCTCAACAACTCGTTCTTCTATGGGCACTCCAACATGCTCTTGGTTTACCTCACGCTCATTGTGCTCACCAAGGTATTCGCCACCACGGCCACCAATGGCGGGGGCGGTTGTGGGGGTACGTTTGCGCCCAGCCTGTTCTTGGGTTGTATCGCAGGGTTTATCTTCGCGCAACTTTGGAATCAATATGGATTTTGGGACGTTTCAACCCCCGAGGAAAATTATGCGCTCTTAGGCATGGCGGGCGTTATGGCCGGAGTGTTCCACGCTCCGCTCACCGGAGTGTTCCTTATAGCCGAGCTCACCGGTGGATATGACCTGTTCATTCCCCTCATGATTGTGTCGGGATGTGCCTACCTCACCATCCGCGCCTTTGAACCCCATAGCATCTACGCCATGCGTTTGGCACGTCGCGGCCAGCTCCTCACGCACGACAAGGATAGCGCGGTGCTCACGCTCATGTCGCTCGAAGAAGTGATTGTGAGAAACACGCCGACGTTCACCCCCGACATGACCCTGGGCAAGATGGTAAGCATCATCTCGGGCGAGCGCTCCGATGTTTTTGCCGTAATTGACAAGGAAAACCACCTCCTTGGCGTGGTTGGGTTAAGAAGCATCCGCAAGGTGGTCTTTCGTAGTGAATTGTATCGCGAGTACGTGGCCGAGCAACTCATGCACACGCCTACCATACTTCTTTCAACCGACGACCCCATGCAGGTCGTGATTGAGAAACTCGAACAAACACCCTTCTCAACCCTCCCCGTGCTCAATAGCGACGGCACCTTCTCCGGCTTCGTGTCGCGCACCAAATTCTATGCGCACTACCGCCAGATTATGAAGGACTTCTCCGAAGAATAATTCTTCTCATTTCTAAACTTTCAAAAAAAACTCATTACCTCCCTATTAATCTATGACCAAAGATTCCCTTCGCATCATTTTCATGGGCACTCCCGAGTTTGCCGTAGAAAGCCTGCGCGCACTTGTTGAGGGGGGCTATAACGTTGTGGCCGTCGTAACGATGCCCGACAAACCCATTGGGCGCCACCAAACGGAACTCCAGGCTTCGCCCGTGAAGCAATACGCCGTGTCGCAAGGCCTGCGCGTGCTTCAACCCGAGCGCTTGAAGGATGAGGCCTTCGTGAGCGAACTCCGTGAACTCCGTGCCGACCTCCAAATCGTGGTGGCCTTCCGCATGCTTCCCGAAGTGGTGTGGAACATGCCTCCCCTCGGCACCTTCAACCTCCACGCCTCGCTCCTGCCCCAATATCGCGGAGCAGCACCCATCAACTGGGCGGTCATCAATGGCGACACGGAAACGGGCATCACCACCTTCTTCCTCCAACACGAGATTGACACGGGCAACGTTATCCAGCAGGTGCGCGTGCCCATTGCCGACACCGACAATGTAGAAATCGTTTATGACAAGCTCATGCGCCTCGGTGGAGCGCTCGTAACGGAAACCGTGGACAACATCCTTGCGGGCACCGTTCGCCCCATTCCTCAAGAGGAAATGGCTACCACCGAAGAGCTACGCCCCGCACCCAAAATCTTCAAAGACACCTGTCGCATCGATTGGTCGAAGGGCGTAAAGCGCTGCTACGACTTCGTGCGTGGACTCTCACCCTACCCCGCGGCATGGACCGAACTCACCACGGCGGGCAAAACGCAGGTGCTCAAGGTTTACGAAACGGAAAAGGAATTCACCACACACACCGAGCTCCCTGGCACGCTCCACACCGATGGCAAAACCTACCTCAAGGTTGCACTTGCCGATGGTTATCTTCACCTCAAGGAAATTCAGCTTGCGGGCAAGAAACGCATGACCGTCGCCGACTTCCTTCGTGGTTTTAAAGCCGAGGGCGAAATTAAGGTGGGGTAGCATCCGCATATCAACATCGTCAATAAGGCAATAGATTCCGTCTGTTTGCATCTTTCAAAAATGCTTCATACCTTTGCATCATCAAACCATAAAAACAGAAAAGTTATGCTAAACATTGGCGATAAAATACCAGAAACATTTGGTACTAACGAAGCGGGAGTTGAAGTAACGCGTTCACAATTCAAGTGTCAAAAACTAATCATCTATTTTTACCCCAAGGACAACACCTCCGGATGCACGGCGCAGGCTTGTAGCCTAAGAGACGATTATCACACACTTGCCGAGCTGGGCTACAACGTGATTGGCGTGAGTAGCAACACTTCAGACTCACACAAGAAGTTCATCCAAAACAACAACCTGCCCTTCACCTTGATTGCCGACACCAACCTCACCCTGCATCACCTCTTTGGCACATGGGGCGAAAAATCAATGTGTGGAAAAAAATACATGGGCACCCTGAGAACCACATTTGTGGCCGATCAAGACGGCACCATCACCCACATCTTCACCCCCAAGCAAATCAAAACCAAAACACACGCCGAGCAACTTATCAAGGCATTGGCGTAGGGTGCAAGCCCCCCTCATTGGTAAAATATTTTCTCCCTATTACAATAAAAGTTTTATAACCTAAAAACAGATTTAAAATTATGGAAACAAAAAATACCGTTATTGCAACACTCAAAGAAGCTGGTGAACCCCTCAACGCGGGTAAGATTGCCGAACTCAGCGGACTCGACCGAAAGGAAGTGGACAAAGCCATGAAGCAACTCAAAGAAGAAGGCGCCATCGTTTCGCCCGTACGTTGCAAATGGACGCTTGCATAACACGCTTGCACCAACGATAAATAAACAACGAAAAAAGAAAAGAGAAAGAGAGAGCTATACCACATGCATTGGGGTGTAGCTCTCTTCTTTTTTTTGTTATTAACTCTTTTTGCGATTAAAAAAATACTTGATAATCTCATTGATAAATTCAAGTACACGGCGAATGATAACGCGTTTCTTTTCCATAGATAATGATTTTATTTAAAAGACAACGTGACAACAAAAGGGCCGCCTCGGACACAAACATGAGGATAATGTGTGGTGTGGGGCGTAAGCCATCCGTTTCTACCCCCATTTTTTTCTGATGACCTTGATGACCTGATGACCTTTTTTTGAGGGGGGGGGGAGTAAGCACTCCGCACGGCTACTCGTAGAATTGAAAAGAGCTAAGAGCTTGCCCCTTTCATCAAAGTGGCCACGGTGCATTTGGGCAAAGTGGCGGTGCATGCACCACCACCGTATTGATTTCTCTTTTCGAGCACATAATCGACATAGATTTTAAGTCCAAAAACCGAACCTGCATACACGAGCGTCTGTGCAAAGTACCACAACACGGAGTTGCTTATCTCGCCATCCTCGGAGGTGAAGAAACTCAAGTATGCCAGCACCACGCCCGAGGCCAAAAGCGCAAGAGCGCTAATGATTGAGGTGTTTTCCTTGTTCATTGTTTTTAGTTGACGGGTTTTGATGGTAAAACGAGTGAGGAGGAGGAGGAGGCGAGGTCAGAGTTTTTTTCAGAGTACACTCCTCACTCCTCACTTTTTTTCAAATTACTCCCCCTCTTCCTCCTGCGTTGTTTCCGGATCGGCCATGCGCTGGTAAGTGGCATTAAGGTTAAGCATTTTACGCAGGTTTGCCGATGGCGTGAAGCGCACCAGTAGTCCTCTCACCATGCTTGACGTAAACTTTTCGGGGGTTTCGGCACCCTTGCTGCTCATGCGTGCATGGAACGAGCCAAGGTCGCCAAAGCGGATACTCTGCCCTTGAAGCAAGTGGTTGTAAACGGCCTCTTCGAGTGCCGACATCACCGCCTTAATGTCGTGCACGGTGAGCGTACAGGTGTTGCTGATTTCATTGGCCACGGTGTTGAGGTCAACCGGAAGCACTTCGGCGGCCGTGCCGTAAAACTTCTTTTCATGGGTTTGGGGGTTCTTTCGAGAAATAACTTTGTAACGAATCATAGAATAATAATTTTTAAGGGTTAAAAAATAGATTGTTATCGGATAATGCCAGGCAAGCGACTTTGCCGGCGAAAGCCCGTTTTTTCGCTTCTCCAAATAAGGTTCTGCAGCACCCTCCCCGAGAAGGTCAAACAAGGCCATTGATTTATCGCGTAGCCAATCGGAGCATCACTCCTTTCTCACATGCCGCAGGTAGTAGTTGGTTTTCGTGTAGCAGGTGTTTTTGTTGAATGTTTTGTCGCTTTGTTCTTCAATGTACATGCGCTTTCTCCAATTGTAAAGCATGGCTTTAAGCGAGCCCGTGGTGATACCCAGGCGATGTCGCAATTGTGCGGCCTCCTCGCGTGTGAAGGTGTCGGGCAAGAGTTCAAGCAAGTTTTGGGGTTTGCTTCGTGGTGTGCTTGCTTGAAAGTTTTCTTCATCCAGGATGTTTTGTCCGAAGAATTGCATTTTGCACCACATGTCGTAATTCAAAGACCAGCGAATGAACTCCTCGAGCGTGTTGTCCCACACCCCGCCACCTGCCACGTAAAGCACCATGGCTTTGAGGTAGGCAATCACATTGGCACGGTAAGAGAGATTTTCGTACACACGGCTTTGCGAAAGTCGGGCAAAGTCGGCACATTCCTCCACAAGCTTGGTTGACAACGCCCTTGCCTCGGGGCAATCGATGAGTCCGCGCGCGGCATTGAGGCGAACGATGTAGGGGCGCAATTGATTGTCGAAATCTTCGTCGTAAGCACCGTAGATGGGCATGGGCGCACCAATTTCGCGCTCGGGAATGGTACAGAAGTTGATGCGCGAAATCGGACCATCGGTGAGTACGCTCGCAAAGTAGCGTTGCCCCTTTTGCACGGTGGTCGAGGCGTTCCAATTGAAGCGAATGCTCACACGCTCGCTCACCGACCCCACGCCAATGCGCGTTTGTCCGTACACGTTTCCGGGGTCAAATGCCAGGCACATGATTTGAAATTGCGCCTTGCTTCGTGCCGAGGTCTTCAGGGCGTCGAATTGATCAATCTCGTTCATCTTCGTGTAAAGGAATCGCTCGCCGGCATCGGCCAGGCGTTGCACGAAGGCTGCATTCGTCATGTCGGGGTCAATCTCCTGAATCACAAGTCCCTCAGGACGCTGGCGTTTGTCCTTGTTAGCGCCTTTCGAAGCAATCTCGCGCTTCCATTCGCGCTCACGTCGCAGGTTCTCCATGTCGCGCTCGCGAATGTCGGCCATGATGCGCGCTATGGGTTCGTTGATGCAATTCTTACCCGCTCCCGTGCCTGCCATGAGCACATTCATCAGTGTGGCCTCGTGCTCCACATTGTCGATATACTTGAAGCGCGTTTGCCAAAGGTGAGCCCCAAGAGCAGGAAACACGGCGTGAGCCACGGCTGCCTTGTACACCTCGGGCGTGCGACTCAGCAAGAGCGCAATGAGCGGCGGCAGGGTCTTTGGTATTTCGGGCGGCAGGGTTTGCGTGGTGTTCGATTCATTGTCTGCCTCAATGCGCTTGCAAATGTCGAGCGTGCGCATCATGATGCGGGGCATATTCAGGGTTTGCGAGCGCGCACATGCACTCCGGATGGTAGCCATCCACTTCTCCCTATTCTCGCCATAGGTGGGCAGCACTTGCGCAATCCACATCGGATCGTCGTTGCACACATAGCGCAAGTGGCAGGCCATCGAAAAGATAAAATTGTTGCGCGAGCCATGTGCCGGCACACCGCCCATTTGCTCCTCAAGCACGGAAACGAGGTTGGTGTAAGGAAGGGGTGGAAAGGTGCTGGCGCTTGGCGCGGGCGTTTCTATAGGGGCTATAGTTTCTATAGCGCCTATAGAGCCTATAGTTTCTATAGCGTCCATAGAGCCTATAGAGCCTATAGCGTCTATCGTGCGCTCTGCAAACAGCCCCTCCGCATCCATCCACATCACATACGCCCTGGGCACGATGAATGAGCTCCGCGCATAGTCCTTCACGGTGGCGTCGGAGGTAGTGTCGCCCAGTTGCTCAGCCATCCAGGCTTGCGCTTGTGCCAGGTTCATGCCTCGGGGGATAACGAAGATCAGGCGCAACCCCTCGCAACTTGGGGTGGTGTGTGCCATCACAATCCTCAGATCCTCCTTTCGGGGCGCAATCTCCGCCCACCGCCCTTCGGGGTTGGGAATGTGGTCCAGGTCGTAGATGCTCAAGCCCGAGGGGATGGCCTCAGCATTGAGGCGGCGGCCGTTCTTAAAGGTGGCGTGGGGCGTGAGAATGGGCAATAGCTTTTTGAGTTGCGCCTTGAGCGTTTCAAAATCCTCGCCACTCATCTCGCCCCGCAACTTACGCTCCCACGCATCCCTGATGTCGGCACACACGCACGCCACATTGGGGCTATCAAGGGCTTGGTTGAGGAGCTCGGGGGTGCACACCTGCACCACCCTGCTCTTTATGCTTTGACAAATTCCGAAACTCATGCCACACCTCCTCTCTTCATGATGCTATTTACAAAGCCACTGGCCTTCAAACTCTCGTCAAGGATGGCAATTCCGGGATGAATATTTGCCTCGTCAAGACCGATGTTGAGCGAGAGGCGCACCGTTTCGTCGTTGACAGAGGCCCTACCGTGGGGCAATTTGATGTATTTGCGTTCACCACCTTGGTGATGGCGCTGGTGCACATTGAAGTTTCCTTCGTTAGGGTTCACCAAGGCAATAGTGCCTTGCACACGAGCGGTTCCATTAAGAAGAGATGCGTAAACGGCATCGGATAATTGCAATTGAATAATCATAACTCTAAGAATTGGTTTAAAAGGGTTTATTCGTTTCTTTTAGCGCCTATTTTCGTTGATCAACATTGCAAAGTTACAACACAAAAAAGCCGATGGAAAGTAAAAATCCATCGGCGTAAAGTTATCGTAAAGTTATCGTAAAGAAGTGCCCCTTTTGGGTGTGGGGCGTAAAGTTTGCGTAAGGTTTGCGTAAAGTTTTTTGGTGGGTGGTTATAGTTATTATAGTGGCTATAGTGGGTATAGTTACTATAGTTACTATAGTTTCTATAGGGGCTATAGTGGCTATTTTCCCTCCAGTTGGCGCTTGAGGTGCTCTATTTCCTCGCGTTGGGCATTATAGGCGGCAAGTGCACGCGCGCGCAGGTCGTCGTAGGCGGTGCGCCATTGCTCGGCGTTTTGTTGGGCGGCTTCGAGTTGTTGCTTAAGGGCGCGGTTGGTTTCCTCCAGCTCCTTAAGGCGGTCATCTTGTTGTTGGCGGTAGGCGGTGCGCACCTTGTGCATGCGCTCCTTCACGCCTCCCTCCTCCACGAAGCGGTGCTCAAGGTGTGCCATGTATTTGTTCATCATCACATCCACCTGGTAGCATAGCGTAAGCGCCACATTCGCCATTTCCTCGGCGCTCCATTTTGAGAAGTAAGGGCTGTATTGTTCGAGCAGGTTGTTGCTCTTCGTAAATTCCTGCATCGCTCGAAAGCGAGCGTCGGCAGGGGTCCACATGGCGAGTTTGCGCGATTTGAGGAAGTCGTCGTAATCCTGGCGCAGTTCGCCAATGCTGGAGCGCGCCACATTCAGCAGGTTGAGCTCCATGGCGGTAGAAGTCTTGCCGTCCTCCGTCCCCTCCACAATATTCTGTTTACCCGAACGAGCCGCTTGAATCATCTGGTCCACCGTGCGGTCGCCATAGTGCGGCAAGAAGCGTTCGCAGAAGTCATAGGTGAGCTGATAAAGCACCTCCGCCTTCTGATAAAAGCGCAAATCCTTCCAGTTGGTCACACGGCGAAAGATGCTCTCCGCGACTTTCTTTTCTTCGCTCATGGTAGTAGTGTTTTTTAGGGGGGGGAATAATTGGGATGATGGTGTTTATAGTGGCAATAGCGGCTATAGTGCCTATAGTGGCTATAGTATCTATAGCTCCTATAGTTTCTATAGTGCCTATAGTTTCTATAGCGCCTATAGTCACTATCCACCTTCAAATATAGCATAAAATCCTCACACCGCCCGCATCACCTCCCTTGCAATGCTGTAATACTCATGGAATCGTGCGCCCTGCACAGGCGCATCATCCTGTTGCCAGAGCGACAGGTGCTTGCGGAAACTCTGCACGCACATGCGGCGAAGTTGGTCAACATTGGGCAAGTGAGGATGATCCGGCACGGCCTGCTCCACAAGTGCTACAAAGGCGGAATAATCGCCCTGCTCCACCACCTTCTTATCCACCAGCGCACGATAGACGGCAAACCACAAGCGCCCATTTGTCACGCGCTCTGCCACCTTCACGATGGCACCCTTCACCACACGCTCCGAGGGTTGCACACTCTCCTGGCGCACCTCACGCTTCATAATCCGCATCATCTCGCTCATTGAGGTATGCGGAGCCACGCGGCGAATCTCAATCACCTTGCCCACAACGCGCGCATTCATGTCCTCCGTCAAGTGGATGGGCATATACTTCTCATTGCGCGGCAAGAGCCACACATCGCCACGCTCGTCGCGGAAGAAGGTCTTCACCGTAATACCGCCGTCCACCTCTGCCACGACAATATCCCCCTCGCGAATACCACAACACCCCTCCGTAATCTGTACGCTCAGCGTGTCGCCCTCCAGGATGCCACAATCCTCCATCGAATCGCCCCTCACGGGCAAACACACGATCATTCCACAACGCGCCAACGACCTGGGCAACATCGTATATTCGTCGGCAAACACATCGCCCACCTCCGTAGGCCATCCCGCCTGCACCGTATTTCCAATCAACGGCACCGCCACATCACACCACTCGGGATTACACCCAGCCTTTTCTAAAAGACTAAAAATTTCATTCATTTGTTCTCTTGTCATAACGTATATCATTTAAAAAGTAAAAAGATAGTGCAAATTTCCCACACATTTGTGACATATTTTGTCACAACCAAATTTTAAATGTTAAATCTTTCATTTTTTTTAAGGCAAAAGTTAAAGGGATAAATATCAAGGGGCTGCACAGAAAGAAAAAAAGCACCCACGAAATGGGTGCTTTTGGCAAAGGTGATGAATGATTCAATTTTGAAAATTTTAATAGCGCTCAATTTTGACTGGGCATTCCCAAAAAGCACTTTCCTCCAATTCCGTGTTTTTGGATACTTTAACAAGGGTGAGGGAGGTGCAATCCTTGAAAGCTTCCCTTCCTATTGATGTTACCGAGGGTGGAAGGCTGATTTGGGTGAGGGAAGTGCAACCCTTGAAAGCACGATTTTCTATTGATGTTACCGATGGTGGAATGCTGATTTGGGAGAGGGAGGTGCAACCCGAGAAAGAGCACCTTCCTATTGATGTTACCGAGGGGGGAAGGCTGATTTGGGTAAGGGATTCGCAACAATTGAACGCCCAATCCTCAATCCGCGTCACCCATTGGGGCAAAGTCAGTTCTTTTAAGGAAGAACAACCCCCAAAAGCACCTTCACCTATGACCTCTAACCATTCGGGCAACTCCACGACTTTAAGGTTCATGCATTCAAAAAAAGCACCATCCCCAATTCTGCGCACCCCTTGAGGGATTACAACGCGCTTCAATTTATAACAATTCTTAAATGCATAGTCCTCAATCATCTCAATACCTTCGGGGAGGATTGCCACGCCATCTTTAATTTCATATTTTGCCATAATGTGTGCGGATTAACCGTTATAAATTCGTTTGTTAAGGGGGTGATGCATAAGCCTTAATCCAGCGGCTATCAAAATCACACTTCAAAATTACTAAAATCTGCTTTATTCCTGCGCGATTTATCCATAAAATCTTATATCAGATTTGTGGAGTGATGGCACATTTCAGGAAAGACAAAAAAAGGTCATCAAGGTCATCAGGTCATCAGCAAATTTATGGGGTGTATCTATGGTTTGGAAAAGGGGGTAAAATAAGTAATTAAATTTTTATAATATATTAATATATTATAATTTTATTATAGATATATTTTGGGTAAGGTTAACCCGCTTTTTTTGCTGATGACCTTGATGACCTGATGACCACGTTTCAAATGTGTGTGTTTGAGTCCCCACCGTGATGATATTTTTGCGCCCCTACTTGCCCTTGCCTTGCAAAAAAGTCATCAGG
>JAGBYN010000023.1 GCA_017628775.1 Bacteroidaceae bacterium | reverse complement strand
TTCACGTTTGGCAACGCCTTGAGTTCTGCTGCTGTAATGTCGTGGGGATAGATTTCGCTGTACACACCGAGTGCGCGAATGGCGCGAGCTACCACTGTATTTTCGTGGCTACCCAAGTCAAGAATGACAATCATGTCTTGTTTCATAAGGCTTCTGTATAAAAAATAATTTTTTTCAGCGCAAAAGTACAGAATTTCATTTTTTCTGCAAAAAGGAGAAATGATTTTTTTTACAGAATAATTCATATTTTCTTTGAGCACGAAAAGTTTGCCGTTAATCTATTTGTTTTGGAAAGTGAAGTGTTAATATTTTTAGTTATTTTCTCTACTATAAAGGAATATTTTGTAGGAGTGTTGAAACAAATTTGTAACTTTGCATCTATTGAAGTAGATGAGGCATATTACAAGGTATGCGTTTACAACTTTTTATTATGAATTTTTAAATTATCCATATATATGGCAACAGTTGACGATAAGAAAATTATTTTTTCGATGGTAGGTTTGACCAAGACCATCAAGCAAACGAACAAAACAATTCTGAAGGATATTTACCTCAGCTTCTTCTACGGTGCAAAGATTGGTATCATCGGTCTGAACGGTGCGGGTAAATCTACCTTGATGAAAATTATTGCTGGTATTGACAACGACTATCAAGGCGAAGTGGTTTTCTCGCCTGGCTACAGCGTCGGCTATCTTCCTCAGGAACCCCAACTCGACGACAAGAAGACTGTGCGCGAGATTGTGCAGGAAGGTGTGCAGCACATCGTTGACGCACTTGCTGAATACGAAGAAATTAATCAGAAGTTTGGACTTCCCGAATACTATGAGGACGAAGACAAGATGAACCAGCTCTTCGTTCGTCAGGGCGAACTCCAGGATATCATCGATGCCACAGACGCGTGGAACCTTGACAGTCGCCTTGAGCGCGCAATGGCTGCACTTCGTTGCCCCGAACCCGACCGAACAGCCGAAAACCTTTCGGGTGGTGAACGTCGCCGTGTGGCACTTTGCCGCTTGTTGCTTCAAAAGCCGGATGTGCTTTTGCTCGACGAACCTACCAACCACTTGGATGCTGAAAGTATCGACTGGCTTGAACAACACTTGAATCAATACGAAGGTACCGTAATTGCTGTAACACACGACCGCTACTTCCTTGACGACGTAGCAGGTTGGATTCTTGAACTCGACCGTGGCGAAGGTATTCCCTGGAAGGGTAATTACTCTTCATGGCTCGAACAAAAGTCCAAGCGCATGGAGATGGAGGAAAAGGTGGCAAGCAAGCGCCGCAAGACCCTTGAACGAGAATTGGAATGGGTGCGTATGGCGCCCAAGGCTCGCCAGGCTAAGGGAAAGGCACGTTTGAATTCATACGACAAACTTCTTGGCGAAGATCAGAAAGAGAAGGAACAGAAGCTGGAAATCTTTATTCCCAACGGACCACGCCTCGGCAACAAAGTCATCGAAGCACAACACGTGGCAAAGGCTTTTGGCACAAAGCAACTCTTCTCAGACCTCAATTTTATGCTTCCGCCTAACGGCATCATCGGCGTGATTGGTCCTAACGGCGCCGGTAAGACAACCCTCTTCCGCCTCATTATGGAACTCGAAAAGACTGATGCTGGTACGTTTGAAGTGGGCGAAACGGTTAAGTTGGCTTACGTCGATCAACAACATAAGGATATTGACCCAGCAAAGTCTGTTTACGAAGTAATCAGTGGCGGCTCGGAACTCATGCGTATGGGCGGCAGAGAAATCAATGCGCGCGCCTACCTCAGCCGTTTCAACTTCTCGGGTGCTGACCAGGAAAAGAAGTGCGGCGTACTTTCGGGCGGTGAACGCAACCGTTTGCACCTTGCCCTCGCGCTTAAGCAGGAAGGGAATGTTCTCTTGCTTGACGAACCTACGAACGACATTGACGTTAACACACTCCGCGCGCTCGAAGAAGGTCTTGAAGCCTTCGCAGGTTGCGCCGTTGTTATCAGTCACGACCGCTGGTTCCTTGACCGTATCTGTACGCACATCCTCGCTTTTGAAGGCGATGGTAATGTATTCTTCTTCGAAGGTTCATACTCTGACTACGAAGTTAATAAGGCTAAGCGTCTCGGTATTGAAGAACCTAAGCGCATCCGCTATCGCAAGTTGGAAGAATAAAAGAGTACAGAGATCAGAGGATAACGACCATGCGGATTAATTACGACAATATAACACACCATGGTCAGTGACTTTATAGATCTTCAGAATTTCCAATTTTCTCTCAACGTTATAACCTCTTAACCTCATAACCTCTTAACCCCATAACCTTATAAACTATGAAAGGAATCGTTTTAGCAGGTGGTAGTGGCACGCGTCTCTATCCGATTACCAAAGGTGTAAGTAAACAACTTATCCCAATTTTTGATAAGCCCATGGTTTACTACCCAATATCAATGTTAATGCTTGCTGGAATTCGTGATATTTTGATTATATCAACACCACAAGATCTGCCAAGTTTTAAGCGTTTGCTTGGCGATGGTTCCGATTATGGTGTTAATTTTGCCTACGCCGAACAACCCTCGCCTGATGGTTTGGCTCAAGCTTTTATCATTGGTGAGGAGTTTGTGGGTGATGATTGTGCTTGCTTGGTTTTAGGCGACAATATATTCCATGGTAGTAATTTACGCCACCTTTTGCGTACAGCAGTTGAAACAGCTGAGAAGGATAATAAAGCAACTGTTTTTGGCTATCGAGTGAACGATCCCGAACGTTATGGTGTTGTTGAATTTGATGCTGAGGGAAATTGCAAGAGTATTGAAGAAAAACCGCTAAAGCCAAAGTCGGATTATGCTGTCGTCGGTCTTTATTTCTATCCCAATAAGGTGGTTGATATTGCTAAAAATATCAAACCATCAGCGCGTGGTGAGTTGGAAATAACAACTGTTAATCAGCATTTCCTTGAAGCTGGCGAACTTATGGTTCAAACCTTAGGACGTGGCTTCGCATGGCTTGATACTGGCACGCACGATAGTCTTTCAGAAGCTTCAACCTTTATTGAAGTTATAGAGAAACGAACAGGTCTGAAAGTCGCTTGTCTTGAAGGTATTGCCTATGAACAAGGATGGATTACACGCGAGAAACTCATTGAGCTTGCGCAACCAATGATAAAAAATCAGTATGGTCAATACTTGCTTAAGTTGGCTGAACATGCTTAAGTTGGTGCTCTATATCTAATCGCTAACGATCACTTATCATAACTCAATATATTATGATTATAGCAGTAGATTTTGATGGAACGATCGTAGAACATCGTTATCCGCAGATAGGAAAAGAAATCCCCTTTGCTGTAGCTACACTTAAAAAACTTTCTGAGGATGGACATACGCTTGTCTTGTGGACGGTCAGAGAAGGCGAATTATTGGATGAAGCAGTGAAGTGGTGTGAGGAACGTGGCTTACACTTCTTTGCCGTTAATAAGAATTTTGATGAAGATAGGGATAATGAAGCTCAAACATCAAATAATGAATATTCAAGAAAATTAAAGGCTCAAATATTCATTGATGACCGAAATATAGGTGGATTGCCCGATTGGGGCGTTATTTATCAATTAATAACGCGCCGTATCTCATATCAAGATTATTTGCGAGAAGAAAACTTACATCAAACGGCAACGCCCAAGAAAAAATCACGTTGGAAGTTCTTTTAAGTGACGTGAAAAGAATAAGGTGCTGTTGAGAGTTAAAGTTGAGAGATTGAGAGTACGGCTGCCGTTTCAAAATCTATAGCCTCAATAACGCCTATAGCTTCTATCGCCAAGCATCTATTAATACGCATGGTAAGACGCAGAATGCGTCTTTGTCCTGCAACCGCGGTGGTTGATGTAAGTGCCTATTCTCAGAATAAAAAGGTGAAGCTGATTATTTTTTTATGTCACTAAACCGTTGTTTAACGAATTGCTATTTATAGTGAGGACATATGCATAAAGTTTTATCTTCTTCTCAGATGCGTCAGCTTGATCAAGCGACAATTCAAGAATTAAAAATCTCTTCATGGCAACTCATGGAGCATGCCTCGTATGTCGTAAGTTTGAAAATAGCGAGTATGTGGCAAGTATCCACAAAAATTACGGTTTTAGCAGGTCCAGGAAATAATGGTGGTGATGCTTTAGCTGTGGCGCGTCTGCTACAAGGGTGGGGTTACAACGTAAAAACCTACCTTTTCAATTTAAAGCAAAAATTGAGTGAAGATTGTTTAATCAATAAACAACGCTTACTTCAGAATGAGTCATCCGTATTTCAAGAACTTATTGATACTGATGGATTACCATCCTTTGAAGATGCAGAACTTATTATTGATGGCTTGTTTGGCACGGGATTAAATCAACCTTTATCAGGCGGATATGCCTCCTGTGTTGCCAAAATCAATAGTTCAGGTGCTATAGTTGTGTCCATTGACATGCCTTCAGGTTTGCTGGATCAAGATAATTCGCATGTATCGGCCGAAACCATTGTTCATGCGCACCATACCTTTACGTTCCATGGTTATAAGTTGTCATTGTTGTTAGATTCATCGGCCAGGTATGCTGGGCATGTACACGTTTTGGATATTGATTTGTCGCAAAAAGAAGAACAATGTTTAAAAACACCCTACCACGTTGTAACAGAACTTGATGCGAGAAAGATGCTCCGTCAGCGTCCGTTTGTGTCTCACAAAGGCACGTTTGGGCATGCCCTTCTAATAGCGGGACAATATGGTATGGCTGGTGCGTCAATATTAGCTGCTAAGGCCTGCTTGCGTATGGGGGTTGGTAAAATTACGGTGCACACTCCTTTTAAAAACAACGATATCGTTCAGATATCAGTGCCCGAAGCTATTCTTTCGCACGATGCAAACGCTGTGTGTATGTCTTCATTTCCAGAGCACATAAACACCTACGATGCCATAGGCATAGGACCAGGAATTGGGTTAAATCCCTCAACGGTCAATGCCGTTTTGCAATTTTTTCAACAATCTCGCATTCCACTTGTGGTTGATGCTGATGCTTTAAATATCTTGGCTTGTCATCCAGATTATCTGGCATATCTACCAAAAGGATCAATCTTAACACCGCATGTGGGTGAATTAAAAAGACTAGGTTGTCAGTCAGACCATACTTTTCAACAAGTTGATTTTGCTCTTCATTTAGCTGTTAAACATCAAGTTTATGTTATTTTGAAGGGGCATCGAACAGCCATTTGCCAGCCAAATGGAGAGGTCTGTTTTAACACAACAGGCAATTCTGGTATGGCCACAGCCGGAAGCGGTGATGTCTTGACTGGCATCTTGATATCATTGTTGGCTCAAGGTTATCCGCCTCACGAAGCATGTGTACTTGGGGTGTATCTTCATGGCTTAGCCGGTGATTGCGTTGTGCAGCATGGGTCAGAAGAATCCCTTGTTGCTTCAGACCTTATGCGCAGTTTGCCACGTGCAATTAGTTATTTGAAATCAGCCCAAACAGATCATGATGTTTGCAAAAATGAGTTGATATAGTAATTCTTCCAGAAAGAAAATAAAAGAAATAAATACATGATAAAAATGAAAAAAATAATCCTTCTTGCTTGTGTTATAGCTGGCGTTTTTACTAAAACTATAGCGCAAACAGAGGTTCGCCCTTTTCAGCCGGGCGTGACCGAATCGGGCATAAGCTACTTTCTACCTCAAACAAAAATACAAGTCATTGTTACGGCTGAACGAACCATTTCTTATCCTGGTGAGTTTTCAATGTATGCTGAAAAGTTCTTACGTAACAAAAACGTTACGCAAACCAAAACCGAAAAGTGGGTTTTGAAAACCATTGAACTTTCAACCTTTGGCGCGGCTGATCCACAATTGGCGTTTTCAATAACACACAACGTCAAATCATTAGTGCCCCTCGTGCGTTTAGCTCCTGATGGCCGCTTATTGTCTATCAACTGCGATGCGCCTGAACTTGCTAAGCCTGCACAACCCTCTGTGACTCAACTAACAACTGCGGTAAAAAATACTAGCCAATATAAAACTCACGAAATGCTTTCTGCTGGAAGTCAAATCAAAATGGCAGAGTTGGCAGCAGCGGAAATTTACGATATTCGTGAAAACAGAAGTCTTTTGGCCAAAGGACAAGCTGATTTCATGCCTAAAGATGGTCAGCAATTGAAACTCATGCTCGAAAGTCTTGATAAGCAAGAACAAGGACTTTTGCAACTTTTTGAAGGTACATCAGAATCAGAACTTCATACTTTTGTTTTTAATTATACTCCTAAAGCGGACGACGTTAAACGAGATGTTCTCTTTAGATTTTCAACACGAAAGGGGATGGTTGATAATGATGATTTAGCTGGTGCTCCATATTATATTGACATCACCAACATGAATGCTTTGCCAGAAGTTATTGAAGTGCCACAGGTGGAAGAAAAAAAGTCAATACTTGATAAATTAAAAAAGCAAAAGTCATCCAAGGAGAATTTAGACCTCCGCTACATGCTCCCAGGTAAAGCCCACGTAAAGGTTTACGACCACCAAAATGTTTTGGCACAAGTAGAAATGCTACTCTCTCAATTCGGTCGCGTAGAACATTTAGGTGGTGATTTGTTTAACCCCAAAATGCAAACGAGCGTGGTTCTATCTCCTGTAACAGGTTCTTTAAATAAAATTGATTACATCAAACCAGAAAAAAAGTAATATAAAGATAGAGGATGTGTTGAAATGCAATATTTCAGCATATCCTCCTTTTTGTTTGCTCATATGAACGCGGAATAGTGTACAAAGTACAGAGTTCAGAATTAAGAGTTAAAAAAGGAGAGCGCGCGCAATAATGTCCCCGTCCAAGAACGAAAACACATCGAAAGACGCCCCATAACACATTTAACATTTTGCTTTGATCCTTTTGCCATTTTCTAGAAAAGTGCGAAAAATCAAAATGAAAGTAAAAGGATCAAAAAAGTTTCATTTTGTAAAGTTTTTGAAAAAGGCGTTGATCCTTTCGGGTTTTGGCACGGTTTCTGAAATTTGGAATTTTCTGGAATATATAGTAAATTTGTGTAGAAAGTAGAAGGGGG
>JAGBYN010000022.1 GCA_017628775.1 Bacteroidaceae bacterium | reverse complement strand
GGAGAAACAAAGCAGCGCAACATTCGAATCTCACTCATTATCTTGATGGTTATTTTAGGACTCTCCGCTTTGGGCTTGCTGGGTTATGTCTTGGCGGAAATTTATGAATGCTTTATAGCGTAAGCTTGTGACAAGCAGAAGGTCAGTTGAGGAAAATCTTCCTCATTGAAAAGTGGCAGGAGGTAGTTGTTGCCAATCGTCATTAGGATTTTCAACGACACTACATTCCAGCATGTCTATTCATTATCTATATTTATGGTTTTTGCAAATCCCATATATCTCTATTTAATCTTGTTGATTATTCCGCTGATTCTCTGGTATGTGATGAAGCAGAAGCATCAACCCACTTTAAGCGTCGCTACCACCAGTGTGTTTCAAAAAATGAAGGTTCGTACGCCTCTCACATTCTTGATTCATGCTCCCTTTGTGTTGCGTATGCTCACACTTGTGTTTGTAATACTTGTGCTTGCGCGTCCTCAAACGCATGAGTCGCTTACTGAGAGTGAGCGTGAGGGCATTGACATCATGATGGCAATGGATATTTCTACCAGTATGCTTGCCGAGGACTTGGAACCTAATCGCATTGAGGCGGCGAAGCAAGTAGCTACGGAGTTTGTCTCCAATCGTCCGAATGACAATATCGGGCTGACCCTCTTTGGTGGTGAGGCGTTTACCTATTGTCCGCTCACGATGAATCATGCCCAGTTGCTCTCCATGTTTTCGGGTGTGAGTTGTGACCTTCAGGCATACGGCATCATTAGTCCTGGCACGGCTATCGGCATGGGCCTCTCTAGCGCTCTTGCCCACCTGGAGCATAGCAAGTCACGGAGTAGGGTGGTGATTCTGCTCACCGACGGTGAAAACAATGTCGGAGACATTTCTCCCCTTATGGCTGCAGAAATGGCTAAGAAGCAGGGAATACGTGTTTACACCATAGCCCTTGGTAGTGCTGGAAAGTCAAAGCAGGTGGTGGCTCAACTCTCTAATGGCGAAACTTATGAGGAAGAAGTAGACAACCAAATGGATACGAAGACCCTGCAAACCATCGCTGCCGCTACGGGAGGAATCTTCTATCATGCTGCTTCAAAAACGCGATTGGCTGAAATTTATAACGATATTGACAAACTTGAGCGTACGAAGATGAAGGTTTCAAACTACGATAAGTATTATGAGGCCTATCAACCCTTTGCTTTGGTGGCACTCTTGTGCTTCGTTCTTGAAATCCTTTTGCGCTTGACCCTGCTTAGAAGATTGCCTTGATTTTTTTTATTTAGTTAACAAGTAAACGAGGTACGAGTAGACAAGACGGTTACCGAGATAAACGAGTATAGTCCAGTATGGTATGACTCACTCCTCACTACTTCCTACTTCCTACACACTATTTCCTACTTCATATTAGCATCATGCGTTTCGCTTCCCCCGAATACCTCTATTTATTAGTGTTACCCCGTGTGGTAGTCCTTCTCTCTTTATATTCAGAATGGAAGGCACGCCGCAGGGTGAAGCAATATGGTAATCCGAAATTATTTTGGACTTTGGTGTCCCATCACTCTTCGTTGCGTTTACACTTCAAGTTCCTTTTGGTGGTGCTTGCTTTAGTGTTATTTGTACTCACCCTTTCGCGCCCCCAATTTGGGATGATAAAGGAAGTGGGGAAGAAGCAAGGCATTGAGGCCATCATATCGTTGGATGTCTCCAACTCTATGCTTGCTACAGATGTGAAACCCAATCGACTGGAGCGTAGTAAGACACTCGTAAGCAACCTCTCCAATTACATGCGCGACGACAAAGTAGGGTTAAACGTATTTGCTGGCGAGGCTTATCCGCAAATGCCAATTACGGGAGACATGGTCTCTGTAAAAATGTTTCTTGACAACATCTCTACAGGGATGGTCACCCTCCAAGGTACCAGTGTTGCTGCCGCCATCAAATTGTCAATGCATAGTTTTACCAATGCTGAAAAGGTGGCAAAAGTAATCCTGATCATTACCGATGGTGAAGACCATGAGGACGGCGCCATTGAAGCTGCAGAGGAGGCACAAAGGGCGGGCATGAAGGTTTATGTGCTGGGCGTAGGGACTACTAATGGTGCAACCATTCCAACACCTTATGGTCCTATGACAGACAACAGTGGGCAAGTGGTGAGAACATGCCTAAACGAAACTGCAGCGCGAGAAATTGCACAGGCAGGTGGAGGAAAATACTTCCACATCGACAACACCAATAGTGCCCTCCAACAATTGCAAGCGGAATTCTCGCAACTCCAACATGCCGAGACCGAGACCTCGTACTCCGTATACAATGAGCAATTTATTGCTGTCGGCATTCTCCTCTTGATACTCTTGGTTGTTGAATTCCTCTTGCTTGACTCTGTACTCCCTATTTACAAGCGGTTCCATTTCTTTGAATAACAACTTGTAATTTCACCCATTCCGTAATTCAAAAATGATACGATATACCATTAGCCTTATAGCATTTCTGTTGGCAACATGCTCCATTGCTCAAACCTCCGAGTGGAAAAATATGCAAAAGGGAAACCGCGCTTTTGAAAATAAAGATTACTCAAAAGCCGAACTCAATTACCTTAATGTGTTGAAGGCGCACCCCTCTTCAGCAGAAGCGCTATTCAATCTCGGCAATACGCAACTGGGTAAAAACAACGCCCAGGCAGCACTTGACTATTTTGAGAAGGTCAAACAAAGTTCAGCTGATACCACGCTGACCGCTATGGCACTCCACAATCAAGGATATGTTTACCAAGCCTCTGCCATGTCGTCCACAAAGGAAGATGAGCGTCAACAACATCTGCGTACCGCCATTGACCATTATAAGCAGGCATTGCGCCTTAATCCCGCTGATAACAATACGCGCTACAACCTCGCTCTGTGTCAAAAACTATTAAAGGATAGTCAGCAACAAAGTCAGCAACAAGACGAGCAGCAGCAAGATGCGTCACAGGACCAGCAGCAGAATGAGGACCAGCAACAGCAACAAACTGAAGAGCAACAGAAAAAAGACGACAAGCAAACCCAGCAATTGCTCAATCTCGCAAAGCAAGCCGAGAAGCGTGCTAAGGAAAAGGTGGATAAGGCCATGAAAAATCGACGTCCTAAAAACCTTGAGAAAAATTGGTAACACCCCCGCTGATGTCGCCTTGTGACAATTTTAGATTTCCTATTCTATATGGTTTTATTGTTGCTGGGTAAAAAGTTTTAAACGGCACTTTTTTTATACATTAAATCCACATCTCCGATAAATGGGGATGTGGATATTTTTTTGAAAAATATAGGAGTAGACTTATGTTTTATAATGCCGAACTACGCTTCGGGCAACTGCTATATTCACAAATTAGAAGTGAGTTAGTAGAAACTAAGTTGGAGGTAATTTGGGT
>JAGBYN010000021.1 GCA_017628775.1 Bacteroidaceae bacterium | reverse complement strand
TCTTGTTCATACTAACGTGTTTTAGAGATTTTCAATTACTCCAAAAGTTAGTATTTATCGAGGAAGTTGATATGTTTTATCCTGCAATTTGACCTATTGAACAGTTTTGATGCTCAATTTTGTTCCTGAAAATTTTGAAATCCTCAAACATACTGTGTTTATCGGGGGACTCTCCATGTCTTATCCTGCAATTTGACCCATAGGTCACAAAGAGAGCATTTTGCACATGGTTTTGCAAAATGCTCTCTTTATTTTATCAATTACTTGTTTGAAACAGGACGAATACAGAAGCCGGTGTAACGTGGCAATTCTTCTACGGTTGCACTATCGGCAACACCAAACACTAATGCAAATGCTTTTTCTTTTTCAGCACGTCCTTTGGTGTGAGAGCCTGTCCAATAAAAGCCCTCTTGCGTACATGAATCGGGTGCTTCAAGCTCTACAAACATTTGACCACATGCTGGCAAGAAAATGGTTTTACCATTAGGACCTTCAATGGTGTAGCCCATACGATTATCCAGCGTATCCTTATGCCATACGCACTTCTCTATCAATTCAGCGACTTCCTCTTTTGTAGGCATGCGCCAAGTGTGACGCCACAGATAACGTGCCGCATCATGGTCGATATTACCTTGCATCTCACGTGCATACGACTTATTGAACGTCGTTGCATTCTCAACAGTAAATTCAACCTTTGCGGTATCCACTTCGCCCCAAGCGAAATATTTGCCACACTCAGCAGCTGTTTCTGCACCCACATTCATGGGCGACCAAAATACGCTCAAACCTAAATCAACATAGGGATGCTTGTTGATTTCACCATCATAGGCTGAAGTTTGATTAACAGTTTCTTCCGCTTCTTTATTCTGTGAAGAGGAACACCCTACCAACGCACAAAATGCGCTGACTAAAACAAATAACGTTTTCTTATTCATACTATATAACATTTATTATTCACCCCAATCGCTGCGGTCTAAATTTCTATAGCTTGCAGCTTCAGAGATGTGTTGACTTTTGATTTGCGGTTCGCCATCAAGATCGGCAATGGTGCGTGCCACCTTCAGGATTCGGGTATAGGCACGCGCTGATAATTGTCGGCGCTCCATGATTGTGCGCAGTAAATCGGTAGAGTCTTGATCTAAAGCGCAATAACGCGCCATCAGTTTCTCATTCATCTGTGCATTACAGTGAATGTGCGGTTCGTCTTTAAATCGTTCCGTTTGCAAAGCTCTGGCTTGGATAACACGCTGGCGAATCACCTCGCTACGCTCTCCGGCCCTTGCCGTTTGCATTTCTTCAAAACTTAACGGCATGATTTCACACTGCAGGTCGATACGGTCCAACAATGGTCCAGAGATTTTATTCATGTAACGATGAATTTGTCCTGGCGAACATTCACAATGTCGTGTGGGGTGATTATAAAATCCACAGGGACAGGGATTCATGGCTGCCACAAGCATAAAGGAACAAGGCAATGTGGTGCGGTATTTCGTGCGCGAGATGGTAATGGTGCGATCCTCTAAGGGTTGGCGCAACGTTTCAAGCGCATTACGTGAATACTCAGGAAGTTCGTCCAGGAACAAAACGCCATTGTGCGCCAAACTGATTTCGCCTGGTTGAAAAGTCGTACCCCCACCAATCAAAGCCGTATCGGAGATGGTGTGGTGTGGCGCACGAAACGGACGCTTAGCAATTAACGTGGACGAGGCATCAAGTTTGCCGGCAATGGAATGGATTTGGGTCGTCTCCAGACTCTCCGCCAATGACAAGTGCGGCAGGATCGAAGGCAAGCGCTTAGCCATCATACTCTTACCACAACCTGGTGCCCCAACAAGAATCATATTATGCCCACCAGCCGCTGCAATTTCAAAGGCGCGCTTCACAAATTCCTGTCCTTTGACATCGGCAAAGTCCAGTTGGGTTTCCGTTTGTGCTTTGTAAAATTCCTCGCGTGTATTGATTTCGCAAGGTTGAAGGGTATCCATTCCGTTCAAGAACTTAACCACATCAACAAGGGTTGACGCCCCGTAAACCTTGAGGTTGTTCACCACAGCAGCCTCACGCACATTGGCTTCGGGCACGATTAATCCTTCAAAATGCTCAGCTCGTGCTCGGATTGCAATCGGCAAAGCGCCTCGGATGCTTCGGATAGAACCATCTAAGCCCAACTCGCCCACCAGCATAAATCGTGAAAGGCGTTCTAACGACACGATTTTAGCAGCAGCTAACAACCCTATAGCCACAGGCAAGTCATAGCCCGTACCTTCTTTTTTAACATCGGCAGGGGCCAGGTTGATGGTTGTGATTTGGGGTTGGGGCAAGAAAAAAGAAGAGGTATTCAGAGCCGCATAAATGCGCGAACGACTTTCCTTTACAGCATTATCAGGCAAGCCCACCATAAACGTCTCCGACTTCCCTGAAGTGGAGGTATGGACTTCGACGGTAATGCATTCCGCATTCAATCCATTAACCGTTGCTGTAATCGTTTTTGCAAGCATATTTCAAATTAATTATTGAATGTTCAAAGAGCTAACTACTCCACAATTTTATTTAATTCATCTTTTAATTGATGCACCGACACGTCTTTCTTTAAGAACTTGCCATCCTTGTCTGCAATTAAGATTTGTGGCACTTGATTAATACCAAAGGCTGACATCAGAGGTGAAGACAATGCTTCTTGATCGCAAACGACAGGAGCTGTCAGCGTGTCGTAACGCAGTACACTCCGAACGTTCTTGCGCGAAGCATCAAGCGACACATGCAAGAAATTCACCTTATCTGCAAAATCACGTTCCAACTGCGACATCGTTCTGACAAATGTGCGGTGGTCCTTGGTCCATGAAGCCCAAAACGTAAAGACGGTGGGTTTGCCGAGGAACTGCTCTGTACGAACCGTATCGCCAGCCATGGTCACCTCTTCTATATTTGGAATAGACTGCCCTTCAAGGGTTTGCATGCGTAATTGCACCAACTGCGACAATCCACGCAGGGCCACATTATCGGGCATCACTTTAGTCAAGGTATCGAGCAAGGGCATGGTTTCGGCAACAACGATATCCTTTTGCTGCACGAAATAGCGTCTGAAAAGTACTATTGCGGCTTGCGTGGTCACATTATCGTAAATAAATTGTTGCGCCGCCAAGCTCTGTTCTTCTTCGCTCTTTCCCTCCATAGCAATCCGAAAATCAGTGAGCAGTTCATTATCCACACTACCCTTCACAATCGTTTGTGCCAAGTGCGTCGCATCGCTTTTAATGCGCAGTTCATCGCCAGGATAAGCAACGATGGGCAGTGCATAGTAATTCGGGAACAGCAAGGTTAATATCTCTCCTTCTGTCAACTTACGCTGATAACTGTATTCACCATCCTTGACATAAATGGTATCAATGCGCTGCGTTGCGCCCATATCGGAGATCAAAAACAATTCTGCCTGTCGAATATTTTTGATACTCCCTTCAATTTGAACAGCATCATCTGCATAGTTACAACCCATCATCGCCCCACAAAGCAAGATCCCCAAAACGGTTTTCTTGAGGGGGAACAATAACTTCTGCACAGGTTGTATTCCTTTAGTAATCATATATTCCGACAACTGAATTATTTGACTTCATTTAACTCCTTGAGGATTTCTTCCATGATGTCTCGGTTATTAGCCAATCGAGGCACCTTATGCTGTCCGCCCAACTTTCCCTTTTTCTTAAGCCAAGAATCAAAAAGTCCGTTGGGTGCCACAATCATCTGCAGGGGTTGGAGGGTCAGATCTTTATAACGCTTGGCTTCATAATCCGAATTAACGCGCTGCAAAGCTTGATCCAGAAGCGTCGCAAACTCTTCGGGATTTTGAGGTTCACGTGAAAATTCAATCACCCATTGATGACGACACTTACCCTCAGCATCCATGAATACAGGGGCTGCGGTATATTCTTTTACCTGGGCTCCAGTAAGGCGGCAGGCCTCTTGCAAACCTTGTTCGGCATTATCCACAATAAGTTCCTCGCCAAAGGCATTGATAAAACTCTTGGTACGTCCGGAAATCACAAACTTATAAGGGTTGACTGACGTGAAGCGCACAGTATCGCCAATTTGATAACGCCACAGACCGCATGATGTAGAAATCACAATGGCATAATTCTTGCCCACCTCTACTTCCCATAAAGGAAGGACGCGTGGATTGGGATTATCTACTTCCTCAAGTGGAATAAACTCATAGAACACACCATAGTCGAGCATCAACAACATGGCACGGTCCGATGGGTCATTTTGAATACCAAAAAAGCCCTCCGAAGCATTGTAGGTTTCCATGTACTGCATGCGCGACGAGGTAATTAATTTACGGTATTGTTCGCGATAAGGTGTGAAAGCAACACCGCCATGGAAGAACACCTCGAGATTAGGCCACACCTCCGACAGGTCGGTCTTACCAGTGATATCAAGTGTGCGGCGAATCACTGCCATCATCCATGAAGGAACACCTGAAATGTTCGTCACATTCTTATCCTTGGCATACGCAGCAATGCGGTCGCGTTTTTCTTCAAAATCCGACAACAGCGCCACTTCCTTCTTTGGCACACGCAATAAATTAACAATAGGATTGATATTCTCAATAAGGATGGCCGAGAGGTCGCCCACCAAGGAATCCTTCGTGTCGTAGTTGGGCGCATGGCTTCCACCCAATATCAGGGCGCGACCATCAAACACACGGCTATCGGGACGATTGCGCAAATACAACGCCACGACATCCGCACCACCTCGGTAATGTGTGTCCTTTAAATACTCCTGGCTAACTGGAATAAATTTACTTTTATCGCTTGTTGTGCCCGATGACTTGGCATACCATTTCACACGTCCGGGCCAAAGCACATTGGCTTGTCCTTGACGCATGCGGTCAATATCATCTTTGAGCGTATCGTAGTTATTTAAAGGCACACGACTGGCAAAGGTTTCATAGTCGTTCGTATGAGCATAATCGTATTTTTCACCCCACTCTGTGTTTGATGCTCGATGAAGCAAATGCTTCAACACTTTACGCTGAATCGTTTCAGCCTGAGTGGCGTATTTATCAATTTCATAGGTACGCGGCAGGAAAAAAGGGCGTACAAGGGATGTTATAGACATAAACAATTGATTTTTCGCAAATATTATCTTTCTTATTGGAATACAACAGCGTTGAAAGGTTACAGCCATAACCTTTCAACGTTGTTCTTTCAGGTCGATTCTATCTTTAAAATTCCTCGGTTGTAAACGTGCTCGCGGGCAAACCTGCACCATTGATTAAATTAGCAGCATTGGCAAAAGGCGTCCAAGCGTAACGCACGTAACGTGGTTGTTTTACTGAAGGCGAAGAAACAACGACTGTTGTGCCCTTAATCACAGCTTGTGCAGGATAGAAAAGCCCATCTTCGGCTGCAATCTCAAAACCACAAAGTGCTTGATCGGCACGGGTCTTCAAACCATCGGCATGCGCAAATTGAACCACAACCTTATTTTTGTAGCATTGGTGCGACACGTACTCTGGACCTGAAGCTGTAAGATTAAATTGATACGTGTGCTTCAGCGAACTCAGCGCTAAGCGCCCCGCCACAGTTTTCTTATTGCGGGGGTGAACATCGAGCGAATCGCCCACATCACTGCTTACCGCCATATACGTGTGTGGCAAGCGCTGAGCCATACGGCGCTGGCTATCTCTAAAATGAGGCCAACTGTGGCGAGGCGCGATGCTGGACAACTGAACCATGTAGAAGGGCAAATCTTCATGTTTAAAGAACTTACGCCAGCTTTTTTGAAGCAATTCAAAAAGATTTTCGTGCAACTCAACATTATGCGCGTTGGATTCGCCTTGATACCACAACACACCGTTGCACGCCATACCCTTTAAAGGACGCATACCTGCATCAAAAAGGTAGTGGGGCATAAATGGATGACGCTGCATTGGATTTTTACTGGCTGATATATTACGCAAAGCACGTTGGCGCGCCCATTCCTGACCGAAATCGCCCTTTGTCCATTGATACAGAATTTGAGGGAATTCATATTCCAACGTAGCACGGTCAATCCAACTTTCAGTAGTTGATCCGCCCACAGCATTCAATACCAACCCTACGTGCAGGTCGCTTAAACTATCCGTCAGGACCTGACCAAAATGGAAAGCGATGGCAGAGAATTTAAGTGCACTTTGTTCGTCGCTCATCGTCCACTTCAAACCTTTATAAAACTCATTGCGGTTTGTTGCGGCGCAAGTAGCTTCATCCCATTGGAAATCGTAAGTTGTGGCGATGGGTTGCATGTGGAAAAGGTGCAAACGAGGATTGTTGCCCTTCGCCTTGGCATCGGCAGGACCGTCAATGGCAGAGCTTAAAGGAAATTCCATATTGGACTGTCCGGAACAAACCCATACATCACCGAGCCACACATTGGTATATTTCAAGGTGTCGCTTTGCGCATACACACAAAGTTCATAAGGTCCACCGGCTGGCATTGCATCAAACGTAACTTGCCATGTGCCGTTTTTCGCCACCTCGGTCTTTTGCTTCTTGCCTGCAAACGTCACTTTTATACGTTCGCCTGCATTCGCCTTTCCGCTAATCGCAATCGGTGCATCACGTTGCACCACCATGTTGTCCGAAAAATAAGTTGGCATCTGCAAACCGCCGAAATCACCCGTGAGATGAGCATATACAATCTTCGCCAGCATTTCTGCACCTTCCACTTCAGGATGTAAGGCATCGGGGAAAAGATCGTAGCGTGCATGGAAAGGTTCGAAAAGGTCAATAACTTCAATATCGTCATAACCCTTTGCCACTTGCTCAATGGCTTTCTGGATTTGTGCATGCCAATCGCGCGTGCCACTCAAATAGCGGCGATGGTCGTGCGAAATTGGGGTCATTCTGCAAATCCAAATCTTTGCCTTGGGGTTTGCCACACGCATAGAATCAATCAAGGCATGGTAATCCGCCACAAATTCCTGACGGTAATTGGGCCAGTTTCTGGGGTCAGTATCATTCAAGCCCAAATGAATCACCACCAAATCAGCTTGAAACGCCATCGCATTTTTAAATTCAGGCAACGACATATAAGGACGATGCCCCTTGCGTAGCAATGTTGCCCCTGAATGACCAAAGTTCTGCACTTCAAACTGTTCACCAAGCATCGTTTGCAAACGTGCTGGATAGGCATTCGTCTCACGGTTAGGCACCTTATAACCATAGGTCACACTGTTACCCACACACGCTACCTTTATTTTTTCTTGTGCACATAATGGCGCGCACAATATCAACGCGATTAAAGCGCTCAATATCGATTTACAAGTCATACGTTGTTTTTTAATGTTCAACTATCAAGTTCCCCTACTTCGCACGTTGTGTACGTACAAATAATTCTGCCAGGAACTCATTAAATTCATCTTGCGCCATTAAGTCCTCTAAAGTCACATGCATGCGGTAGCCCCAATAATGGTTGGGGTTTGCAGGCACATTAATGCGCTCAGCATCAGGATTAGGGTAACGCAAATTATCGTCCATTGAGAACCAATCCTGAAGCGCCATCACTGCAAAGATTGAGGGGGCCTCTAAATTACGTTGCACGATTTCCTGACAAAGCCATGACTCTGCCTTCACGGGATAGGGTTCGCCATGTCCCAACTGCGTGTGGTAGAAGCGGCGCGTTAAAGCTTCATCCTCTTGCCACCAGCCACGTAAAGTGGCCATATCATGCGTTGAAAGGGTACAAACCGAACGATAAGGATAAGCCCATGGCGCGCCGAACTCCGCACCCATCGCTTTGGGCATGCGCTGAATCTCCAAACTCAGGATCTGCAATTCATTCATCACCCAGGGCACACAATCGGGCACCATGCCGAGGTCCTCGCCACACGCCAACATCGGTGCGGCATTGAGTAAGGCTGGCAATTTCTTCATCGCCTGTTCGTACCAGAATTGATTGTGACGATGGTAGAAGTAGTGGTCGTGAATTTCAATGAAAGCTTCGCGTTGTTGCCACGTCAAGCGTTGGAACACGGGGGCCGTTTGTGCCAAAATACGCGGATGCAGTTTCGTGGCGTCCGTACGGTCAACAACGAAAAGCACGTTATTCGTTAATTGCATCAAGCCTTCAATAATTTCAGCCCATGCATCAGGAGCATAGCCATCGCTTATGGGCAACGCCACAATCTTTCGCTGTGTGTCGCAATGGTCCTTTAAACGCCAACGTTTATTGGCGGCGTTCTGCTGTAGGAAGGTGGTTTGAACATAAGGTGCATGACTGCCAAAGATCGAGTAAATCAAAGCATCGTCGATCCAGGGTGTCACCAATTCGTCCCAGTCCAGATTCAAACCTTTTTCATGCACATCGTCCTTGCTCAAGGGCAATGCAGGCGCGAACTGCCCCAGCAGGCCATGAACAGAATGCGTCGGTATTTCCCAGATTCTGAAGAACCCTAAGATATGGTCAATACGGTAGGCAGTGAAGTACTCCGACATCTTTTTGAAACGACGTTGCCACCACGCATAGCCATCGCGCTGCATCACGTCCCAATTGTAGGTTGGGAAGCCCCAGTTCTGTCCGTTTGCAGAAAAAGCATCGGGTGGCGCACCTGCCTGGCCATTCATATTGAAGTAATGGGGTTCCACCCAAGCCTCAACACTACATCTGCTGATGCCAATGGGAATATCGCCTTTCAGAATAATGCCTTTTTCACTGGCATACTGGCTCACCGCACTCAGTTGTTGATGCAGCAAGTATTGCATAAAGCAATAGAACGCCACGTTTTTGTTGTTCCGTGCCAAACGCTCAACCTCCTCAGCATTATAGGTTGAATATTGGGGCCACGCACGGAAGTCGGAGGTATTGTATTGATCGCGCAAGTAACTAAACGCAGCATATGCCAACAACCACGAGTTGTTGTCCTTCACAAATTGCTTGGCGTCCTGGCTTTGCATCACCTCCTCGCCTTGTTCTTCAAAGAAACAGCGCAGATATTCGCGCTTGGCGATGTTCGTAGCCTCGTAATCGACCATCAACAAGGCGTTCAAAGCACGAAAACGCTGTTGGAATTGCTCTTCCAATTGCGCATCCTTCAAGCCGCCCAATTGTCGAAGGTCGATGTACATGGGATGGAAGGCATAAATAGAAATGCTGTTGTAGGGATATGAATCGGCTTTCGTGTGCGTTGCCGTAGTGTCGTTTATGGGCAGTATCTGAAGCACGCGTTGCTTGGTTTTCAAGCACCAATCCACCATTTGGCGCAAGTCGCCGAAGTCACCAACGCCCTGACTACCTTCCGAACGCAATGAAAACACGGGAATTGCCGTACCCGCAACTCGGATATGGGTTGAAGGGAAATAAACCTCTTGTTCGCGTAAATAATAGTAGGCCCCACTTTCGGTGTTGGGCACGAACAACCGACGGTTTTCGCCACCCTCCCATTCCGCAACCTCTAAGGATTTGGCGTGAATCGACACAAATTTATAAGCGCCAACATCACTCAGCCTTTCGGGCGGAAGCACCGCCTGCCAAACATTCGGACGGACCTCAGTCATGGGCAAACCGCGCTGGGGCACCCATTCACCAAGAAGGGCACCTTCGCCCACCATCATCAAGCGCAAACCTTGCTTGGATAACGACGGGCAGAGCGCACGCACCACCACCGCCCCCGCCCGATCAGCGTCAAACTTTGGTTGGCAAGCCAATTCCTGAGCGGAGAACGCCGAGCTAAACAAATAAGAGGCATAAGGAAGGTCACGCCAACGATCGCTAATCACAAGCGTGCAGCCACCGCGATGTGCTGGCAGCACGCAATGAGGGATGCGCCCCAATTCTTCGCGTATCACTTCGCCGCCAAGCACCACCACGTATCGGTATTCAAACAGCGTGTTTTCATTCAAGTTCAAATCAAACGTACCCTCCCACTGATAACCATCGGCTGTAGAAAGCACCAAGGGCTTTGCATTTGGGGAAAGGCGAACGCCCAACTGTTCGTTGGCCTGAACCTTGTATTCTATTCTAAAAGTAACATTCATTTTGCGTTAATCGTTTTTGCATATAATCACACAAAAATACCCCATTCTTTTGAAACGACAAAAAGCTTTGCCTAAAAACTTTTATTGGCGCCAGGGGTAAACACGATTTCGTGGCATACGGGGCGGCATGTGGAAGAAATGCAAACGATGGATTTGAATAAAATAAACACGTAAAAAAAATTTTTGCGCCTCGACTGGCTCAGTGCAATAAAAAAACACACCTGCTTCACTTTTTAATCCAGGAACAGGCGCAAGCGCCAACCGCCGCAGTTACAGAGCAAAGACACCTTCGGCATTTTGCAGGGCGGAGCAATAAAATAACAAGTTGCTTAACGAAGCAAACTACAAAAGCGAATATACTTTCTCTTGGGAACACGAATTACGCTCTAAACTTGTAGCGTGCAATTCGAATAATTGACTTGCGAAACCTTCAGTTCGTGTTCAAAAAAAAAGAAATTCTGTGTAATCGTAAATG
>JAGBYN010000002.1 GCA_017628775.1 Bacteroidaceae bacterium | reverse complement strand
GGGTTCTGTTGGGACCGGGGGTAGGCGCTCAGCGCCAACCACCGCGGTTACAGAGCGGAGATACCTTCGGCATCTTGCCATGCGGACTAACGATTTCTTGCGCGACCTCCTCTCTAAACTCTAAACTATCAACTTTCCAACCATGCCGCATGGGCTCACATCGTGAGCAAAAATTATTCGATTACTCTCATCAAACCGTCTCAAATTATTCGCAAGCTCATCAAACCGTCTCAAATTCTAGATAAAGAAAAGAAAGCAAAGCCCCTGAAGCAAGGGAATTTCAAACCGCACGGCAGCTGTACTCTGTTCTCTGTACTCTGTACTCTCAACTCTCCTCTCTCAACTCTCCTCTCTCAACTCTCCTCTCTCAACTCTCAACTCTTTTCTAATTTCATCTTAAATCTTAGATACTTTCGAAGATAAATTGTAATTTTGTAGTTCAAATCCAAAAACTTATATGGCTTCAAAAAATACACCAAATAAACCTGCAAAATCTGCGACCAAGAAGGTGGTGAACGACGATCGTACACTCCTTCAGAAAGTGCTTGGCGACAATTTACTCAATATCCTGAAGAGTGAAAAGTTCCATAGCGCTATTGGTTTTATCCTCATTGCCATCGCGATATTTATTCTCGTATCCATGGTTTCGAATGTCCGCAGTGGCTACATGGATCTTTCCAATATTGAAAGTGGTTTGCTTGAGCAGCCCAAGAATGTGTGTGGCATCTGGGGAGCGAAGCTGTCGCATTACCTCATGCAGCAATGTTTTGGATTTAGTGCTTTTTTGATTCCAGTCTATATCGTGCTCATTGGTTTGCGTTGCACCAAGGCCTATCAGATTAAGTTGCTCAAGGCGTTTATCCACTGCACGTTATTGTTGGTGTGGTCGTCCGTCATGCTGAGTCTTTTGGCGTGCCACACCCTGCCCGAACAAATGTTTTATTCACTCACGTTTTATTTGGGTGGCGAGCACGGCGAATACGTGCGTGCCCTGTTAGAGAAGCAAATGGGCGTGACGGGTGCTTTCGTGGTTTGTGTGACCTTGGCCTTGTGCTACATCGTTTATATGAGTTCAAAGGCGCTTCATGTGATCCGCACGTTCTTAAACCCAACAAGCTTTGTGAAGGAACATTTGCCCAAGCGTAAACCAAAGGCTGAGCAGGACGATAACGGCGATGAAGCCGATGCCGAAGATGTTGAAGGCGACGTGCAACAGGTGGAAACTGAAGCAGGACCTTTGACGGTGGACTTAACCACAGGCGAGGTAATTGCCCTGACCGAAGACACACCGCAAACGGCATCGACCGATGACGATGAACTTCAGGAGTCGGACGATGAAGACGAAGAAGCGGAACCGACCGAAGAGGAGGGGGATGAACCCGAACAACCAGCCATCGTTGAGTTTTTGAATCCAGAGAAGAACGATCAGGACTTTATCATTGAAGCCGGCGTGCACGAGGAGAAGGCCGATGGCTCCACGGTTGAGGATGTTAAGCTTCAAGGACCCTACGATCCCAAGAAGGATTTGGAGTTCTACAAATACCCCATGCTCTCGTTGCTTAAGAAATATGCTGATGGCGATTTGATGCAGAACGATGTGGAACTCAAGGCCAATAAAGACCGCATCACCGAAGTGTTGAAAAACTTCGGCGTTGAGATCTCTTCAATTAAGGCCACCATTGGTCCAACGATCACGCTTTATGAAATCACGCCTGCGCCAGGGGTGAAGATCGCGCGCATTCGCAATTTGGAGGACGATATCGCCTTGAATCTCTCCGCCATCGGTGTGCGTATCATTGCCCCCATTCCTGGTAAGGGCACCATCGGTATTGAAGTGCCCAACCAGCACCCCCTCATCGTGTCGATGGAGAGCATCCTGAACTCCAAGAAATTCCAGGACACCACGTTCGACCTCCCCATTGCCTTAGGTAAGACCATCACCAATGAAGTGTTTATGGTTGACCTCGCCAAGATGCCCCACTTGCTTGTGGCAGGGGCTACGGGGCAGGGTAAGTCCGTTGGGTTGAATGCCATCATCACCTCGTTGCTTTATAAGAAGCACCCCGCCGAACTCAAAATTGTGATGGTGGACCCCAAGAAGGTGGAATTCTCCATCTATGCGCCGATCGAAAATCATTTCTTGGCGAAGATTCCTGGCGAGGGCGATCCCATCATCACAGATGTCACGAAGGTCATCCAAACCCTGAACAGCCTCTGTCAGGAAATGGACACACGCTACGATCTGCTTAAGAAAGCGCGTGTGCGCAACATCAAGGAATACAATGCCAAGTTCGTGGACCGTCAGCTCAACCCCGAGCACGGCCATCATTACATGCCCTATATTGTGGTGGTGATTGATGAGTTTGGCGATTTGATTATGACGGCAGGCAAGGAGGTGGAACTCCCCATCGCCCGTATTGCTCAGTTGGCGCGCGCTGTGGGCATGCACATGATCATTGCTACGCAACGTCCCACAACCAATATCATCACCGGTACCATCAAGGCCAACTTCCCAGCGCGTATGGCATTTAAGGTGATGTCGCAAATCGACTCGCGCACCATCCTCGATGGTAAGGGTGCCGACCAGCTCGTGGGTAAGGGCGATATGCTTTTCTTAGCGGGCAACACCCCAACGCGTGTGCAATGTGCCTTTGTGGATACGCCCGAGGTGGAACAGATCTGTCAGCACATCGCTTGTCAGCAAAGCTACGTCAGTGCGTTTGAATTGCCTGAACCGCCTGTTGAGGACGGTGGCAGTGCAGGTGGCAGCGAGGGCTTTGACTCTGGCAGTCTCGACCCTCTGTTTGCCGATGCCGCACGCGAAATCGTATCGACGCAGCAAGGCTCAACCTCCTTGATTCAGCGCCGCTTCAAAATAGGCTACAACCGTGCCGGTCGCCTCATGGACCAAATGGAAAAGGTGGGCCTCGTAGGTCCCACACGCGGCGCCAAGCCCCGCGAAGTCTATTGCGCCGATCTGGCGGAGCTGGAAGTGAAGCTCAATTCGCTTTAGAATTTATAGATGCTATAGATGCTATAGATGCTATAGAAACTATAGAACCTCTTTAAAAATAAGTTTATGATGCAGAAATACCTATTAATTATAGCCGCCTGGCTATTGATGAGCGCCCATGCTTGGGCTCAGACAGCTCAGGACATACTTAACGAAACCGCACAGCGCTTTCAAAAGAGCAGTGGCACTGTCGTGGCATTCACCGCTGCAGGAGGCATGGAAGGTGCTCAGACCGTAACGGGCACCATTACCTTGAAGGGCGAACAATTCGCGCTCAAGACCAATGTCATTCAAGCCTGGTTCGACGGCACCACATTATGGACCATTTACCAGGGCAGCAATGAAGTTAATGTCAGCCACCCCACGCCCGAGGAAATCCAGGCCATGAATCCCATGTATTTCATGACCCTCTATCAAAAAGGGTATGCGCTCAACATGAAAAACACCACCCATAGCGGACGTGGCGCCCATGAGGTAAAGATGACCGCCCAATCCAAGAAAGCTTCCGTACAGGAGTTGATTGTGTGTATCGACAAAAGTCAGAAACGCCCCTATTACGTTAAGCTCCGCAAGGGCAAGCAATGGATGAACATTGACATCAACAGCTACCGCGAAAACCAAAAGGTAGCGCAGGATGCTTTTGTGTTCAACCCCAAGAACTATCCCGACTTTGAGGTGATCGACCTCCGATAACATGTAAATATTTAAAAATCAGAAAATATGGAATTAATTGATTGTTTGATCTTAGGTTCTGGTCCTGCTGGCTACACCGCAGGTATCTATGCTGGTCGCGCAGGTTTGTCGCCTGTTCTTTACGAAGGTATCCAACCCGGTGGTCAGTTAACCACAACAACTGAAATTGAAAATTTCCCAGGCTATCCCGAAGGTGTTGATGGCAACCAAATGATGGATGAGATTCGTCAGCAGTGTGAGCGCTTCGGCACTCAGATCCGCACAGCCATTGCGGTGAAGACCGATTTGAGTCAGCGCCCCTTCACCATCACGTTCGACGACGATACTCAGGTGCAGTGCAAAACGCTGATCGTGGCTACTGGTGCTTCTGCCAAGTACCTTGGTTTGGCTGATGAAGAAAAATACCGTGGTCAGGGCGTCAGTGCCTGTGCCACATGCGATGGCTTCTTCTACCGTAAGAAGACGGTGGCTGTGGTCGGTGGTGGCGACACCGCTTGCGAGGAAGCTACTTACCTTGCTGGTCTTGCTCAGAAGGTTTATCTCATTGTGCGCAAGGATTATTTGCGTGCTTCTCAGGCGATGCAGGACCGTGTATTCAGCAATCCTAAGATTGAAGTATTGTTCAACACCAACACCGTGGGCCTCTTTGGCGACAACGGCGTGGAGGGTGCTCACCTCGTGTATAAGAAGGGCACTGCCGAAGAAAAGATGTTGGACATTCAAATCGATGGTTTCTTCTTGGCTATTGGCCATAAGCCCAACAGCGACATCGTGAAGCCCTGGGTGAATACCGATGAGATTGGCTATATCATCACCGAAGGTCAAACACCTGTAACGAACGTACCAGGTGTGTTTGCGGCTGGCGACGTTGCCGATCCCCTTTACCGTCAGGCCATCACCGCCGCAGCAAGTGGTTGTAAGGCGGCCATCGAAGCTAAGAAATTCTTGGAAGAACACGAATAAAATAAAACGGTTAACGACGCCGGCGTCGTTAACCGTTAATCATTATTGGGAATGCTATAGGATTTTATAGATGCTATAGCAATTATAGAGACAATTACTCTTTGCTCTTTCTTATGAGAATTGCAATCATTGGTGGCGGTGCTGCTGGTTTTTTTGCAGCCATCGCCATAAAAGAACAATGTCCGAACCATTCGGTTGCTATTTATGAACGTGCAGGCCGATGCCTCGCAAAGGTTGAGGTGAGCGGGGGCGGACGTTGCAACTGTACCAACTCATTTGAGGAGGTGCGCGATTTAAAGTCCGTTTATCCACGCGGCCATCAATTGATGAAGCGTCTTTTCAAGGTGTTCGACCATGAAGATGCCTATCAATGGTTTGAGGACCATGGCGTGGCGCTCACCACGCAGGAGGATCAGTGCGTGTTTCCCGTATCGCAGGATTCCCACAGCATCACCCTCTGCTTGCAAAACGAAGCCCGCCGACTGGGCGTTAAGGTGTGCACCCACCATAAACTGGTGGCGCTAAGAACATGTCCCGACAGCACGTTTGAACTTGATTTCGAAAACCAGCCGACGTGCCTTGCCGATATGGTTTTAATTACAGCTGGGGGGCAACCCAAACCACAAGGCTTGCTCCATATGCTTCAGCAGTTGGGCCAACCCATTGTGCCGCCCGTACCCTCTTTATTTACCTTGACCATTCCCCATGCCGAACTCACCGCGTTGATGGGGGTGGTGGTGGAACAGGCTATCTTGTCCATTCCCCGCACCAACTTCAAGGTTCAGGCACCTTTGCTCATCACGCACTGGGGCATGAGTGGTCCTGCCGCCCTGAAACTCTCCTCGCATGCCGCACGTTTGTTGGCAGAGCAGAATTACGAGGCCGAGGTTATGGTGAATTGGGTGGGAGAGACCAATGTGGAGATCGTCACGCACGAACTTCAAGCCCAGGCAGGGTCGTATGCGCAGCGTCAACTCTCCAGTGTGCGCCCCTTTAACCTGCAATCGCGCCTGTGGCATTATTTATTACAACGCAGTGGCTTGCCCTTGGAGAAACCTTGGGCAGAGTTAGGCAAGAAAGGACTGAATAAATTAGTCAATACCCTGACCGCCGATGTTTATCGCGTTTCGGGGCGTTATCCGCACCGTGAGGAGTTTGTTACGTGTGGTGGCGTGGCCCTCTCCGAGGTTTTAGCCAATACACTCGAAAGTAAAGTTATTCCGAACCTGTACTTCGCAGGCGAGGTCCTTGATATCGATGCCGTCACAGGCGGCTTTAATCTTCAAGCCGCCTGGACCACAGGCTATGTGGCAGCGTTAGGGATGGCAAAAGCCGCGCTTTGAGGGCGCGCTGGTCGCGCTTTGGCGATAAGGTCATTAAGGTCTTTAGGGTCTTTAAGGTCTTTAGGGTCGCGCGTTGGGCTGAGGGCGCTTAAAAGCAGCCTTGAATCTAGATTGTCTAGATTATCTAGAGCATCTAGAACATCTAGAATATCTATAGCATCTATAATATCTATATAATCTATAATTTCTATCCCCTCCTATCCCCTCCAATCAAAAAAAGAAGCTGAATCCTTGCGGGTTCAGCTTCTTTTTTATTCAATATTTAATAAAGGAATCCGAAGAGCCAGAGTGGAATGTCCTTGTCGTGGCCCACTTCGGTGTTGTAGCGTGCAAAGTACATGTTGTTGTTTTGCTTCATGCGCTTTGAGCGGTCGCACACGCAAATGTCTGTTGTGCCATTGATTTGGTAGGCACCTGGACGGCGTTTCTTGCGCACTTGGTGGTGGCGCCATAAAGTGTTGACGAAGAAGGTTTCCATAATCAACTGATCGTCCATCTTGGGTGAGTACACCGCATAGAGCAGGTTGGTGTCGTGCATCATAACTGCTGCAGGCTTCTTGGCGGTTTGGTCGCCTTCGCGATACACCATGTTGATTAAGCGCGCTTCTTCAAGGCACTTCAAGTAGTTCATCACCGTTGCACGGCTCGTGCCAATCTCTTCAGCCAATCGGCTGACGTTTGGTGCGGGGTCTTCCGACACAGCAAGGAGGTAGAGCAACTTCTTGAGGCGTGAAAGGTACTTCAACTCAATCTGCTTGGTGAAGAGCACATCCACTTCAATCATATTATTCATGGCCTTCAGCAAGGCTTCTGTGAAGTTGCGGCTTTCCAGGAAGAAGGGGAAGTAACCGTGGTGCAAGTATTCTTGGAAGTACTGCCATGGGCGCACCTTGGGCAAAATCGTTTTAAGGATTTGCTCATGGTTGTTCAGAATTTCATCAATGCTGTATGAGCGGAAATCATTACCTGTCTGAAGGTTCACGTATTCACGGAATGAGAAGCCGTGAAGCACGTAGGTGCGTGCAAGGCGTGACAATTCATCGTCTTCGCTGCCTTCTTGGGGAACCGAAGTGGTGGTATATACAATGCGCAATCTGGGGTATTTGTGGTAGCACTCACACAATTGTTCTCTCCAATTGTTGAGCTTGAAAGCTTGGTCCATCAATAAAACCAAACCACCTTGTGACACAAACTTACCAGCAAATTCAACCACACCACGACCCTGGAAGTAGAAGCTGTTGCAGTTGATGTAAAGACATTGACGCATTCTGACGTCAAAATGATCCTTTGCGTATTGCAAAAGGAAAGAAGTGCGTCCCACACCACGTGGACCACGGATGCCAATCAATCGATAACTCCAATCAATTGACTCCATCAAGGCACGACGAACGGGCAAGTTCGTGTGTTCAATCAAATAGGCATGACTCTGAAAAAACGTTTCCATAGAATAAAAAGGTTGCTATTTCTCTTCAAAATTACGACTTTTTCAGAAATCCAAACAAATTTTTTCACATGAAACTTTCGTTAAACCGTAATTTTGTTAAAAACGGAGCCTAAACGCTTGATAAATATCATATAAACCCTTGTTTTACAGCTTTGTTTACTTCACCTGTCAATTTGGTAATTTAGCAAAAATGTCCTACCTTTGTAGGGCCGCTCCAGACTTCGTCAATGCAGTGCATCAATAAATGTCTAGAATTAGAGAATTAGAGAATTAGGCTTCGCAGTGTATGTCAATTAATAAATTCATCATGATGAATAAAAAATTCTCTAATTCTCAAATTCTTGAAAATAAAAAAACTTGATTGATTTATAGTATCTAATTCTTGAAAAGAACAAGAAAGCAAAAGGATGCGATGTTTTAAATATAGAATCGAATGGCTATAATTTCTATAGTCTCTATAGTCTCTATAGCTTCTATAGCTTCTAATAATCTTAAGTATATGAAAAGTATTATCTCCTCTATTGTTTTCCTGGGACTGTCGCTCTTCGCTGTGCCAGCGATAGCTGAAGATTACCCCATTGTGTTTGATCGCTCGCAGGACTACACCCATGCCAGCAGGCGCTTAAACAGTATTTCGCTGAATGGCTCCGCCGATGGCGCACAAACGCACCAGCTCCCCACGCCCCTGAAGGTGTATAGCGCCATTCGTGAGGCATCGTTCTCAGCAAAGGCCGGTGAGACGCTCACCTCGCTCTTTGGCTTTTCCGGTACCTGGATGAATGGTTTTGTGTATCTCGATCGCGGTCAGGACGGCGTGTTCGACGCCACGCTCAATGCCGACGGTACGATTCCCGAGGGTAGCGATATCATGGCGTTTTCCTATGCAGAACCTGTGTTGAACTCAGGCGAGGGCTACAACAGTAAGGGTGAGCGCGTTCACGATTCCAATGTGCTTAATCCCCCGTCTTTTGTGTTGCCCGCTGATCTAAAGCCTGGTTTTTACATGATGCGCTACAAGATTGACTGGGCGTCCATCGATCCTGCTGGTCGTGCGGAGGATGGCAATGGCATCCTGAGAAATGGGGGTGCGATTTGCGACATTGCCCTGAACGTCCATAAGGCGGAGGGCAGTCTTGAGGTGGTGGCAGAACATGGTGCGGTTACCACACTCCAGGGTGAGCCTCTTCCTGAAACCATTGCTTTTGGCACGGACCTCACCGTAAAGGTGGCTCCTGCTGAGGGCTACGCTCTGGATATGATTCGCTTGCGTCATGGCCATGAATTGGCGGGACCTGAGTTCGTGCATGGTGTGGCGCAATACCACACCACGGAGATTCCAGCTTATTTGATGAAGGATAATCAACTCACCATTCCCGCTGCGTTGGTGGATGGCGATGTGCGTCTTGAAGCTGTGTTTGTGAAGAAAACCACGACCGACGACGCACCGGGCTATGCCCTTGCCTTTGATGCGGAAGCGCCCTTGTCAACGCCCTATGCCGGCACACTGATCTTCTTAGTGGATGGGGCGCAGCAGAAGGTGGCGCTCAACAGCGATAAGGCTTATGTGGATTTGACTGCCGACCATTGTTCGTTCTATGCCCCAACGACGATGACGGTGCGTGTGGCAGATGCGCTCGAAGGTTTGAATTATTACCTGTATATTGACTACAATAACGATGGCGTGTTTACGCCGATGTTTACCGACGAGGGCTTGCCTTCTCTGTCCAGTGAATTGGTTTCATTCTCTGCGCATCAGGGTAAGAACAGTGCTGGCGAGAAGGTTGAAGGTGCCAATAAGAACCTCCCCGCGTTCCAGGTGCCCCAGCTCCTTCCCGAGGGTGTTTACCGCATGCGTTTAAAGGCGGATGTGGAGAACGCATCGCCCTTGGGTTCGTCTGAACTCCTGGCTCAGGGTGGGGTAGTGGTTGATGCCCTGCTGAATATCACACGCACAGAAAAGCGCCTCGTGCTCCACACCACCAATGGTAATCTTTTTGCGCCCGACCATCAAGCACTCCCCACAATGGTTACACCCTTGGGTGAAAACCTGAAGCTTGTGCTCGCAGCTGCTGCACCTGGGTTTGAGTTGGAGGGCGATGTGGTGGTGAAGCATGGCCATCACCTCGATCAGGAGCAATACAGCAATGGTAATAAACAGTGGCACCTCACGACGCTTGCGGTCAACAATGGCGAGGCACTCCTGCCCGCAACCTGCTTGAATGGTGAGGTTGAGGTATATGCCAACTTCGTGGCAGGTGCTGATAGCGAATGGGAATTGGTGTTTAGCGATGAGTTTAATGCCCCCGATTTCTCACAACCCACTTCTGAAAAGTGGATGCGTTGCCAGCGTTATGGGGCAACGTGGAACCGCTGGCTCAGCGACAGCGAGGAGGTGATTTATGAACAAGGGGGCGACTTGGTGGCACGTGCTATTCCCAATCCCGACCGCTCTACCGACAATGTGCCGATGATCACCGGTGGTATTAAATCCTATGGTAAGTTCGGCTTTACCTATGGTATTGTTGAAGGCCGTATCTTGTCAAACCCCTGGACGGGCAACTTCCCTGCTTTCTGGATGATGCCTGAGGACCAAAGTGAAGGTTGGCCCAATTGTGGTGAAATCGATATTTGGGAAACCATTGACACGCAACACCGTTCTTGGCACACCGTGCACTCTAACTGGACCTACAATTTAGGCAACACTGGCAATCCGACATCAAGCTTTAATGTCGCAGTAGATCTCAGTCGCTACCACACCTACCGCCTGGAATGGGATGCCAAGACCTTAGTCTGGTATGTGGATGGTAAGGAGGTGGGACGCTACACCCGTGGCAACACCGCAAATGTCAAGAAAGGTCAATGGCCCTTCAACAAACACTTCCATTTGATTCTCAACCAAAGTGTGGGTAACGGCTCCTGGGCAGCCCCCGCCGATGAATCGCATACCTACGAAACCCGCTTCGACTGGGTGCGCGTGTATCAAAAGAAAGGCATGAAGAACACCAAGGAAACGGTGGGCATTGAAGCCGCAGAGGTGGCACCTGCTAACGCCTTGGAAGTGGTACCTCACAAAGGAGGCGTGGCAGTCCTCACTGCCAATCCCAAACCCGTGATGATCTACAACGCCTCTGGCCTCAAAGTCTTCAGTGGCGATGTCGATGGCCAACGCAACATCCCCCTCCCCTCCGGCGTATATATCGTGGCTGGCCACAAGGTGGTGGTGAGTTGAGAGGTAGGGGCCGATCCCCGTGTCGGCCCGTCGTGGATCAACGCACCCATCGTATCAATCCGTTTATAGAATCTATAGAATCTATAGAATCTATAGAAAATATAGAATCTATAGAAAATCTAGAACATCTAGAAAATCTAGAACATCAAGAATCTCAACAACCTTATCGGACAGCAATATAAAAAATGCGATTAAGGAGCAGCGGCTCCTTAATCGCATTAATCTTTATTGTCCCTATACCATCTATCGCCTCCCTGTTAAAAACTACAGCGGATATTTGGTGGTATTAAATTTAATTGGTTATTTTGCTTCAAATTTGCGCTGCCCCGCGGTCCGTTGGTCGCTTGGCGCGGTTCAGGGCTGGGCGTCCCCCTAATTGAAAGCCTCCTGTTGATGACGCTACGTTAATTCACAAGTTCTTTGTATGCAACATCTTACGACCCATACCGACGTTCGCGGTTCGCTCACCATCGTCGAGGAACAGTGCGACTTCCCCTTCACGATGCAGCGTGCCTATTGGATTCATGGGGTGCCCGAAGGGGCGCGCCGCGGTTACCATGCCAGCACGTCGTGTCATGAATTTTTGATTGCGGTGCACGGTGGGGTGACGGTGGTGCTTGAAGATGCGTCGGGGCGTACCACCACCCGTTTGTGTGAAAAGGACCAGGGCTTGCATGTGCCCCCCTACACCTGGATTGAGCTGTCGGACTTCACCGCCGATGCGGTGTTGATGGTGTTGGCGTCTGAAAGTTACCAAATAGAAACATACATTAACGACCACGAACAGTTCCTGGCGGTGGTCGGCAATCATACTGTCGGATGAGAACCTCAATAACCCTCATGCGTTATCAGCCCCACATGAAACAAACGTGGGATGCTTTTGTGGCGCAGTCGCGCAATGGCACCTTCCTGCTGCAGCGCGATTTTATGGATTACCATGCCGACCGTTTCACGGACCATTCGCTGTTGTTTTACGCCGACCGTCGTTTGTTGGCGGTGCTTCCCGCTGAGGAGGCGGGTGAGGTGCTCTCCACCCACCGTGGACTCACGTATGGCGGGTTTATCACCTCTGCGTCGGTCACGGCATCGCAGATGCTTGCGATGATGCGTTGCTTGCTGGATTATCTGCGCGAGCAAACGTCCTTGCGCCGATTGGTTTATAGTCCTGTACCCACGTTCTACGCCAGCTACCCCTGCGAGGAAGATCGTTATGCCTTGTTCAGACATGGCGCTCAGCGCACGCAGTGTAAGCTTACCTCGATTATTCCCTTAGCCAACCCCTTGCCGTTCAGTACCTTGCGCCGCAGGAAAATCAAGGTGTTTGAGCAAGCCTCACTGATGATCAAGGAGAATGAAGACTGGTCCGCCTTTTGGGCGGTACTCACGCAGAATCTGCAGGAGCGTCATCAGGTGAAGCCCGTGCATTGTTTAGATGAGATCCTCAGGCTCCACGCCGCTTTCCCCGATCATATCCGTTTGCATCAGGTGTTCTCGGCTGAGGGCGAGCCCCTTGGTGGTGCTGTGGTGTTTGAAACCGACCGTGTGGCGCATGTGCAGTACATCGCTTCCACCGAAAGTGGAAGAGCCCTTGGCGTTTTAGATGGTTTGTTCGCTCAACTCATCACCCAGCGCTACGCCCACAAAACCTACTTTGATTTTGGGGTCAGCGTCGAACAAGGCGGGTGGGTGCTCAATGAAGGACTCATCCATCAAAAAGAAGGCTTTGGCGCCCGCGCCGCAATTTACGAAACCTACGAGGTGAGAGTTT